>JALXEF010000152.1:0-26178 GCA_027069855.1 Caldifarciminota bacterium
CGGGCAGGAAGGCGGCCATGACCAGGCCGAAGGTGGTTTTGCCGACGCCGGTGGGGGCCGTGAGGGTGAAGGACTCGCCCAGGAGGGTTCGTACGGCCCAGGTTTCCTGGAGGCTCCAGGGCGGTGCACCCACGCGGACTTCAAAGAAGGTGCGGAATTCCTGGAGTTTTTGGTGCAGGGTGCACAGGGTGTGCAGGTTTCGGAGGGTGCCCTGCTTCTGGAGGGCCGTGCACAGGGAGGAGGGCGTAAGGGGTTCCGGTGCTTCGGGCAGGCAGGTTTCGCAGGGCAGGCCCTGATGCAGGCGGCCTGCCGAAATTGGGCCCCCGCAGTTGGGGCAGAGGCGGAGGTATCGGGGCTGGATCATGTGTTAAAGATATAGGCCGGGGGCGGGCGCCGCGGCGCTCGCCCCCGGCCCAACGGATGTCGGCACACCTGAAAGAGGATCAGGCAGCGGCCTTTTGCAGGCCCAGCCGCTGCTTCAGGCTCTCCTCAATTTCGCGCTTCTTGGCGTCAAACTCCTCGGGCGGCACTTCCTTGATCCGGGTGATCTCCTCAATCTCCGGCAGGGACACGATGTCCTCAATGGGCACACCCTGGGCCAGCGCCTGTTCGCCGAGTTCGTAGAAGGTGCGGATGAGTTCCATCATGCCGGCCTGCTTGGGCAGCGGACAGGAGGCGTCGATCTCGTGGAACGCGTTCTGCTGCAGGAAGCCCTCGCGGATGAGTTTGCCGGTTTCCAGGGTCAGGCGTTCGTGGTCCTGGAGGGCGTCGGGCCCCACCAGCAGCACGATCTCCTGGAGCTCGGCGTCCTTCTGCAGGATCTCCGAGGCCCAGGTGCGCAGTTCGCTCCACTTTGGGGTCACATTCTCCAGGAACCACTTCTCAATGTGGGTGTAGTACAGGGTGTAGCTCCGGAGCCAGTTGATGGCCGGGAAGTGGCGGCGGTGCGCCAGGTCGGTGTCCAGGGCCCAGAAGCCGCCCACCACCCGTAGGGTGCTCTGGGTGACGGGTTCGGAGAAGTCGCCGCCGGGCGGCGACACCGCACCCACGGCGGTCACCGAGCCCACCCGCTCGTCGGTGCCCAGGGCGCGCACCCGGCCGGTGCGTTCGTAGAACTCCGCCAGTTTGGAGGCCAGGTAGGTGGGATACCCCTCTTCGCCGGGCATCTCCTCCAGGCGGGAGGACATTTCCCGCAGGGCCTCGGCCCAGCGGCTCGTGGAGTCGGCGAGGAGCAGCACGTTGTAGCCCATGTCGCGGTAGTACTCGGCCAGGGTGATGCCCGTGTAAATGGAGGCTTCGCGGGCGGCCACCGGCATGTTGGAGGTGTTCACCACCAGGATCGTGCGGTCCATCAGGGCGCCGCCGTGGTACGGGTCCTCCAGTTCCGGGAATTCCACCAGCACCTCGGTCATCTCGTTGCCGCGTTCGCCGCAACCGATGTAGATCACGATGTCCACCAGCGAGTACTTGGCGAGGGTCTGTTCGGTGACGGTTTTGCCGGTGCCGAAGCCGCCGGGGATGGCGGCGTTGCCGCCGAGCGCGATGGGGAAGAAGAAGTCCAGGATCCGGGTGCCGGTCACCAGGGGATGGTTCGGGGGGAACTTGGCGCGCACCGGGCGGGGCACCCGCACGGGCCACTTGTGGGCGAGTTTCACCTCGTAGTCCTTGCCCTCGGCGTCTGTGAGCACGGCCACGGTGTCGTCCACGGTGAAACTGCCCTTGCGGATCTCCTTGACCGTGAACGCCTCGTCCCAGTGCTCCTCGCGCAGGTGCACGATGCCCTTGAGGTTCGGCGGCACCATCACCCGGTGTTTGATGCTGTGGGTTTCCTGGATCTCGCCCAGGATGTCGCCGATCCGCACCTGGTCGCCCTTCTTCACGGTGGGTTCAAAGTCCCACTTCTTCTCGCGATCCAGGGCGGGCACCTCCACGCCGCGCTCCACGAAATCGCCCTTCAGGGCGCGGATGCGGTCCAGGGGCCGCTGGATGCCGTCAAAGGCCTGGGTCAGGAGCCCGGGGCCGAGTTCCACGGTGAGGGATTCGCCGGTGCGTTCCACGGGTTCGCCCACAAACAGGCCCGAGGTGTCTTCGTACACCTGGATGTAGGCCTTGTCTTCCTGCAGTCGGATCACCTCGCCGATGAGGCCGAGTTTTCCCACCTTCACGATCTCGTTCATCCGGGCGCCCCGCATGTTCTCGGCCACCACGAGAACGCCCGAAATGCGTGCAATCCTGGCCTGTTCGCTCATCCGAAGTTACTCCTCCAGTTTCTTGAACCTGTCCTCCAGTTTCTTCAGCACGGAGGGCAGGGTGGTGTATTCCATTTCCTTTTCCCCGAGGCGGTGGGGCTCAAAGGGGCCCATCCGCCGCAGGTAGTCGCTCACGAAGTTGGCATGCTCCCGCGCCCGGTCAAAGGCCGGGTCGTCAAAGAGATCCCGCGGCCCCACGAGCCGGCCGTCGGCCAGCTGGAACCCGGCGGCGATCACCCGGGGCGGGCCGTCGAACCGGGTGGTGTTGGAATAGTGGAAGGGCACGGGCATCAGGGGCCCGAAGTGGGAGCCCCGCATGAAGCCCGGCACGATGGGCGGCCGGGTGAAGGCCTCCAGCACCTCGCCCACCGCCGGAAAACCGCTCTGGGCCCGCACGATGAGCACCGGATCGTCCTTGCCCACATACTTGCCGGCGATCAGGGAGAGTTTGGTGGTGGACGACACGGCCGCGATGTCGCCGTTCTTCTTGTACACGGCCTTCACGATGTAGTGCTCAATGGAGCCGATCAGGGCCAGAAGGTCGTAGGTTTCCTCGGGCGTGTCCAGGTACACCACCTTGTTTTCAAACACATCCAGCACTTCAAAGCGGAAGCCGTCGTGCATCTTGGGATCGATCACAAGCCCGGCGGTGTTGAAGGGGTCGGCGAAGATGCGGTACAGGATCAGGTTCCAGGCGCCGGGCGAGGTTTTGTCGGCCATGAAGACGATCACGGGCTCGGAGGGGCGCTCCTCGATTTCCATCTCGGCGACCCCCGGCCCCATGCCCTTGACATTGCCGGAGAAGGAATCGCTCAGGAGGTCCTGGCCGGCGCCGTAGAGTTTCAGGCGTTTGGCCTCTTCGGTGCACGCCAGGAAGGTGTTCCAGGCGAGTTCGTGGATCTCCTGGCTGTTCTCGCCCCGGGTATGGGTCATGATGAGCTGAAGGTCGTCGCCGACGCGGGTCACGAAGTAGTCGATGAGAAGGCCCTGGCTCTGGGCCTCCCGGAGTTTCTCGTTGGCCACCTCCTCCAGCTTGGGATGCATTCCGGAGTGCCCCACATACCCGCCGATATCGGCTTTGATGACCGACAGCGTGACCTTCATGCCGTAACCTCCCGTTTGGTACCCAAAGTTTCTGCCTTCCCCCGGTTTTCCAGGGCCCGGATTTCTTCAAAAAGGGGCTCCAGAGCCCGGCGGACCTCCCGGGCGGTGGGATGCCCCTTGCGCTTGGGCAGGGTGAACATGGAAACGCCGTAGTCCTCCACCCGGGTGATCACGATTTCTCCAACAGGCCCAAGGAGTTGGAGGGCCTTATTGTATAGGCCCGGCTGCTCCGGTCCCACCAGGCACACGAGCACGGCATAGGGGGTTTCCCGCACCATCACCGTGGGGATCCGACGCCGCTGATAGCGCACCAGGGTGCGCTGGGTGGTGCGGATCTCCTCCAGGATATGGGAAACCGGCGCCTGCAGCCGGTGGAAGTCCTCCATGCTGAAGAAGTACTCGCGGATGAACCGGGCGTCCGACTCCCGGCCCACCTTCAACTGGGCCTCCACCTGTTCCAGTTTGGCCCGGTCCAGTTTGCGCATGCCCTCGTCAAAGTCCCGGAACTCCGGCAGGATCCGCTTGAGCACCGCCTTTACCGCCGAGTAGATGTCCTCCTCGGTGCTGAACTTGCCCAGGTGGGCCCGGAGGGTGAGGATCTTGACCGCACAGCCCCGGCTCTGGTTCGCCGGCTTCTCCGAAACCAGGGCGATGCCCTCAATGCGGCTTAACAGGTTGCCCACGGTGTCCAGCACCCCGACCTCGCCCTCCTCCAGGGGCTTGACGATGGCCAGTTTGAACTCGGCCTCGGAATCGGTCACCTGGCCGGGCAGGAAGTACACCTGGGGGATGCCGCTGCGCAGGGCCTCCTGGATGAGGGAGGGGATCACCACCCGGCCCAGGAGCTCAATGCCGTAGCGGATGTTGACCTTCTCGCGGCGCCGGGGCTTGCGCAACTGGTGCAACAGGTACTGCTCAAACCGGCCCAGGTCCTTTTCCGGCAACGGACGGCCCAGGTGGTCAGTGAACTCCACCCGCACCACGGTGATGCCGTCCCGCGAGATGAACTGCTTGTCGTAATCCCGGTGGAAATGGGGCAGGTACCCCCGGATGGCGTCCAGCACATCGTCCAGGGACAGGTGGGTGTCCATGCCGGCCACGGTGACGCCGGTGAGCCAGCCGCCGGCGGTCCAGAGGTTTTCGGCCTTGACCAGCACGCCGCGGCCCTGGCTCCGCAGCACATTCTGGAAGTAAAAGTTCGTGAGGATCTGCTTGGCCAGGTCCTCGGGCTTGCGTTCCTCCAGGTAGGCGATGGTGCGGGCCGTGATGAACTTCACGGCCTCGCCCTCCTCGGAGATGAGGTCCTGCAGGGTGGCGTCGTCCAGGGCGTATTCCGGCGAGCCCCGCTTCTGCCACCGCAGGAACACGCGGATGATGCGGTCAAAGATCTCCAGTTTGCTGGCGGCGATGCCCAGCATGCGGCGGATGGCGCCGCCGCCCCGGCCTACGGTCTGGAACACCCGCCGGAACCGCCGGAGTTCCCGTTTCAGGGTTTTGCGGTCCTCCTCGGTGGCCAGGGGGATCTCCAGGTGCACCACGCCCACGCCGTTGAGTACGGTACCCACCACGGTGGCGATGTTGTAGCCCCGGCGGTGGAACCAGCCGGTGATGACATCCAGGAGGCCGGCCCAGTCCGGAGCCAGCACCACGAGTTTGAGGGTGCCGGGCAGGGTTTTGGGGTACCAGGCGTGGACCTGGATCAGTTCGGCCGGTGCCGCGCCGGGCCGGGTGCGCGCCGGGGTCGGCGATTCCCGAAGTTGATCACGGGCAGCCTTAACCTGGGGATACCGCCGTTCAATCCAGCGAAGTTCCGCCTTTGGAATCACAGGGGGAAAGCCGAGATGCCCAACGCCCCCGGACCTTTCAGAGACCGGAGTTTCGTCCCGGTGTGCCGACATCCGCCAAATCTTACGGGGTTCCCAAATCCGGGTCAACAGGCTCGGCAGGCCCCGAAGCCAGGCGCTGCACCCAAACCTGGCAGGCGGCACGATGGGCCACCCGATGGCGGTGCCCCTGCACCACTACCCACAGGTCTTCGCTCACCGGTTCCCGGGCCACCACCTGCACCTCGGCCCGGGGAAGGAGGCCCCGGGCCTCCAGATAGAGCAGGAGTTCGGGGTCTTCGTCGGCCACCTGGGCCACCCGGGCCCGGTCGCCGGGCGCCAGGTCGCTGAGCGGTTCCAGGGGTTCCTCCTGCCACGAGAGGTCCGGCCCGGGGATCGGGGCGCCGTGGGGATCCTGGCGGGGATGCCCCAGAACCTCGGCCATGCGCTCTTCTACCTCTTCGGAGATCACATGCTCCCAGCGCTCGGCCTCCTGGTGCACCCGGTGCCAGGGGATGCCCAGCACCTGGTGCAGGTACTGCTCAATGAGCCGGTGATGCCGGATCACCTCCAGGGCGATCCGCCGGCCGGCCTCGGTCAGCGTCACACCCCGATAGGGCTCGTACTCCACAAGGCGCAGAGCCGCCAGCCGCCGCAGGGTTTGGGTGACGGTGGCGGGTTTCACGCCGAAGTGCCGGGCCAGGTCGCGGGTGGTCACCCGCCGGCCGGTTCGGCCCAGCTGGAAGATGACCTTGAGGTAGTCCTCCATCACGGGCGTGAGGTCCCGGGGCATCATCCACCTCCCAGAAGGCGCCACAGGGTGGCCACCACGAAGGTGGTGGCGAAGGCCACGGCCAGGGGCAGGAAGGTGCCCACGGCCGCCCACCGCTTGCTGCCGGTTTCCTTCCAGATGGTCAGGATCGTGGTGGAACACGGGTTGTGGAGCACGGCGAAGAGCATGAGGGAAACGGCGGTCAGAAGGGTCCAGCCCTGCTGGTCCACCAGTAGATGCCGCAGGGCCTCCAGGCTTTCCAGTTCCACCATGGTGCGGGCGCCGGTGTAGCCCATGATGAGGGTGGGAATCACGATTTCGTTGGCCGGGATCGCCACGATGTAGGCCAGCAAGATCATGCCGTCCAGGCCGATGAGGTGGCCCAGGGGCTGGAGCCAGCCCGCAAGGATCTGCACCAGGCTCCGGGAGCCCACCTGCACGTTGGCCAGGATCCAGATCAGGCCGCCCGCGGGCGCCGCCATGTACACGGCCCGCCAGAGAATTTTGACCGTCCGGTCAATGAACGAGGTGTACAGGATGCGCAGGACATTGGGCCGACGGTAGGGCGGCAGTTCCAGGGTGAAGGCGCTGGGTTCGCCCCGGAGCAGGGTGCGCGAGAGGAGCCAGGACACGAGGAAGGTAAAGAACACGCCCACCAGCACGGCGCCGAGCACGGCGCCGGTGGCGGCCAGGCTGCGGAACCGGGGCGGCACCACCGCGGCAAAGAACAGGCTGCCCAGCATGATGAGCAGGGGCCAGCGGCCGTTGCAGGGCACGAAGTTGTTGGTGAGGATGGCGATCAAGCGTTCCCGGGGCGATTCAATGATGCGGGTGGCCACCACGCCGGCGGCGTTGCAGCCGAACCCCATGGCCATGGTGAGCGCCTGTTTGCCGTGGGCTCCGGCCTTCTTGAAAAGCCAGTCCATGTTGAAGGCCACCCGGGGCAGGTAGCCCAGGTCTTCCAGGATGGTGAAGATGGGGAAGAAGATGGCCATGGGCGGCAGCATCACGCTCACCACCCAGGCGAGGCCGCGGTACACGCCGTGCCACAGGAAATCGGTCAGGATAGCGGGCACATGGAGGGCGGCGAAGGCCCGGCTTCCCAGATCTTCTATGGCAAACAGAACGGCGGCCAGGAGTTCCGAGGGGTAGTTGGCCCCCACGATGGTGATCCAGAAGATGACGGCCAGGCCCAGCACCATGAGGGGCAGGCCCCACAGGGGGTGGGTGACGATGCGGTCGATGCGTTCCTCCCAGGAGAGGGGATCGCCCTCCAGGTGCACCACCCGCCGGGTGATGGCCTCGGCTTCGGCGTACAGGGATTCCACCAGCCGGTCGCGGAAATCCTCGGGCAGCGTGCGGCGCAGGGCGTCGGCGGTTTCCAGGATTCTTTTGGCTTCGGGTTTCATGGCACGGGCTCCGGGACCAGGCGGGCCAGTTCGCCGGTTTCCACAGCCCGGCGGATGCTGGGGTCGCCGTCCAGGAGTCGCAGGGCGATCCATCGGGCGTGGGGCAGGCCGGGGAAGGCCTCCAGCAGCAAGGGCACCAGGGTTTGCACGGCCTTTTCCAGTTCGGGGTCCAGGGGGATGCGGCGGGGGTGGGTGGCGATGCGGCCTTCAATCACGCCCTCTACGGTTTCCAGGAGTCGCCGCAGGCCCTTGCCGGTGCGGGCCACGGTGGGCACCACGGGCACGCCGAGTTCCCGGCTCAGGGCCCGGGGGTTCACCCGGATGCCGCGGCGGCGGGCCTCGTCCATGAGGTTCAGGGCCACCACCACGCGGGAGGTGATTTCCAGCACCTGCAGGGTGAGGTTGAGGTTCCGTTCCAGGGCGGTGGCGTCAACCACCACGATCACGGCGTCGGGCCGGCCGAAGAGCAGGAAGTCGCGGGCGATCTCTTCCTCCTGCGACATGGTCAAAAGCGAATAAGTGCCCGGTAGGTCCACCACCTTGTACCGTTTGCCGCCGAAGGAAAACCCGCCCTCGGCGCGGGCCACGGTTTTGCCGGGCCAGTTGCCCACATGCTGGCGCAGGCCGGTGAGGGCGTTGAAGATGGTGCTCTTGCCCGTGTTGGGATTGCCGGCCAGGGCTACCAGGTAGTCCCACTTGCCTTCCTCCAGGAGCCATTCCCGGGGAAAGAGCGGGCAGGTTTCGCAGGCGGGCGCGGCCTTAGGCCGGGGGAGCAGTTTCATGGGAATCCTCCTGAACCAGGATCTCGCGGGCCTGTTCCCTGCGAAGGGCGATCAGGCTGCCCCGGACCCAGTAGGCCGTGGGATCGCCGTGGCCGAAGGCGCTCCGGAGCACGGGCTTCACCCGGGCACCGCGGGTGAAGCCGAGGTCCAGGAGGCGGCGCCGCAGCAGGCCCTGGATGCGGGGCGAGATCCGGGCCACCCGGACCCAGGTGCCGGGTTCAATGTCGGCGAGCGTCTTGCGGGGTAGGGGCCGGGGCGGGGCTTCCGGCAGCACCTGCACGCTGATGTTGTTAGCCACGATGGGCGCGAGCCACAGGTCCCGGCCGTCCAGCCGCAGGTGGATGCCGGTGGGCAGGTTTTCCAGCACCAGGAACACGGTGCCGGGGTCAATGCCCTCGGCCACGATCTGGGCGAAGATGTCAGCGGGTTCGTCCTCCACATGCACCACCTGAACCCAGGTTTGGGCGGGCACATCGGTCAGGGGTTTCCCGGGGGCCACCAGGGGCAGGGTGCCGGCCTCGTCGGGGATGGGATCGCCGTGGGGGTCGCGGAGGGGATGGCCCACCCGGGCGGCGAGATCCCGCAGTTGCTCGGGGGTGAGGCGGTGCTCCTGTTTTTCCGCCAGGCGATGCAGGTCCTGGAGCGGCAGGTCGGTGGTGTAGGACAGGTAGAACTCCCAGAGCCGGTGGGCCCGAAGGATGCGGGTGGCCTGCCGTCGGCCCTCGGGGGTGAGCAGGATCCGGTTGCCCTGGAGGCGCACCAGGCCCTGGCGATGGAGCCGGTCCAGCAGGTTCCGGGTGGTGCGGTCGCCGAGGTGCAGATACCCTGCCAGGGCCTCTACCGTGGCGCCCTCGGCGTCGTGCCCGGCCAGGAACTTGAGGGTATCCTCCAGGGTTTCGCGCCGGCGGGCCCGGTATCGCTGCCGTCCGGATGCCAGCCACCAGCCGGCGAGCCCTGCGAGAGCCAGCAACGCACCTGCCGCGAGGAAGTTCATTTTAGGCCGCCCTAAATCTGAGTTTAGGGTAGTTTAATCCCACCGGCGGAAGGACGCAAGGTGCCGTCTCAGGGAGAACCGAGGCGGATATAGGAGCGCAGTCGTTCCAGCGTTTTGGGGCCGATGCCGGGAACGGCCAGGAGGTCCTCCGGCCGGCGAAACGGGCCGTGGGATTGGCGATACCGAAGGATTTGCCGGGCGCGTTTGGGGCCGATCCCGGGCAGGCGAAGGAGGTCTTCAAAGGTCGCCCGGTTCAGGTCTACCCTGGATTCTGGGGCCGGTGTTTCCCTGGCCGGAGAGGCCGGCGGCGGCCCCTGGAGGGTAGAAACCGCCGGAGCGGTTTCCGGGGGTGGCGAAGGAAGCCGGGCCCTGTGCCACCGAAACCCGGCCTCGCGAACCACCAGGCCGGCCGCGAGCGACCCCACCACGAACCACACCACCCGGCGCTCCCGCGGCGTGAGGGTCAGATGGCTTCTCAGAATTTGAAGGAGGCGCTGAGCTGGAAGTTCCATTCGCGGGTGGTCAGTTCGGTTTTGCGGTCCTTGACATTCCGCAGGTTGAACTGGGCCTGGCCGGTGATGTTGCGGGAGAAGTTGTACTGCGACGAAAGGGTGAGGGTGAAGGTGCCCTGGTCGCTCTGGACCACCCCGTAGTTGATCTGCTTGCTGTCGGTGTAGTGAAGTTCCAGGTTGTTCCGGATTTCGCTCCGCAGTTTGATCACACCCCGGCCGAAGGGCAAACGGATGCCGCCGGGCCGGCGCAGGGAATGGTTGAGCCGCAGCGAGAAATCGGTGCTTACCGAGGTCTGGGCCCCGGCTCCGTACTGTTGAAAGGCCAGGGTTTTCTGCCAGTGGCGGTTCATCTGCAGGGTGGCCTGGGTGCCGCCCTTGAGCTGCAGGGTGAGGTTGGGCCCATAGGATTCGCCGCTGGTGCGCTGCAGCAGGGCGCCGCCGATGTCCCCCTGGTTGGAAAGGGTGTGGGTGTAGGTGAGGCTCAGGGAAGCCGAGGTGGCGAACTTCTTCAGGAAGGGCACCCACTGGTAAAAGGACGGCAACCCCAGAGTGAGGTTGGGCAGGGTGAAGTTTTCGGTGTAGTAGTTGCGCTGGTAGGTGTAGTTCTGGGTGAGATTGTAGGAGGTGCCGTAGGAGAGGTTCAGGCCCGGCAGGGGGAGGGTGCTGTTCTGGTTGACCTGCACGGTGTGCGTACGCGTGGACCGGGCGGTGTCCAGGTAGGTGACCTGCGGGTTCGGCTGGAAGCCCAGCCGGAAGGCGGGCGGAGGGCGCCCGAAGGCACTGTAGATCAGGTGCTGGTCTGTGGTGGTGAGCTGGAAACTCTGGGGAGAGAAAAGGCCCCGCAGCAGTTGCCCGGCGAAGCGGAGCACCGGCCGGAACGGCGGGGTTCGGTGAGGGCGCGGAGCGGGCGGGGTCTCGCCCCCGGGTTGCTGGAGCGAGTCGGGCCGGGAGGTGGAAAGGGTGTCCTGGGGTTCGGCGGGAGGATCCGGAGGAGAGGATGGAGGTGCCTCGGGAGGGTCTCCGGAGGTGTCCGGGGGTGCCGGTGACGGTGCCCGGCCGGTGTCTGCCGGCGCAGACGGTTTCCTGGCGGATCGGGAGGGGCGATGCCACAGGGCCGAAAGGTGCCGGCCCCAGTCCTTCATCCGGTTCCAGAAGCGCAGGGGGTCCACGGTGAGGTTGACCGTGGTGGTGATGTTCCGGTTGAGGTTCCGGATTTCCCGGTTCAGGGTGTCAATCTGCACCTCCGGGCTCCGGTCTTCGGTGTAGTTGGTGTTCCAGGTGATGCTGGGGGTTAGGAGGCCCAGTAGCGAAAGGCTGTAGCTCAGCGAGAGGCCCTCGGAGCGGCCGATCTCCTTGCCGAAGAAGTTGCCGGAGGGAAGGGTGCGGTCGTTGGTGGTGGACTGGTTGTAGCTCACGGCGAGGGATTGGAGGGGCTGGAAGGAGGTGGAAAACTGGTTCTGGAAGTAGTGGTCCTCGGTTTCGGTGAGGGTCTGGGTGGTGAGGGTGGAGTCGCGGTGCAGGCGGTGGACATACTGGGATTCCAGGTGAATCTGGGTGGGGAAGTAGCCGATCCGAAGGCCCAGCAACTGCAGGGGCTGCAGCGAGGGACTGTAGGTGTAACGCAGGGTGGCCCGGTTTTCCGTGTGCAGGAGGGATCGGTCGGGGGTGCGCTGACGCTGGAACTGGTGGCTGAAGTCGGCGTAGAAGGGAGCCAGGAACAGGCGGGGGAACCAGTGGGTGCCGCCGGTTTTCCGGAAGGTGATGTGATAGGTCTCCTTGCGCAGCCGGGTGGCCACCTCCTTGCGTTGGCCCGGATGGAGCCGCACATCGCTGTTCGGTTGATATACGGGCAACTCATTGCGGAACTCGTTGGTGTAGGAGAAGGGCAGGGTAATGCCCCAGGATTGAGGTAGGAAGGTGTGCAGGTACAGGGTGGTGTTCAGGTTGTACTGGGTGAGGTCGCGGCGGGCGCTCTGCTGCTGGCCCGGGGGCCGGAAGTTGGGCTCCTGGCGGGTGAAGTTCAGGTTGAAGTCCGTGATGCCGGCGAGGTTCAGCTGGAACCGGCTGTTGAGCGCCATGCCGCCTCCGTTCAGAGGATCTCCCAGGCGAAGCTCGTCCACCCAGATTTCTACACTCACGCGGGTGGCCAGATCGTTGAGGATCCCCACCTGGTACATCCGGATGTTGGCAAGGGAAGGCGTACCCCGAAAGCCGAAACGGCCGTTGCTGACCACCTGGCGGGGAGGTGCGGCGGCGGTGTCCAGCACCTGTTTCTTGAACTGGGTGAGAGAATCCAGGGGGACCACCACCTCTTGCCAGTCCGCGCTGAACAGTTTGAAGCGGTACTCGTAAAAGTTGGTGCTGTCCAGGCCCACCCGCAGGAACACGGTGGGATAGGGCAGCGGGCTGCCGGGCCGCGGCCGCACCCAGAACCGCAGGGTGCGGTAATCCAGGAAGTCCTGCTTGCGGAACAGGGCACGCTCGGCGTAGGCGAAGTGTCCGGGCCGCAGGTTTTCGGCGACCAGGGCCAGGGAGTGCTCGTTTTCCAGCTGGCCGGTGGTGGGGTCCCGGCGGAGCCGGAGGCCCGGCGGGGAAGTGTAGCCCGGGGTTTCCAGAACGCCCACGGTGGCCACGGAGAACCGTTCGTCCTCCTGCACCGGGTTTTCGGGGCTGGCGGTGTGCACCCCCCGGCCGATCCACTTGCTTCCGGTCACCGTCATCTGGGCGATGAGCACCGTATCGGTCCGCTCAAAATCCGAGAGCCAGAGTCGCACATACCGGATGTTCTCCCAGGTGGCCTCGTCGCCCACCTGGCGATAGAAGTCGGGATCACGAAGGGGGATCCGGAAGTACTTCCAGCCGGTTTGGGGATTGACATATTCCAGGCCCGGTGCGTTGGGGTCATCCAGGTCCAGGGTGAAGGAAAAGTAGGCGTTTTTGGTTTCCAGGGTGCCGTTTTTATCCAGGTCGTCGGTGTCCAGCTGGCGGTTTCCCTCGGTGCCGTTCACCCGGCTGAAATCGCGGGACCCGGGGGTGTAGTGGTAGTCGTCGTTGCCGTCGTCGGCGCTCCCCGGATGCCACTGGCCGTCATCCCCGGCCACGAGATCCAGTCCCACATCCTCGGAGGGGCTCACCTGGTTGTCGCCGTCCCGGTCCTCGTTGTGCACCTTGGGCACAAGTTGGTAGGTGGTATCCGTGCCCTGCACGATGCGGATGGTATCGTAGTCCGTGATGCCCCGGATGGCGCCGGCGGCGTTCCGCCAAACCGAGCGCTCGGGGATCTTGTAGCCCAGGTCCAGGTGGAGCTTGGCCCCCTGGCCGTGGACATACACCTCCAGGTAGTCGTAGTTGGACAGGTTGAAGCCGGCACTGGAAAACAGGTGGTTCAAACTGGCCCAGGCGTGGGGTGTACCGGGAGCCGGGGGCTCCACGATCAGCAGGAGAACCTCCTGGGGATCATCGGCCTCCTCGGGCCGGGCGTTGGGGAACACATCGCCCTTGCGCACCCAGTCCTGGGGGGAGGCCCAGATGATGCGACGGGCGTAGTTGGTGGTATCGTACACATCGCCGTCCAGGCCGGTGGGGATGCTGCCGTAGATCCAGCGGCTTCGGTAGGTGGGGATGTCCTGGCTCTGGCGGTTGCCCTCCATGTCGTCCAGATAGGCATAGCCCAGGGTGCTGAGCACGGAGTAATTGCGGTCCAGGCTGCCCGACCAGGTGATCTGGCTCGGCTGATCGGTGGAAATCAGGGGAAGGCGGTCCACCCATCGGGTGAGGAAGGGCAGGTTTTGCTGCAGGTTCCAGCCCAGGCTGCCCATGAAGTCGCGGGTGGGCACCGAGCCCAGCTGGGGCCGCTGGTCCACGGTGGACACGGAACGGTACAGGAAACTGCCGTGGATCTTGAAGTTTTGCGACCAGTTGGACTCAAAGTAGCTGGCGATCAAGGACTTCTGGCTCTGGCTGAAGAAGGGGGCATAGTCGTAGGTGATCTCCAGGCTGGCGGTAGGATCGTTCAGCACATCCTGGTTCAGGATGGTGATGGTGCTGGCTTCGTAGTCAATGGTGTAATCCACGCCCCTGCGCAGCGTTTGGCCGCGCCACCGGACCACCTCCGATCCCTCCACGATGGGATCGGAGCCCAGGGTGATGACCGACGAGCGGCTGGTGGTTTCAATGGTGATGAAGTAGGTGGTGCCTTCGTTGCCCTCCAGGGAGGAAACCGGGCTCCGGTACATGGCCGTGTCCGGGTCGGTGAGGGCTCCGGAGGCGAAGGGATAGGGCTCCGGGAACACCAGGTAGCCGTTGTTCAGGTCCAGGACCCGCTGGGCGTCCACCTTGTTGTCGCCGTTGGCGTCCAGGCCCAGGAGTTCCAGGAAGGTTTTGCCGTTGGCGTCGGTGGGCAGAATGCGGTTGTCGCTGCCCAGGTGGTAAATCTGGATGCTGGTGGGGGTCACCCCGGTGCCCACATAGTACACGTTCTTGAGCATCATGAGCCAGAGCACGCTCTGGGCGTAGTAGATTAGGGCGGCGGTATCGGCCGAACTCGGGCGCTGGGGGCGCAGGCTGAGGGTGTCGTGATAGCCCTTGGGTTTCAGCATCTTCAAAAAGAGGTAGGTGGTGTCGCCGAAGTTGCCCACGGTGTCGCCAGCGGCCGTGATGTAGCGCACCCCCACGAGGTGCAGCCGGGGGTCCAGGCTGTTATGGAACATCAGCACATTGGAGCCGCCGAGGGTGTAAAAGTCGTAGTCAATGCCCAGCTGCAGATAGGTGAAGTTGCCGTTTTCGGTGTAAACGGAGTCCGGCTGGTGGCTGTTGAGGTCATAAAAGATTGCGATGCCGGGCAGGGCGTTCTGGTTGTTGGCGGCGTTGCCGTCGTCCAGGAACACTTCCAAAAGGGGCTGGTTGTTGGGACCACGGGCGATGTGGGAGGTGTCGCCCAGCCAGAAAAAGCGGTAGCCCACATACTCGCGGGCATACAGGGTGTCCTGCCGGACCTCGGCGTTGGGTGAAAAGTGTCTGGTTTCCTTTTCGGCCTGTTCACGGGCCAGCACCGCCTGAAAGTCCACCGGACCCAGCTGGCCGGCGAACTTCACGCCGAACAGGCCCTTGCGGTTGCCCGAAAGGCCGGTGCTCACGCCCGGGATGTTGAAATCGGTGTCGCCGGTTTCAATGAGCTGGATGATGTCGTCTTCGTCGCCCTTGTAGGTGAGTTTGATGGTGTTTTTCATCTTGTTTTCCCGCTTGGAATCGTGGTCCACCAGCACATGGATCTTGTCGCCCACGGTACCGGTGAGCTTGACCCTCAAGTTCTGATCCATTTCCAGGTTGGGGATGGCGGAGCCGCGGCCGCCCTCCATTTCGGGCAGGCCCAGGATGCTGGTCTTGCGCATGCCCAGGGTGATGTCCTGCTGCCCTTCAATGCGGAGACGGCCGCCCTGGCCCAGGAAGCCGATCTGGGAGGGCAGGCGCATGGGGATTTCAATATCCGGGATCAGGCCGCCGCCCGCGCGCTCGGAGGTGGCTCGCAGGCTTTCGGAGAAGGCCTGAGCCACGAGGTCCTTCAGGATTTCCTGGAACCGCTGTTCCTGGTATTCGGAGGGGCTATAGAGATGCAGGGTATCCACCCACTGGCCGCGGAACACCCGGCCTTCCACGATGAGGCCGGTGGCCAGGTCTTCGTACAGGGTATCCTTCACGCCCAGGGCCTGGAGCACGCGGTCTTCCAGGTCCGCGTACACCTGGCCCCTGAGGCTCACCGCGAAGGCGAGGGACAGGAGGAACGGCCAAACCCGTGTGTTCACAAGGAACCTATGCACCTACGGTAACATTCACCCCGGCTATTATTCTGGGGGCGCCCCCGGGGGTTTTCAAGGGAAAAGAAGGCCCCTTCACTCCGTTTTGGGGCGGATGGATTCCAGGAAGTCCTGGAGTTCGGGATCGGGGGTGGAAAAGACCTCGGTGACGGGCACCGAAACCCGGATGCGGCCCTGGCTCAACAGTACCAGCCGGTCGGCCACGCGCAGGGCGCTGCGCATGTCGTGGGTGACCAGCACCGCGGTGATGCCCAGTTCCTGCTTGAGCCGGATCATGAGGTCGTTGATGCGGTCGGCCGTGACCGGGTCCAGGCCGGTGGTGGGCTCGTCGTAAAACAGGTACCGGGGTTCGGTGACCAGGGCCCGGGCGACGCCTACCCGTTTCTGCATGCCGCCCGAAATTTCCGAGGGATACAGGTTTTCGCTGCCCTCCAGGCCCACGCGCCGCAGGGCCTCCTGTACCCGGCGCCGGATCTCGGGCTCCGGCACCCCCCGATCGCGCAGGGGCAGGGCCAGGTTCTCGTACACCGTGAGGGAATCAAACAGGGCCGCCGCCTGGAACACGAAGCCGAACCGACGCCGCAGTTCATACAGGGCCCGGCGTTTCAACCGGGGCACCTCGTACCGGTCCACCCACACGGTGCCGCGATCCGGCTTCAGGAGCCCCACGATGTGCTTGAGCAGCACGGTTTTGCCGCTGCCGCTCTTGCCGAGGACGGCCACGGTTTCGCCGTCGGCGATTTCCAGCGACAACCCCTGGAGCACGGGTTTGCCCTCAAAGGCCTTGTAGAGGTTTTCAATCCGGATCATCCGTAGATCAGGCTCCCCAGGATGTAGTCAAACATGAGCACGGCCAGGGCGGAGGCCACCACGGCGCGGGTGGTGGCGCGGCCCACGCCCACGGCGCCGCCTTCGGCATGGAACCCGTAGAAGCATCCGAGGAAGGTGATGAGGAAGCCGAACACCACGCTCTTCAGGAGCCCGCCCCAGAGGTCCTTGGGCAGGAAAAAGAGCTGCACCCCGTGGAAAAAGGTGGCAAAGGACACCTGCACCACCAGGTACGAGATCACGGCCGAGCCGATGAGGGCCACCACCTCGGCGATCACGGTCAACAGGGGGATGGCGATGGTGCCGGCGATCACGCGGGGCAGCACCAGGAACCGCACAGGGTCAATGGCCATGAGTTCCAGGGCGTCGATCTGTTCGGTTACCCGCATGGTACCGAGTTCGGCGGCGATGCCGGCGCCCACGCGGCCGGCCACCACCAGGGCGGTGAGCACAGGGCCGAGTTCCACCATGATGGCCTTGGCGACGCCGGCGCCCAGGAAGTCCAGGGGCACATAGTCGCGGACCTGGTACGCGGTTTGCACCGAGGCCACCATGCCGGTGAACACCGAGGCCACGGCCACGAGCGGCAAAGAGCCCAGGCCGATGTGGGCGATGCTCTGGACGATCAGGCCGGGCAGTTTTCGGATCTCCCGGAGCCCCCGCAGCATGTAGAACAGCAGGCGGGAGAAGGCGCCGACATGGTACAGGAAATTCAGCAGCCCCTGCATGGTTGGCTCCCGGGCCTGGAGTTTGTGATCATGTCCTCAAGTTTGTGCGATGGACCTCAGATGTGCAAGGCACGCGGATAAAACAAAGGTGCGGTGGAGGAGGCGCCCTGTAAGCCGAGTTCTGTTCCCCGGCCCAAGCCGGGGCGGTGGTCATTTCTCTGGACCCGGGATTACTCCCGGGCCTCCAGCGGCCTACCCGGGGGAGTACGGCCGGGCCAGCCACCCCCTGTTTGGCCTTGCTCCGGGCGGGGGTTGCCAGCGTCCGGTGTCGCCACCGGACCTGGTGGGCTCTTACCCCACCGTTTCACCCTTGCCTGTGCCCCGAAGGTTTCGGGGCCATCGGCGGTCTGGTTTCTGTGGCCCTTTCCGTAGCGCCGGGGTCGCCCCCGACGCCCCTGGGTGTTACCCAGCGCCCTGCCCTCTGGAGCTCGGACTTTCCTCCCCCGCCTTGGGAGGCGGAGGCGACCACCCGGACCACCTCCTCCACCGCGGTTAAATCTTCGGCGGCCCGGGGCCGAATGTCAAGGGCCGAAAACGCGACCGGGGGCCGGCTCCGCGAGCCGGCCCCCGGGGTGTCCAGCCGATGTACGATGCTTAGCGAACGATCTCCTTCAGCTGGTTGGAAGGCTTGAACACCGGCACCTTGCGGGCGGGAATGGTGATCTCCTCGCGGGTACGAGGATTCCGGCCCTTCCGGGCTGCCCGCTGACGGACGGTGAAGGTGCCGAAGCCGATCAGCCGCACGGAACGACCTCGACGCAGCTCGTCCTTGATGAGATCCACCAGCTCGTCAATCACCATGTTGGCCTGCTTCTTGGTGAGGCCCACCCTCCTGGCGAGTTCAGCCACGAGTTCCATCTTGTTCATCGTTCAACCTCCTTTTTGGCCTGACGACTACCTTTTCCCTTCAAAGAACCCTCTGGACACCGCTGTAATCTTAAGTACGCAGCCCCCCTTTGTCAAGTCACCCCCTGCAATACCAGCCAAAACCCCGGAAAAGCCGCCCCGGAAATCGCCCGACTTTGCCGATTTATCCCCAACTTACCCGGTGGAGAACCCGATATGGACACAGCCCGAAGGGAAAGTGACGCTGGGGAGCATTCCGGATAGTTACCACAGGCCGAAGCGAGCTTCGGCCTGGGCCGGTTTATAATACCGCCACCCATGGAGGTAAGCATGAAACGAGGGCTTCTCATCTTTGCCGGGCTGTTGCTCCTCTGGACAGGTTCCGGCTGCAAGAAGTCGCCAGAACCCGAGGCCGCTTCGCCGGGGTTTTCGCTGATTTTGCGGATGACCCCCCAGGCTACCCGGGCCTGGCTCTGGGATACCACCGGAGTTCCCATCACCACGGCCGAACTCACAATTGCCGGCACTCCGCTGCCCTATGTGCCGGATTCCGGCTGTTACTTCCGGGCCCAGGGGGTGCCCACCGGATCCCAGTTTCTGCTGGAGGTGAGGGGCGTCACAGAGCAGCCCTGGCTCTACGAAATTCAACCGCCGTTTTTCCGGAGCACCCTGATCCTGAACCCCTCCCAGGGTGATGTTTTTCCCAAGAACGCCGACCTCTGGGTGTACTGGATTCTGGACGGCGAGGCCACCCGGGGCACGCACCAACTGGTGGCCCGCTACGAAGATGAGATCGAACCCGTGTACCAATCGGATTCGCTGGCGGCTTCGCAAACCTTCTGGCCGATCCCGGGGACGGTGCTGAACCGGGAGGGCAACCTCCAGATTCAGGTGTTCTCCGGCATGTATCGGCGGCTGGACCTGCCGGATCCTCCGGCACATCCCGATCTTCCCCGTGCCCTGGACTTCGGGGGTTCCTATGTGGCGATCGTGTACGCCGATTCGGTCACGGTGTCCATCGGATATCCGGGTACCGAGGTGGAGGTGTGGCGGGGATGGCTCCAGGGGCGCGGTCAGGGAGCCTGGAATCGGGTAGATTCGCTATTTCAAGTGGTGTTCTCCTGGCAGGATACCACGGAGTTTTTTGAACGGTACCTGACCTGGCCGCCTGCCGGCGATACCGTGTGGGGTTCCTTCGGTGATTCCCTGGTCCTGATACCGGATTCCCTTTGGGCCGATTCGGTGCGCGGGTGGTATCGGCTCTGGGGGACCCGGAGCGATAGCGGGGCCTGGTGGGGCGCACCGGTGCCGTAAACACCATGGCCGGTGGCCGCGTGGTGCAGCAGGAAGGGCCTCTGGCCATCGTGGAGGCCCAGGGGGTTTCTCCTGATCCCCATACCCTGGTGTGGATCGGTTCGCAACGCATTCCCGGACAGGTGATCCATTCAACTCCGCCCAGGTTTCTGGTGTTCGTGTGCGGAATGCCCCGGGTACAGGTGGGCGATGAGGTGGTGGTGAGCCAGGCCCACCCTGTGCTGCTGGCCGGCCCTGGCTGGCTTGGACGGGTGCACGAACTCCGATTCCCCCTACAGCACTGGCCTGCAGGCTACGGCCAAGAGGTGATCGCGCTGCCGCCTTCAGGGGGCGGACCTCCGGTGTTTCGGGTGCAGGTCGGCCAGCGGGTGCATCGGGGCGATCTGCTGGCCGAAATTCCCGAGGAGCCGGGCTTGCAACACCCCGTGTTCAGCCCCGCCGAAGGCGTGGTGCAGAGGTTGAATCCCCACGCCCGGGGTCTGGAACCCCTGGTGGAACTGGAAACACCGGAGGGAAAGGTGCCGGTGTTCGCAGGATCCCTGGAGGTTCTGGTGCCCGGGGCGATACAGCCCCGCCTATGGGTGACCTTCCAGCGTAGCGGGGTCCAGGTGCTGGACCTCTTCTTCCCCATGATGGCCGGGGCCATGACCCTGGTGACCGGTGCCCGGGAGGATCCCCTGGCGGCGCTGCTCCAGCATATCGCCCGTTTTGGAGACCACGATCTTGTGGTGTACGTGGCGGATCGGCGCCACCGGCCGGTTCTGGAACACCTGGCCGACAGGGTTCGGGGGGTGTTTCTGGTGGCCGATTGCACGGGCACCTATCGCGGGGAGTTCCTGGCCCTGCTGGGCCGGACCTTAGCCGGTTATTACCGCCGCCTGGGCCTGCGGGTGCTTCAGATCACGGATGCCTCCTGTGCCTGGTTGGAAACCATGGAGGCCCTGTGGCGTGCCCTGGAGGCCACAGGGTACGAGGCCGCGCAAACCGTGGTGCTGGACCGGGTCGCCCGGTGCCTGGATTCGGGCGCCCTGGACCGCACGCCGGAGGGGCGTTTTCAGGCGCTGACCCATATCCTGGCCACCCTGCACCCCCTGGAGGACCTGCCGGATCCCCTGATTTCGTTGATCTTTGACCGTATCCGCACGCTCTGGCGCCTGGACCCGCTGCCGGGTGAAACCGTGTTCCCGCCCCTGCGCTGGACGGCGAGTTACGCCACCCATGCAGAGATCCTGCAGCAGCAAACGGAGCGCCTGGTGGACGAGGAGTTCCCCGAGCAGTTGCGTGAGATTCGCCGCCTTCTGGAACACTACGAGGCCCTGATCCTGGAAAGGCAGGGGCCCCTGCGGCCCGAGGACCGGCTTCTTGGGGCCTGGGTGCAGCTGTTTCAGCGCTACTTCTGGCACCAGCCGCCGGGCACGCCGCCTCTGCCTTTCCCCCGGGCGGCCTGGTTTCTGAGGCTCCTCGTGCACCTGTGGGATTGGAGCCGCACGGTGCAGCGGCCCCTTCCGGTGCCTGAATCCCTGCTGCAGGAGGCCCGGGAACGCCCCCTGGAACGCCCCGAGGTCTTTCAGGACACCCTGGAGCAATTGCTCCAGACCCTCTCGCCCCCGGATTCCCCTGCCTGACGGCTCCAAAGCCATAAAAACGGGGGCTCGTGGGAGCCCCCGTGGTAGATAGCGCCTGCGACGAACTCCTTTACCGCAGAATCACGGTGCGGGCCTGCTGAACCACCTGTCCCTGCACCTTCAGGCGTACCAGGTACACTCCGGAGGGCAGGGCGGGCGTGGAGAGGTTCAGGGTTTGGGCCTGGCGCACGCCCAGCGTGCGGTGCCATACCCGTCGGCCGGCGACATCGTACACCGCCACCTCATAGGTACCCGGTTGGACGGCCGCCACCGTGAATCGGAGGGCGCCCCGCATCAGGCCGGGTACCTGGAGCGTCGGCCGCAGCGGCTGTGCGGCTTCCTCCTCCACGGCCACATACTCCATTTCAGTGAGCCGCAGGCGATTGGATTGGCCCACATGCTTGGTGCCGTCGTCCTGTACGAAGAGCACCATTTCACAGTGGTGCCAGTCCCAGCTGGGGTCCACCGAGAAGTGCAGGGTTTCGGTCACCGCTTCGCCTGGACTCAGGCTCAGCGAGAGGCCCACCGGGTCGGGCACCATGTCGCGCATCACCTGATGGTGCCAGTCTTCGCCATTGGGGGCCGGGTAGTAAAGGCTGTCTTCCACCAGAGCGGCCCGCAGGTAGAGCTGGGAATAGGGCAGTTGATCGTGGTAGGCGATCTGGGCCACCACGAACCCGGTGCCGGCCAGGGTATCCAGTTTGCCGCTCAGGTTCAGGGAGAAGCCCGCCGGCACGGCCATTTCCTCCTGCAGCATGGTCGGCCACTCGTTTGTGAAGTACTCGGCGTCGCGCAGCATGCCGTCCATGTGCAGGTGGGGAGCGTAATCGGCCCCATAGTACTCAATGCGGGCCGTGTTTTCCTGGATGTTGGCCTGGTAAAACGGGTCGCTGGAGGAGGGCCACCAGGCATGGTACCGGATGGCCGCCACATGGGCGTCGTAGGTTTCTATCAGGTTGTCCAGCATCTGATTGGCCGGTGCACAGGGGCCGCAACCCGTGTTGGTGGTGAGTTCCAGGAGCACCCGGCGGTCCTGCGACAGGGCATAGGTAACCACACTTACGGTATCGTTGCCCGGTTCGCCGTCCCCGGACAGGAGGGTTTGGGCCTCAAACCGGTACAGGTTGTTGGACCCCGCCTCGGGGAAGGTCACCGGGGCCAGGGAAACCTCCTGGGTTGTGCCCGGCGCCAGGGAGGAAACCGTGACCGTGTCGGCGTAGAACAGGCTGGAACCATGGTAGCCGTGCAGAACCAGCGGGAAGGTTTCGGTATTGGCCCCCCAGTTGTGCACGCGCACGGTCGGCGTGTAGGGTGTGCCCTGCCGTACAAAAATCGGAAGGTTCAGTGCTTCGGCGCTCACATCGTGGGGTTCGGGGCTGTAAATCAGGATGTCGTCCACGAACCAGTTGTCGGCCCAGACGCCTGTGTACTGCAGGGCCACATACACCTGGCTCTGGCCGGCGTAGGCCGAGAGGTCCACGGTCACCGGGTCGCCGTCAAACCCTCCGATGGTATGGTTGGAGGGGGTCATGTCCAGCACGATGTCAAAGTTGGCCGTGTCCGAGGGATCGCCCACGCACACCCGCACCCGGTGATGGTCTCCGTAGCCCGACCAGTATTCCTCGGCCTCGTAGAAGATCATGTACACCTGCGACACCCCTGAGAGGTCCAGCGGAGGTGTGATGAGCCATTCGTTTTGGGTGACCCCCTGGGGGCCGTAGAACACCGCGGCCGAGTAGGTGCCTGTACGGGCCGTTTGGGAGGTGCGTTCCCAGGAGTCGTTGTTCTGGGTGCCCAGGTCCAGCACCTGCCAGCCGGCAGGCGGGAACGAACCCTCAAAGGATTCGTTCACATGAACCACCGAGAGCAGCATACCCACCAGGAACCAGGTCATAGAACCCTCCTTGTTAGAGCGTTTGCCAGAACTCGGCTATTTTAGCCTGTTCAGGTCACTTTCGCAACCGCGTGCCCGCTTGCCCGGTTTGCGGGGCCGGTATACATTAAACGCAATGGCGCCGATACTGGTGTGGTGGAGCATTCTTTTGTTTTCGGGGTTCCCCTGGCAGGTCCAGCGGCTGGGCATTGTACCTGCGCCCCAGGGTTTGGAACAGGTGGTGTCCCTGGGGGCCGGGCAGTACCTGCTGCTGGCTTCCTCGTTGCCGGGCCAGAGCCGGGTTCTGGAACAGGCCGGCGACGGCACCCTGGTGGAAACTCCGGAGGCACCGGGGTTGGTGCAGGCCCCGGGGTTCCTTTCCCTCACGGTGATGCATCCGGGGCCCGAGGAGGCCCTGCTGGCCGGGGTGGAGGTGCTGACCCCCACCGTGCTGCGGCTGTATCGCTGGACCCCGGACCGGTGGGAGGAGGTGGCCGAATGGGCTCTACCGGCCCCGGCCACCGGCAACCTGGCGGCCCTGGATTCCAGCCAGGTGCTGGTGCCCCTGGAAACCGGCCTGTGGCTCGCCCGGGTGGATTCCGGGGGGAACCTGCAACCGTTGCTTATGACCGGCACCCCGGTGCTGTCGGTGCAGCGGTTCCTTGCAGACAGCATGCTTCTGCTTCTGCAAACCCAGGAGGGGTGGTGGCTGTGGCAACCCACCGGCCTGCTCCTGCCTCTGGCCGGTTCGGAGACGGCCGTTGTTCCGTTGCCCCTTTCCGATTGGACCGGAGCAGCCTTCGTGGGCCTGGATACCCTGGGAACCCTGACCCTCTGGAACCGGGAAGGCCAGGTCCTGGCCCGGCACGAGGGCCGGGCGGCGGGCCGGTTTCGGTTTCTTCCGATCTGGAACCAGGGGGTGCTGGGCTGGGGGACCACCCGGGAGGGTGCGCCGGTTCTCGTAAGCTTTTCGCCTGCTGTGCTGGATCTGAAACTCTTTCCCCTGGATTCCCTGGGGGAGACCGTGTGGCCTGTGGTCGGCCCCGAGCCCCGGTTCCTGGTACAGGCCGGGGATTCGGCCGTGTTGCTGGCTCTGGAGGGCGCCGAAGACCTTTTGGGCTGGCGGATTCCCGGTGATTTTCAGGGGACCCTGGAGATCTTCGGCCCTTCCCGGGTGCTGCACTTTCACCCGGTAGAACCCGGCATGCCGCTGCTCGTGGCCGGCGAGGTGGATTCGGTGCGCTGGCGCTGGGGCACCCATGCGTGGCGCCTGGCAGTGCCCGCCCCCGGACGGATCCTTCCCCTGTCGCCCGCCGAAGTCCACGAATCTACCACCGGCCAGGGCCCCCAGAACCTGTGGATCTGGCCCAATCCCGTCCACGGCCGGGTTCGGGTGGAGTATCGGGTGACTGAACCGGCCCTGGTGGAGGTGCTCCTGTGCCGGTCCAACGGCCAGGTGTTGCGGGTGCTGGACCGTTCGGTGCGCGATCCCGGCCTCTATCAGGTGGAAACCAGCCTGGAGGGATTGCCCCCGGGCCAGTACCTGGTGGTGTGTCGGCGCGGCAACGAGATAGAGAACCGCAAACTCATCCTGATCCCATGAAGGATTGCCTCCGGCGTCTTCGGGAGCGGCTTCCCCGCCCCCTGCGGCAGGACCGCCGTTTTTATTTTGTGGGGGGCACCGTGCGCGATTGCGCGCTGGGGCGCCCGCCCCAGGACATAGACCTGGTGTTCACCGGCCGTCTGCGCGACTGGCTCCGGCGCCATCGCCTGCCCGGCCGTCTGGTACCCCTGAAACCGGAACTGGACGAGTACCGGCTGGTGCTGGGGCCCGATTTCTGGATAGATCTCTCGGGCCTGCGGGCGGAAAACCTGTGGCAGGACCTGGAACGCCGCGATTTCACCCTGAACTCCATCGCGGTACCCCTGGACCTGGCCACGGTGCTGGACCCCACCGACGGCCTCCGGGACCTCCGGCGGCGCCGCATCCGGGCCTTCCGCCAGCGCAACCTTCGGAGCGATCCCGTGCGGCTGCTGAGGGCCTTTCGGTTTCAAAGCGTGCTGGGCTTTGAAGTGGATCCCCAAACCCTCCGCTGGATCGGCCGGTTGCGGGCCCGAATCCATCAGAGCGCACCGGAACGGATCCACGAGGAACTGATGCGGCTCTTCGCCGGCCGGTGGGTGTTTGAAGCCTGCACCGGGCTCCGAACCACCGGGCTGCTCTTTGAACTGTTCCCGGAACTGCGGGCCATGGACCTCACCTTCCAGCGGTACCTCACCGACCAGAACCTCCTGGACCACACCCTGGACACCCTCCGGCACCTCCAGGCCTGGGTGTTTGCCCTTGACGACACGCCTCTGGCCCCCTATTTCCCGGAACTCCAGCCGGTTCTGGAGGATCCGGAGCGCCGGGCCCTGCTGTTCCTGGCGGCCCTGCTGCACGACATCGGAAAACCCCGTACCCTGAGCCGCGATGCCGAGGGCCGCACCCATTTCCTGAACCACGAGCGGGTGGGTGCCCGCATGGCGGCCCAGCGGCTCCAGGCCCTGCGGTTTGCCCGTCGGGAATGGGAAACCGTGGCCTTCCTGGTGCGGCACCATATGTATCCCCATCACCTGGCCTGGGACCCCCACATGACCGATCGGGCCGTGGCCCGGTATGTGCGGCGGATGGGCGAATGGGCCTATCCCCTGCTTCTCCTGGCCATCGCCGATGCCCTGGCCTCTCCCCCCGAACTCATCGGCATCTCGCGACACCTGCTGCTGGCCCGGAAACTCCGCGAGATCCAGGAACGCCAGCGCCGGGCCCCCCGGCAGCGGCTCCTTACCGGCCACGATCTCAAGGCCCTGGGCATCCCCGAAGGGCCGGTGTACCGGGAAATCCTGGAGGCCATCCAGGAGGAGTTTCTGGCGGGGCGGCTCCAGAGCCGGGCCGAAGCCCTGGCCCGCGCCCGGGAACTCTACGAGTCGCGGCGCCGTTGACACCCCCCTGCCTTGCGATTATCCTAAGCCCCGTACCTTCTCGAGGAGGCATCCATGGCTGAAGAATTGGTCACCAAAGAGTATCGCAATGTCCGGTACATTTCCGGTCCCCTTCTGATCGTGGAAAAGGCCCGGGAGCTCTCCTACGGCGCCATGGTGGAGATCATCCTGGGCGACGGCACCCGCCGCTCCGGCCAGGTGCTGGAGGTCACCACCGACTATGCCGTGATTCAGGTGCTGGAAGGAACCCTGGGCATTGATGTGGCCAACACCCGGATTCGTCTGGTGGAGGATGTGGCCCGGTTCGGCGTGGCCCGCGACATGGTGGGCCGCATCTTCAACGGCCGCGGGGAGCCCATTGACGGGTTGCCGCCCATCATTCCGGAAAAACGGATCCCCATCATCGGCGTGCCCATGAACCCCGTGGCCCGCGATAAGCCCTCCGACTTCATCCAGACCGGCATCTCGGCCATTGACGGCTTCAACACCCTGGTGCGGGGCCAGAAGCTGCCCATCTTCTCCGG
>JALXEF010000152.1:26188-37853 GCA_027069855.1 Caldifarciminota bacterium
CGGCGAGGGCGAGGAGTTCCTGGTGGTGTTCGGCGCCATCGGTCTGACCCAGCGCGAATACTCCTACTTCCTGCGGGAATTTGAGAAAACCGGTGCCCTGTCCAAACTCGTGGCCTTCATCAACCTGGCCGACGACCCCACCATCGAGCGGATCCTCACGCCCCGGTTCGCCCTCACCGTGGCCGAGTACTTTGCCTTTGAACTGGACTACCATGTGCTGGTGATCCTGGGCGACATGACCAACTACTGCGAGGCGCTGCGCGAGATCGGCGCCGCCCGCGAAGAGGTGCCGGGCCGCCGCGGCTATCCGGGTTACATGTACACCGACCTTGCCACCATCTACGAACGCGCCGGCCGGATCCGGGGCCGCAAGGGTTCGGTGACCCAGATCCCCATCCTCACCATGCCCGACGACGACATCACCCACCCCATCCCCGACCTCACCGGATACATCACCGAGGGCCAGATCGTGCTGTCCCGGGAACTGCACCGTGTGGGCGTGTTCCCGCCTATTGACGTGCTCCTCTCGCTCTCGCGGCTCATGAACCTGGGGATCGGCAAGGACAAAACCCGCGAAGACCACCGGGAACTCGCGAACCAGCTGTACGCCGCCTACGCCCGGGGCAAGGACATGCGCCGGCTCGTGGCCATCGTGGGCGAAGACGCGCTTTCCGACATGGACAAGAAGTACCTCCAGTTCGCCGACCTGTTTGAGAAGAAGATGATCGGCCAGGGCGAACAGCCCCGCAACATTGAGGAGACCCTGCAACTGGGCTGGGAACTCCTCACCCTGTTCCCCAAATCCGAACTCTCGCGGATCCGCCGCGAGTACATTGAGAAGTACTGGCCGGGCGACGACGCCTATAAGGCCCATCTGGAGGCGTAACCCATTTTCTTCTGGTTGGTTTTCCGTAGAGCACCGAAAACGGGTGGGTTCCCCGCGGGCCCACCCGTTTTTTGTGAAAAACCCCGCAAAGGAGGTTGTATGCGGTACATCGTAGGAACCCTGCTGCTGGTCCTGGGGCTCCACGCAGCCCAGCTGGACCCGCGGCTCGCCCAGAAATGGGACACGATGGCCGACGATCAGGTGATCGGGGTCATCGTGCATATGGCCCAAAAGGCGGATCTGAGCAGCATCCCGGCCGAAAATCGGCGGGCCCGGCTGCACTACCTGCAGAACTTCGCCCGTACCACCCAGGCCGATCTGCTGGCGACCCTGCGCGCCGAAAAAGGCATTGAGGAACTGCGGCCCTTCTGGATCATCAACGGCCTGTACCTGAAGGCGCAGAAACGGGTCATCGACCAAATCCTTGAGCGTTCCGATGTCGCCTATGTGGAAAAGATGGACACGGTGTGGCTGGTGGACGCCCGCCGGCCTAATCCGGCCAAGGAGGCCCTGAAGAAACAGGCCGACCGGCGCCGGATGCAGGCCCGGCTCCAGGCCCACGCCCTGGCCGATGCGGCCCAGGCATCTCCAAAGAACCGCAACTTCAACTGGAACATCACCATCATTGAGGCCGACCGCGTGTGGACCGAACTCGGCATCATGGGCGAAGGCGTGGTGGTGGGCAACCTGGATACCGGCGTGGACATTACCCATCCCGTGCTCCAGGGCAAGTTCCTGGGCTACTGGTACGACGGCGTCAACGGTCAGCCAAGTCCGTACGACGACCACGGCCACGGCACCCACACCATGGGCACCATCGTGGGCGGCGACGGCCCGGGCAACGCCATCCCGGATGACGAGGATGTGGGGGTGGCGCCGGGCGCCATGTTCGTGGCGGCCAAGGGCTTTTCGTCGGGCGGCTTCGGCGAAGACCCCTGGATCCTGGGGTGCTACGAGTTCTTCGCCAGCCTGATTGATTCCGGCGTGGACATCCGCGTGGTGTCCAACTCCTGGGGCTCCTCGGACGAAACCGACCTCACCTTCTGGGATGCCACCTGGAACTGGCGGCAACTGGGCATCATCCCGGTGTTTGCCAGCGGCAACAGCGGTCCGGGCGCCGGCACCGCCGGCACCCCGGGCAACTTCCCCATCGTCATCGGCGTAGGGGCCACCAACGCCAGCGACAACATCGCCAATTTCTCGTCCCGCGGCCCGGCTCCGAACCAGAGCCCCTGGAACGATCCCCAGTACTGGCCCCGGGACGACTGGAACCTGATCAAGCCCAACATCTCGGCCCCGGGCGAGGGTGTCACCTCCTCCGTGCCGGGCGGCGGCTTTGAAACCTGGGACGGCACCTCCATGGCCACCCCCCATGTGGCCGGTGTCATCGCCCTCATGCTCTCCATGAACCCCGCCCTGGACTTTGAAACCGTGTACGACATCCTGCTGAACTCCGCCGACCAGCCTCCTCAGGGTGCGCCCTATCCCAACAACGACTACGGCTGGGGCCGGGTGAACGCCTACCAGGCCCTGCTGAACACCCCGAACCTGGATGCCCCCTTCGTGCGCATCGTGGGCATGGCCTTTGACGATGCCTCCGGCAACCAGAACGGCCAGCCCGATCCCGGCGAAACCGTGAGCCTCCGGCTCACCCTCCGCAACCTGGGCCTCCGCGTGGACAACGTGCAGGTGACCCTGGCCACCACCGATCCCACCCTGAACCTGGTGGATGCCGCCTCCTATGTGGGAACCCTGGCCCAGGGAGACACCGCCACGGGCGACGAGTTTGTATTCTCCTCCGATCCCGACCGTCGGCCCGGCCTGCCCGCGGGCTTCAGCGTGGACATCACCGGCGTGGACAGCGCGGGCAACCCCTACACCGCCCACGATACCCTGGTGTTTGCCATCGGAACCCCCGCCTATGTGACCTGGTACCTGGAGACCTTTGAGAACGGCCTCGGGAACTGGACCGTGGGCGGCAGCAGCAACTGGGGCCTGGCCACCACCAACTACCATTCCCCCACCCACTCGCTGTCCAACGCGCCCACCGGCGAATACGGCAACAATGAGGATGGCTACGCCCTGTGGAACCAGGTGCTGGACCTCACCGACGCCTACTACGCCCGCCTCATCTTCTGGCACCAGTACGAGATAGAATCGGGCTACGACTACGGCCTGGTGGAGGTTTCCACCGACGGCAGCACCTGGGAACCGCTGACCTCCTATTCGGGCAACTCGGATGGCATGGAGGCGGAAACCCTGTCTCTCAACGCCTATGCCGGGCAAACCCTGCATTTGCGATTCCGGTTTACCTCCGACGGCTCGGTGACCCGGGACGGCTGGTACCTTGACGACATCGCGGTGCAGAAGGATGTGCCGCTGTCCGGGGTCCATATGAGCCTGATCGGCACTGCCATCGCCGACACCCTGGACGGCGACGGTGACGGGATCACCGAACCCGGTGAAAGCGCGTACCTCTTCTTCAGCCTGCAGAACATCGGCACCGACGATGCCACCGGCGTGCAGGGCACCCTGTTCACCGACGATGCTTACATCAGCATCCTGGACGGAGTTTCTCAGATCGGCACCGTGCCCGGTGGCGGCGGCATCGCCACGAACAACGCCGATCCCATGAGTTTCAGCCTGGATCCCTCCACCCCCATGGGGCATCCCTACACCCTGTATCTCGTGATCAGCAGCGATGCAGCGGTGGATACCTACCAGATTCACCTGACCGCGGCCCGGGGCGGCGACTACCTGATCTGGGAACTGGACCCCACCCCGATCACAGGACCGGTGCTGCAGCAGATCTTTAACGACATGGGCCTCGTGGGCTTCTACACCACCGACATCACCGAGTACCTGCCCGACCTCCCGAACTTCAAGAGCGTGTGGATCACCGTAGGGATGTTTTCCAACAACGAGCGCATTCCTCCGGGGCCCGTTGCCGATGCCATCGTAGCGTATCTGCAGGGCGGCGGCCGCGTGTACCTGGAAGGGGGCGATGTGTGGTACTACGACCCCGGTACCGGTGGATTTGACTTCTCGCCGTACTTCGGCATCAATCCGCTGGAGGACGGCTCCGGCGACCTGGCGACGGTGCAGGGGCTTGCCGGAACCTTCACCGAGGGGCTCTCCTTCCCCTACGCCGGCGAGAACAGCTGGGTGGACCACATTGAGGCCGACACAGCGGGTGCGTTCAACATTTTTGAGAACAGCAGCCCCTCCTACTACTGCGGCGTCGCCTATGTCCACGATCTCGGCAACAACGAGGACTACCGCACCATCGGCCTTTCCTTTGAGCTGGGTGGCCTGCAGGACAACGGAGCCAGCACCCTGACCGAACTGGTGCGCCGGATGCTGGAGTTCTTCGGTGTCATCACCGATGTGGCCGAGGGGGCCGATGCGCCGGCCCGCCTGAGCTTTGCGGTGCCTGCGCCTTCGGTGGTTCGGCACGCCACCACCCTGGCCTTCACCCTGCCCCAGGCCGGCCGGGTGACCCTGGATCTCTACGATGCCAGCGGGCGGCGGGTGCAGCGGCTCCTACGGCAGAACCTGGCCGCCGGTGCCCACACCCTGTCCTGGACCCCTGCGGTGCAGTCCGGCGTGTACTTCCTGAAGTTGCAGGCCGCCGGCCGCTCCCTGGTTCGCAAGGTGATCGTGCTGCGGTAAGGCGGAACGCGAAACATCGGTTTGGGCGGGGGGCGCCGCGCCGGCCGGCGCGGCGCCCCCCGCCCTTTTGTGTCCCCGAAACGGCACGGTTATAATTGGGAGACGATGCTTTTTCGGTCCCGAAAGCCCGAAGACCTGAAGCCCCGCGAGATCCCGTCGGGCAAGTGGTTGAAGTGTAAGAAGTGCGGCGAACTCCTGTACCTGCCCAAACTGGAGGAAAACCTCCATGTGTGCCCGCACTGCGGGTACCATTTCCGCATCGGCATCCCCGAGTACCTCAAGATCCTGACGGATTCCGGCGACTTTGACCGGGAGATCGCGGCTGATCTTGAGTCTAAGGATCCCCTGAACTTCCCCCAGTACCCGGAAAAGGTCCAGAAATCCCAGAAGAAAACCGGCCTGCGGGAGGCGGCACGGGTGGGCGAGGCCACCGTGGGCGGCTATAAAACCGTGCTGTTCCTCACGGATTTCCGGTTTCTGGGGGGCTCCATGGGCTCGGTGGTGGGCGAGAAGTTCGTGCGGGGGGTGCGGTACGCCCTGGAGCACCGCCTGCCCTTTGTGTCATTGACCGCTTCGGGCGGCGGCGCCCGCATGCATGAGGGCATCCTGTCGTTGATGCAGATGGCCAAAACCGTGGTGGGGGTCGTGGAGCTCCAGGAGGCGCGGTTGCCCTACATTACCATCCTGGCCGACCCCACCATGGGCGGAGTCATGGCGTCCTTTGCGTCGCTGGGCGACATCATCCTGGCAGAGCCCGGGGCGCTCCTGGGGTTCGCCGGCCCGCGGGTGATCCGGGATACCATCAAGCAGCAGTTGCCGCCGGGGTTCCAGACCTCGGAGTTTCTCCTGGAGCACGGTATGATCGACCGGGTGGTGCCCCGGCACGAATTGAAGGAAACCCTGATCCGCCTTTTTAACCTATTGGGGGTTCGTCATGGCAGAGGTTGAACTCAGGCAGGTGACCAAGATCTTTGAGAACGGCGCGGTGGGTGTGAAGGATGTGTCCTTTAAGGTGGAGGATGGCGAGTTTGTGGTGATCCTGGGCCCTTCGGGCTGCGGCAAAACCACCACGCTGCGGCTCATCGCCGGCCTGGAACAGCCCACCTCGGGCGAGATCCTGATCGACGGCCAGGTGGTGAACCATCTGCCGCCCAAGGACCGGGACATCGCCATGGTATTCCAGAACTACGCCCTGTATCCGCACATGAACGTGTTTGACAACATGGCCTTCGGCCTCAAGATGCGCAAGGTGCCCAAGGATGAGATCAAGCGCCGGGTGCTGGAGGCGGCCAAGATCCTGGGCATTGAAAACCTGCTGGATCGCAAGCCGCGGCAGCTTTCCGGCGGGCAGCGGCAGCGCGTGGCCCTGGGCCGTGCCATCGTGCGGCATCCGAAGGTCTTTTTGTTTGACGAACCCCTGTCCAACCTGGATGCCAAGATGCGGGTGCACATGCGGGCCGAGCTCGCCAAACTCCACAAACGCCTGAAGGCCACCTCCATCTATGTGACCCACGACCAGGTGGAGGCCATGACCCTGGGCGACAAGATCGTGCTGCTGAACAACGGCACGGTGCAGCAGATTGCGGACCCCATCACCCTGTACTTCAAGCCGGCCAACAAGTTCGTGGCCGGGTTCATCGGGTCGCCGCCCATGAACTTCTTTGAGGGGCGGGTGGAAGAGGAGAACGGCACCCTGTACTTCCGGAACGCGTACATGAACCTGCCCCTGCCGGATTCCGTGAAGGGCAAGGTGCAGCCCGGCCAGCAGGTGTATCTGGGGGTACGGCCGGAACACCTGTACCACGGCGCCTTCAAGCAGGGCCACGAGCCCTCCTTCAAGGCCCGGGTGGACCTTCGGGAAACCCTGGGCAACGAGGTGCTGGTGTACTATTCCGTGAACGGTGCATCCTTCATTTCCCGGGTGCCTCCCCGCGATATTCCGCCGGAGGGCAGCACCCAGGAGGTGTTCGTGGATACCCATCACATCCACCTGTTTGACCGGGAAACCGAGGTAAACCTCACCCTCTAACGGATAGCAGCGTCATGTTCAAACGGGTACTGGTGGCCAACCGCGGGGAAATCGCTGTTCGCATCATCTACGCGCTGAAGGAACTGGGCATTGAGTCGGTGGCGATCTACTCGGAGGCCGACCGCGACAGTTTGCATGTGGCGCTGGCGGATTACGCCGTGTGCGTGGGCCCGGCCGACGCCCGCCGGAGCTACCTCAACATTCCCCAGATCCTGAGTGCGGCCCAGGTGACCGGGGTGGACGCTATCCACCCGGGTTATGGGTTCCTGGCGGAAAACCCCGATTTCGCCCGCATCGTGGAGGAGCACGGGTTCGTGTTCATCGGGCCCAACCCCGAAACCATGGAACTGGCGGGCGACAAGTTGATGGCCAAGCGGGTGATGAAGGAGGTGGGGGTGCCGGTGGTGCCGGGCACCGAGGAGGCCACGGAGTCGCCGGAGCAGGCGCTGCGGTGGATCGAGTCGGTGGGTGGGTTTCCGGTGATCCTGAAGGCGCGGATGGGCGGAGGCGGCCGTGGGATGCGGATCCTGCGGGACCCCGAGGAACTGGCGCCCGCCATGAGCATCGCCAGGATGGAGGCCCAGAGCGCCTTCGGCGACCCCGGCCTGTACATGGAAAAATATCTGGAACGGCCGCGGCATGTGGAAATCCAGGTGGCCGCAGACCGCCACGGCCATGTGGTGGCCCTCGGGGAACGGGAGTGCTCGGTGCAGCGACGGTACCAGAAACTGCTGGAGGAGTCGCCGGCCGTGGACCCGGACCTGCGGGAACGGATGCAGGAGGCGGCGGTACGGGGAGCCCGCGCCCTGAAGTACACCTCGGTGGGCACCTTTGAGTTCCTGGTGACCCCGGAGGGAGACTTCTACTTCATTGAGCTCAACACCCGGCTGCAGGTGGAACACCCGGTCACCGAGTTCGTGACCGGCATAGACCTGGTGCGTACGCAGATCCTGGCGGCAGCCGGGGAGCCGTTGCCGTTTCGGCAGGAGGACATCTCGCTCAAGGGCCATGCGATTGAGGTGCGGGTCAACGCCGAGGATCCGGAAAACCGGTTTGCGCCCACGCCCGGGCGCATTGAGAAGTTGCATCTACCTGGCGGCCCCGGCGTGCGGGTGGATTCCCACATCTACCAGGGGTACATCGTGCCGCCCTTTTACGATTCACTGCTTGCAAAGGTGATCGTACACGACGAAGGCCGGCCCCAGGCCATCCGTCGCATGATCCGGGCGCTGGAAGAGTTTTACATTGAGGGGGTCAAGACCACAATCCCCTTCCACCTGAAGTTGCTGCAGCACCCGGCGTTCCAGGAGGGGCGGGTGGATGTAGGCTTCGTGGAACGCGAGTTGTTGTAGCCCTTTCCCGGTTTTCCTGCTTAGATGAACTCCTCCAGGGGCAGCACAAAGGTGCGGAAGCCCCGGTGGGCGAACTCCTGGGACATCTCCTGGAAGGCCTGGCGATAGGGGGCGAAGTCGTCCACCTTGATGAAGTACACCACATGGTAGCCGGGCCAGATATGGGTGTTCAGGAGGGGCTGGGAGCGGCTGCCCCTGCCCAGGGCGCGTTCCAGCTTGGTCCAATGCTCCAGGCCCAGCTGCCGGAGCCGTACCTGTACCACATCCTCCAGAGCAGCATCAAACACCAGCATCAACAGTTTCATAGGCTCCCTGCCTCCAGTTCCGCCGCAATCTTACGCATCCTTTCAGGGAATTTCAAGAAGAGGGCCGATCTGCGTCCTTCGGGCACCCAAAGAGAAGACCCGGAGCGGGTGCCGGCCCTAAAAACCTCTTGGATCTTGCAGAGGGAAAGCCCTCGAACGGATGTATAATGAGGGCGATGGCAAAAGGGTCCAGAAAAGCTCAGCGGGTACTGGCCGAATTGCGCGCGCTTCTCCCGAGGCTCCAGAGGGAGTTTGGGGTGCAAAGCCTGGAGATTTTTGGGTCGGTGGCCCGTGGCGAAGATACAGCCCTGAGCGATCTGGACCTCCTGGTGACTTTCCAGGAGCCCCCGACCCTCTTTCAACTGGTGGAACTGGAGCATTTCCTGAGCGACCAGCTGGGAATCCGCGTGGATCTGGTGCTGAAGGAGGACCTAAAGCCCGACCTCCGGGAACGGATTCTGAGGGAGGCGCGCAGGGTATGACAAGCGGGAAGGACTACCGTGTGTACCTTCGGGACATGCTGGAGAGTGCCCGGAAGGCCAGAGAGTTTGTGCAAGGTATGGATTACCAGGGGTTTTTAAGGGACGAGAAGACGCAATTTGCTGTGATCCGGGCCCTGGAGATCTTAGGGGAAGCTGCGAAACGGATCCCGAAAGCCTGGAGGGAGAGAGTTCCGGAGGTTCCGTGGCGGACTATTGCGGGAATGCGTGACAGGCTGATCCACGGATATGCCCGGGTCAACCCCGAGGTGGTGTGGCGTACTCTGCAGGAGGATCTCCCGCCGCTTATGGAACGGCTTGAAGCGATGTTAAAAGAAGGTGAGGAGGCATGAAAGAACCTGAGAGTCTGTGTGAGACCCGAAGCCATCCTCTCAAAGAATGGGTACATCAACAAAAGGAATCTAACAGGGATTGGTTTTCTCTGGCAATAGACTTTTTCGTAGTGTTTTCCAGATTCGAATACGCCTTAAAGGCATCGGGATTTATTTCAGGAAACGAGACTGTTTCTCCTGATTGGAAGAAGTTCTCTCAGAAGCACCAGGAAAAATTTGAAACGATGCTTTCCAAGAACGAATCTTTGCAGGCGGCAGTGGACTATTTGATCGAACACCCACCGAACAAACAGGTTTCTCGAAAGAATAAGTTAGGTTGGAGAGAACCGAGTTTGGAAGAAACCGATCCAATCTTAAAGAAGACAGTGGAACTTGTGAGGATCGTGCGCAACAATCTGTTTCACGGAGGTAAGGTAATTCAAATTCAACGAAAACGAGACTGTTTGCTCCTAACAATGAGTCTTCAACTCCTCGCGAGCTGGCTGGATCTGAACGAGGAAATTAAGAGAAACTTCTATAAGGGACTCCCTAACCTCTGAAGCGAAGATCCTTATTCTTTTGCTCTTCTGCTGATGAGGATTCCCTCTAACTCTCCTTTCCCCTCCGCAGGCCGGCCACCCAGGCGTACAGGGTGGGGATGTACACCAGGGTGACCAGGGTGGAGAAGAGCAGGCCGCCGATGACCACGACGCCGAAGGGGCTCCACATCTCGGCGCCCTCGGCCCGGGAAACGGCCAGGGGCACCATGCCGAACACCGTGGTCAGGGCGGTGATTAGCACGGGCCGGAGCCGCCGCCGGCCGCCCTGCACCACGGCCTCGGCCAGTGACAGGCCCCGCGCCCGCAGCAGGTGGATGTAATCCAGGAGCACGATGGCGTTGTTCACCACCACCCCCACGAGCATGAGCATGCCCACAAAGGCCATCATGGACAGGGGGGTGCCGGTAAGGTAAAGGATCAGAAAACTGCCCGTAAAGGCAAAGGGCACGGAGAACATGATGAGCAGCGGATCCAAGAAGGATTCAAAGAGCGCGGCCATCACCAGGTACACGAGCAGGGTGCCGCCGAGGAGGGCCTTGAAGAGGGTGGCAAAGGACTCGCGCTGGCGCTTGACCGTGCCGGCGATCTCCACACGAACGCCTGGAGGGAGCACCATTTGCCGAATTTTCTGATCCACATCCCGGGCGATGGCACCCAGGGGCCGGCCGAAGGTTTCCGCCTGAACCCGAACCAGGCGTTCCCGGTTCTTGTGTTCCAGGCTCAGGGGGCCGAGGCGCCGCTCAATGGTGGCCAGGTCGGCGAGGTACACGGGCCCCTTCTCCGTGGGGATCCGCAGGCTTTCCAGGATGCCGGGGTCCTTGCGGTCGTGGTTTTCCAGATGCACCGTTAGAGGAAACTCGTCGCCGCCGCGTTTGAGGGTGGTGGCGTCGGCGCCGAAGATGGCGGTGCGCAGGTAGGCGCCCACCCGCGCGGAGTTCAGGCCGTAGCGGTACAGCTTTTCCCGGTCCAGGCGCACCCAGATCTCGGGCCGGCGGCTGCTCCGCGACAGCGTCGGCGCCTTGATGCCCGGGATGGTTTTGAGCATTTGCTGGATCTGGCGGGCCACGGAATCCGTGAGGGTCAGGTCGTAGCCGTACACCTCAATCTCAATGGGTTTGCCGGTGCCGAACAGGAACTCCTGGCCCCCGCCCGTGGCCGACACCGAGTAGGATTCCAGGCCCGGCATATGGGCCAGGGTATCGTTTAAAGCGGCCACGATTTCAAAGACATCCCGGTGCCGCTGGCTCCGGGGTACCAGGTGGCCGGAAAAGAAGCCCGAGTTGGAACTTTCCATGGAACCGAACACGGCCCCCATACCGGTTTCCGAGGGACCCGAACGGGTGACGATCACCTCGGCCTCGGGGATCATGCGCCGCATTTTGGTTTCCAGGAGCCGCATCACCGAGTCGGTGACCTCCAGGCGGGTGCCGGTGGGCAGCACGAACTGGCCCCGGAACTCGCCGGTATCCGACGGCGGGATGAACTCGGTGGGGATCCACCGCAGCAGGCCGAAGCTGGCCAGAAACAGGAGGAGGCCGCCGGCCAGCACCAGGCCCTTCCACCGCAGGGAGAACCGCAGCAGAGCCTCGTAGGCACGGTCCAGGGCCCCGAAGGCGGCCTCATGGATCCGGGCGAACCGGCCGCCCCGCAGGATGCGGATGAACCGGGAGGCCAGCATGGGGGTCAGGGTCATGGCCGAGAACAGCGAAGCGAAGAGCACCAGGATGACGGCGGTGGCCAGTTGGCGGAACATGATGCCCACGAAGCCCTGGATCACCACGATGGGCACCAGGATGGCTACGGTGGTCAGCGTGGAGGCCGTGATGGCGCCCGCCACCTCGCCGGTGCCGAAGATGGCGGCCTCGCGCCGGGTTTCGCCCCGTTCCCGGTGGTAATAAATGTTCTCCAGCACCACCACGGCGTTGTCCACCACCATGCCGATGGCGATGGCCAGCGACGAGAGCGAGATGATGTTGATGCTGGCGTGGATCAGGTACAGGAAGATGAAGGCCGTGATCAGGGAGAAGGGGATCACCGAGGCGATGATCAG
>JALXEF010000153.1 GCA_027069855.1 Caldifarciminota bacterium
GAGGAGGACGGGGGACGCAAAAAAAATGGGAGGCCGCGCGTACGCGCGGCCTCCCATAATCAAAAATCCAAACGCTTTCCGGCTTTACCGCACCAGCAGTACCTTGCGGACGGCGTGGTATTCGGGGGTGACCATACGGTAGAAGTACAGGCCGGAACTGAGTTTGCGGCCGTGGTCGTCGGTGCCGTTCCAGGTGGCCGTGTGGTATCCGGCGGCGAGTTCCGTGTTCACCAGGGTGCGGACGCGGCGGCCGGTGTGGTCGTAGATCTCCAGGGTCACCTTGGTGGCCTTCGGCAGAGCGAACCGCAGGGTGGTGTGCCCGCGGAACGGGTTCGGCGAGGCCTTCCCCAGCGCGAACACCCGCGGCAGGTTCTGCTGCCCTTCCGCCACAGCCGTGTAGTGCACCGGTGCCACGATGGCCCGGATGAAGTAATCGGCGTCCACCAGGGTCCAGTTGCCGCCGGGAACCCGGGTTACCGAGTGGTTAAACTGTGTCGGGCTGTCCAGCAGGATGGTGGGGTAGGCACTGCGATAATGGACACCGCCGAAGAAAGTTACCGGGATTCGCTGGCCCGCGGGCAGCACCGGAATCACTGAATCCTGCCGCAGGTCCACATAGGTCCAGGCGTGAGGGGTGGTAGGGGTGTTGGCCGGCCACACAGCCCGGGGACCAAAGGCTTCATCGCCGGGAAGCTGATCCGAGCCTTCGTACCACACGTAGATGTCTACCGTATCCAGCGGGTGCTGGGTATCGCGGTAGAAGTTGTACATCAGCCAGAGCACCTGGGGGGCGGTGTCGGCACCGCTGAAGTTTGTCTCAAAGCGCACGGCCATGTCCTGGCCCGGGATAATGTTGGTGATGTAGTCCGGATCACCGTCGTCGTAGTACAGCACATAGCCAGTGATGTAGCGGAAGGTGTCGCTCACGGCCCGGTTCCCCTGGATATCCTCGGCCACGAAGTAGTAGTCCACCGGCACGCCCAGGGTGGGGGTGGCCGGGATCACGAAGTAATAGGTGTCGCCGGACACGGTTTCGGGGGTCAGACCGGTCCAGGTGCCGCCGTCAAACCGGTAGTACAGGCTGTCGTAGGCCAGGTCGGAGTAGTCCAGGATCACAGCCATGGCGGTGTAGGCGGCCACGATGCTCTGGGTGTCGGCGGGCGGGGTGTGCAGGATCAGCGGCGGGGTGATGTCCTCGGTGGAGGCCACGATCATGACATCGTCCACATACATGCCGTCCTCGTTGTAGGCCGGGTCGGTCACCAGGCGGAACCGGATCCGCACATCGGCGTTGCCCACAAAGGCGGAGAGGTCCACGGTGTCGTGGGTCCAGGTGTCCACGGTATCGTTGTAGGACTTCAGGGTGATCCAGGAGTTGCCGCCGTCCACGGAAACATCCAGGTAGCAATAGTCAAAGCCCTGTTCCAGCCAGTGCTTGTACCAGAAGTACAGGAAGGCACCGGCGTAACCCGTGAGGTCCACGCCGCTGGCCATGGCGCCGATCAGAGTGGACATATCCGGATAGTTGCTATTGGGGCTGTCGGTGTAGGAGTGGGTGGGCGAGTGGGCCGTGCCTTCCTGCAGGCCCCAATCGCCGGTCCAGTTGTCCAGGCCGCTTTCAAAGTCGTCAAAGAAGAGCACGATGGGGCCGCCCACCTCTTCAATGTCGGAGGAATCGCGCGGCTCGATCTTGTAGTTGCCGTAGGAGTAGAACAGGCCGCCCTGCACATTGTAGCGCTGGCCGGAATCGGGCAGGAAGGCAACGCCCTTGTCGTCCACGCGCACCGGGCCGGAGCCGTCGTCCACCTCCCATTCGCCGTAGCCCAGGTCAGGGTTGGTGCAGGTGGCGTTCTCCACGCGCACGAACACGCCCTCATACTGCTCCTGGGGCACCTCGCCCGTGGGGAGCACCGTGGGGCCCGGCGGCGTGAGGCCGCTGGCCAGTACCTCCACGCTCACCGGATGGGAGATCTCGGTGAGGTCGTAGTACTCCTGCACCGGGCCGATGACCTTCACGCTGTCGCCCACGGCCACGCCCGGGGGATCGCTGGTATACACCCAGATGCCGTGCCAGGCGCCGCCCGGCCGCTCTTCCATGAAGAAGCCGTGGCTATAGGCGCCGGTCACGATGCCGTAGGTGATGACGGTATCACCCTCGTAGGGCGAATGGTCGGCCATGCCCTGGATCTCGGCGATGGTCAGCTCGGGCCAGGTGGGCAGGGTGGAGTAGCGGTAGATGGCACCGCCGTTGGAGGCGGCCACGCCCAGGTAGTCGCCGCGGTCCAGCTGGATCACATCAATGCCCCACACGGCGAGGTCGGAGTGCAGGTCCACGGTTTCCCAGGTCTGGCCGCCGTCGGTGGTATGCAGGAGCACGCTGGCGTCGGTACCGCCACCGGCGATCCAGCCTTCAGTGGCCGAAGCGAAGGAAATACGGTAGAGGTCCAGGGAGGTGCCGCTGCTCAGCGAAGTCCAGGTGGCGCCGGCGTCTTCGGAGTACAGCAGGGTGCCGTCCACGCCCACAGCAAAGACATGCAGAGAGTCGCGGTACGCTACATCGTAAAGAGTGTTGGCGGTGGCGCCGGACACATCTTCCCACAGAAGGCCGCCTGTGTAGGTACGCAGGACCAGGCCGTCTTCACCTACGGCGATGCCCACGTTGGCGTTGTAGAATGCCACGCTCTTGATGTCGTTGGTGGTACCGGTGCTCAGGGTCATCCAGGAGGTGCCCCCGTTCACAGTCATGGCGGCGAAGCCGTTTTGCCCCACGATGTAGACCACCTGGGAGGTCACCACCTCCACATCGTTGAGGTCTTCGGTGGTACCGGCGTTGACCAGGGTCCAGGTGTTGCCGCCGTCGGCGGTGTACACCACGGCGCCGTCATAGCCCACGGCCCAGCCCATGAGGCCATCCAGGAAGTCCACGCCCATCATGAAGGAGGACACCGGCGCGTTCTGCCGTTCCCAGGTGAGGCCGCCGTCGCCCGAGTGGAAGATGGAGCCGTTGATGCCCACGGCCCACACATTGTCGGCGTCGCCGAAGGCCACCCGCCGGAAGCCCATGCAGGTTTCCTGGGCTTTGGGGGTCCAGGTCTGGCCGCCGTCGGTGGTCTTGTAGATGGCACCGCCCCAGCCCACGAGCACGCCGGTGAGGTTATCCGGGGCCATCACGATCTTCTCAAAGTAGTTGGGGCTGAGGTTGGTTTGGGCGTTCCAGGTGGCGCCGCCGTCGGTGGTGTACAGCACGGTGCCGTACTTGCCCACGGCCCAGGCGTGGTTCTCATCGGTGGCGTACACGCCGTACAGCGTGTTGGTGGTGTTGGAGTTCTGCTGGGTCCAGGTGTTGCCGCCGTCGGTGGTCTTGTAGATTCCGCCCGAGGAGCGTACCACCCAGCCCACGGTGTCGTTCACGAACCAGCCGCTGTACAGGGAACTGGTGGTGGGGCTGTTGATGAGCACCCAGGTTTGGCCGCCGTCGGTGGTCTTCAGGATTTTGCCCGAGGAGCCGCCCACATAGCCAACGGTGTCGTTCAGGAAACAGCCCCAGTACAGGGTGTTGGTGATCCCGGAGTTTTGCTGGGTCCAGGTGGCGCCGCCGTCTTCGGTGTAGAGGATTTTACCGGACCGGCCCCAGGCCCAGCCCTTGTTGGCGTCTACGAAGTACACGCCCTTGAGGTCGTTGGAGATACCGGAGGTTTGCCATTCCCAGGTTTGGCCGCCGTCGGTGGTATGGAAGATGGTGCCGTCGTTCCCTACGGCCCAGCCGGTATTGGCATCCACGAAGTACACGCCGTACAGGCGAACTGCGGCGGGAACCAGGAGGCTCTCCCAGGTTTCGCCGCCGTCCGCGGAGTGCCGCACCCGGCCGTCGCTCTCGGCGGTCCAGATGTGGTCTCCCTGCATGCAGACCCCATTGATGTAGCCGCCGCCGACGAAGGTCCAGTCGGCGTGGAGCGGGGCCCATGCCAGGAGTACCCCTGTGATAAGGGCCCAGAGGCCCCAACCCTTACCCGTACGCCACACGCTACACCTCCTTGTTTTTGGCAACACCTGTTAACTATAACCGCACCCCCCAAAGGGGGCAAGGAGCACCCGCAGGGTTGAGATCCGTGGGGGCCGATAGGGTTCCAGGAAATTTGCTCTGGAGTTTTCGAAGTCCCGGAAGCCCAAAGGGTTAAGGAACAGGGCTTATTGGGGGTGTCGGAAGGGGCTGTCCAGATCTTGCATTCTCAACCTTTTGAAACTCAACAAAAAAGCCAAATTCTGCTCCCCGAACAAGGGCGGCTTCGCTTATAATTGACCCTTGAGTGAAACCCAAGGAGGCGTGTAACCATGGTTTCCAAGGACAAGGTTCCCTTCCCCGGGATCCCCACGACGGCCGACGGCTCCGAGGCCGTGGTCTGGGTGGAATCCCACATCACCGAGGGGGCCTGCGCCTACCCGATCACCCCGTCCACGCCCATGGGCGTAGGGTATCAGGCCCGGGTGGCCGCAGGCCAGAAGAACCTCTGGGGTACGCCGCTCATCTTCATTGAGCCGGAATCCGAGCACAGCTCGGCGTCGGCGGCCGAGGGCTTCGCCGCCGCCGGTGGCCGGGTGGTGAACTTCACCTCCAGCCAGGGCCTCATCCTGATGAAGGAGGTGCTCTATGTCATCTCCGGCAAGCGGCTGCCGGTGGTATTCCACATCGGCGCCCGGGCGCTCACCAGCCAGAGCCTGAACGTGCACGCCGGGCACGACGATGTGTTCGGTGTGGCCGATGTGGGCTGGGGCATCGTGTTCGCCAAGAACGCCCAGGAGGCCGCCGACCTGGCCCTGATCGCGCGCCGGGCCGCCGAAGACAGCCAAACCCCCTATATGGTGGTGCAGGACGGCTTTCTGACCACCCACACCATTGAGTCCCTCCGGCTGCCGGAGCCCGAACTCATGAAGCAGTTTGTGGGCGACCCCCGCGAGCGGCTGATGAACTACATGGACCCCTACCACCCCCTGATGATCGGCGTGGTGCAGAACCAGGACAGCTACATGAAGGGCAAAATCGCCCAGCGCTACTTCTACGACAACCTCAAGGCCTTCCTTCGCCGGGCGATGCTGGAATACTCGGAGCTCACAGGCCGCTCCTACGACCTCATCGAAACCTATCGGCTGGAGGACGCCGAGTACGCCATCGTGGCGCTGGGCACCATGGCCGAAACCGCCATGGCGGCCGTGGACTATGCCCGCGAGAAGTACGGCTGGAAGGTGGGCGTGCTGAACCCGCGCACCCTGCGGCCCTTCCCCGGCCCAGAGATCGTCAACGCCTTGAAGCACGTCAAAGCCTTTGCCGTGGTGGAGCGGCTGGACGATCCCCCGGCCCAGTCCAACCCGCTGGCCCGGGAAATCAAGTCGGCCTTTGCCGACGCCTTCATCGGTGCCCACGGCTACCCCGAGGACTACCCGAAGGTGGACCGGATCCCCTATGTCTACTACGGCTCGGCCGGCCTGGGCGGCCGGGATGTGCGGCCTGGCGACTTCCTGGCCGTGATGAAGCACATGATGGACCAGGGCGAGCACCGGTACTTCGTGCTGAACATCAAGCACAAGTACGCCCTGGAACGGCCCGAAGACCCCGATTGCCTGCCCGAGGGCACCTTCACCATGCGGGGCCACTCGGTGGGAGGCATGGGTTCGGTGACCACCAACAAGGTGATCGCCACGCTGGTGGCCGACCTCCTGAACCTCAAGGTGCAGGCCTATCCCCAGTACGGCGCCGAAAAGAAGGGCCTGCCCACCACCTACTACCTGATCGCGGCCCCCGAGCACATCCGCATCCACTCCATGCTCAAGGAAGTGGACTTCGTGCCCATCAACAACCTGAACGCCTTTAACCTGGGGAACCCCCTGGCCGGCATCAAACCCGGTGGCATGCTCTTCATCAACACCACGGAAACGGATCCGCGCGAGATCTGGCAATCCATTCCCTGGTCGGCCCGAGATACCATCCGCGAGAAGAACATCCGGGTACTGGCCCTGGACACCGCCAAGATCGCCCGCGAGGTGGCCACCCGTCCCGATCTCCAGGTGCGCATGCAGGGCATTGTGCTCCTGGGAGTGTTCCTCAAGGTGGTGCCCTTCTTCAAGGAGCGGGGGCTCACCGAGGACCAGATTTTCGAGGCGGTGGAACGGTCGCTCCGCAAGTTCTTCGGCAAACGGGGCGAGCAGGTGGTGCAGGACAACCTGAAGGCCGTGAAACGCGGATACCAGGAAGTGTTTGAGATCCCCAGGGAGATCATCTGGGAAGAGGCCAAAGCGGCCTCGTAGGAGGTGTGGGATGAAGGTTCGCGAAATCATGAGCAAGGGGGTGATCAGCTGCCACCCCTACACCCCCATCCAGGAGGTGGCCAAGCTGATGACCGATCACAACATTTCGGCCCTGGTGGTCGTCAACGACGACGGCACCCTGGCCGGTATCGTTTCCCAAACCGACCTGGTGAATGTGCGGGTCCATGAGGAGTACTGGGAGCACTGGCGTGGTTTGTCGGCCAAGCACATCATGACCCGCGAGGTGGTGACCGTGTCGCCGGAAACCACCCTGAAGGAAGCGGCGCGGCTCATGAAGGAGCGCGGCATCCACCGGCTGGTGGTCACCGAAGAAAAGGACGGCAAGGTGTATCCCATCGGCGTGATTTCCATGACCGACATCGTTCGGGCCATGGCAAAAGGAGTGTGAGGACCATGAGCGATCGGAACAAAAAGCCTACTCCGGAGGGGGAGGAATTTCAAAAGGCCACCCACCACGAGGAACTGTTTGAAGAGTTCCTGGAGCCCGACGAAACCCCGGCCAGCAAGTTGCCCGGGGAACACAAGGCCCTTCACGAGTCGCGGCTCCCCTCGGTGGGGCTCCTGAATGTGGAGGAGTATGTGGCCGACTTCAACGAGCGGGTGATCGGCGCCTACCGCAAGGGCGTGGGCGACACCGAACTGCCCGCCGATGTCGGCGTGGCCCGGTCCATTATTCCGCCGGGCACCGGCGCCCTCCGTGATTTCTCCTATGTGGGCCTGGAAATCCCCGAGTTCATCAGCACCAACTGCGTGGCCTGCATGAAGTGCGTGACCGAGTGCCCGGACACCGCCATCCTGGGCAAGGTGATCCCCGAGTCCAAACTGCCCGAGTACATGAAGGAGGTGCCGGAGGAAGACAAGCCGCTGATTGAAGCGCATCTCGCGAAAACCAAGAAGTTCTACGAGTTGCCCACCAAACGGGGGCTGGAACCCGGGCTCTTTGCCATCTATGTGGACCCCACCAAGTGCAAGGGCTGCGGCGAATGCGTGACTGTGTGCCGGGAAATGGGCTACAACGCTCTCATCATGCGGCCCAAGCAGGAAGACACGATTCCCAAGTACCGCAAGGTGTTCCACTTCTTCCGCCGCCTGCCCGATACCCCGCGCGAGTACGTCACCGAGAAGGCCCTGGCCGACATCATGCTCCTGGGCGATTCCCTGCTCTATGTCGGGGGCGCGGGCTCCTGCGCCGGCTGCGGCCAGGCGACCACCATCCGCATGATGCTGGCGGCCATGGGCTTCAAGTACGGCAAGGAGAACCTGGCGCTCGTGGCGGCCACGGGCTGTAATACGGTGTACGGCTCCACCTACCCCTTCAACCCCTATCTCGTGCCCTGGATGAACTCACTGTTTGAGAACGCGGCCACCGTGGCCATGGGCGTGCGGGCGCGCTGGAACCAGATCGGCTGGAAGGACAAGAAACTGTGGGTCCTCGGCGGCGACGGCGCCATGTACGACATCGGGTTCCAGGCCCTGTCGCGGATGCTCGCCTCGGGCATGGACATCAATGTGCTGGTGCTGGACACCCAGGTGTACTCCAACACCGGCGGCCAGGCGTCCACCAGCACCTTCACCGGCCAGGAGGCCAAAATGGCGGCCTTCGGTAAGGCCCTGCCCGGTAAGGTGGAACAACGCAAGGAGATCGCCCGCATCCTGATGATGCATCCCGAGGTGTTCGTGGCCCAGACCACGGCGTACCACATCAACCACTTTTACCAGGCCGTGCTGGAGGCCGCCGAGTACCCGGGTCCGGCGGTGGTGATCGCCTACAACACCTGCCAGCCTGAGCACGGTGTGGCCGACGACGAAGCCGCCCTGCGCGCCAAGATGGCCGTGTACTCCCGCGCGTTTCCGCTGCTCATCTACAATCCCAGCAAGGGCAAAACCATCAAGGAGCGGCTCTCGCTGGCCGGCAACCCGGCGGTGACCAAGGACTGGTATGTGAACCCGCGCACCGGCGAGGTGATTGACTTCATCACCTTTGCCCGGGGCGAGGGGCGGTTCCGCAAGCACTTTGACGAGAACGGCAACCCCTCGGAGTTCTTGAAGAAGGTGAACGAAGACCGGCTGCAGAACTGGCGCCTGCTGCAGGAGTTGGCGGGCATCCGACGCGAGGAATAACCGGTCGGAGAGTTTGGGTGGGCCGGGCCCCGGCTTTGCCGGGGCCCGGCCCACTTTGTTGAACAAAAGTCCCCCCGTCGGCCCCGGATCCGTCTCCGCTGTATATTTCCCGCATGCGGCGCTGGTGGATCTACCTCGGGATTCTTCTGCTGGGGGCCGGGGGGCTCGCGGCGGGCACCGGAACCTTCGGCGTTGTGGAGGCGCGGGCCTTCGGGGCCCGGCCCAACGACGGAACGCCCGACGGCGCGGCCCTGCAGGCCGCCCTGGATTCCCTCAGGGCCCAGGCCCTGCGCACGTTGCCAGCCCACGCCAAAGTGGAGGCCGGATCCCGGTTCGCCCTGTTCACCCTCTACCTGGAACCGGGCCTGTACCTTCTGGAACGGCCGCTTTTCGTGGACCTCTCCTTCGTACGCCTGGAGGGCCAGGGCGCGGTGCTCCGCCCGACCCGGGATTTTTCCCGCGACCCCTGCGCTCCACCGGCCCTGCTCGTGGCCTACGCCTCCCTCCGATGGCAACATAAACACGGCGAAAACCTCCGGGGGCGCGAACGCGGCTGGATCCACGACCTGACCCTGCTCCGGCCCTCGTCGGCCGGGCCGTCGGCCCCCACGGTGGGGCTCTGGATCGGCCCCCCACCCGAGCCCTGTCCCCGGATCCCGGCCGGTAGCCGCAACGCCTTTTTCCTGTTCTCCGGCATCACCCTCAGCGGGTTCCCGGTGGGCATCCGCTTCGGCAACCACACCTGGCGCATCACCTTTGACCGGTGCAAGGTGGCTGGTTGCGACACCGCCCTCGTGGCCGAGCCCCGGCGGATCGCCCCCTCGGGCGCCCTGGAGTTCGGCGAAAACATGCGGATTTTGAACAGTTTGCTTTCCTCGGGCATCACGGTGTTGAACACCGGCGAGTTCCACTTCGTGGGCGTGTCCTTCCTGAACCACTCGCTGGTGGTCGGCGGCGACGCCACCGTGTACGTGGACCATTCGCACCTGGAAAATCCCGGCGGCCGGCCGCCCCTGGGCCGATTCGTGCGGGTGGAGGGGCCCCAGGGCTTCCTGGTGCTTCGGGACAGCCGGGTGATCGCCGGGCGGTCGCCCGGAGGGCCGCTGGACCGGGCCCTCTTTTTCGTGGACTCCACGGAGGGCGGCCTGGTGCTGGAGGGCGTGCATGTGAACCGGAGCGAGACCTATCGGCCGGAACTCCGGGATTCCAACCGGGTGCTGGTGGCGGGTTCGGGGCCGGTGCAGGCCCGGGATGTGCACACCTACAACGGCTGGGGCGGCCTCTGGGTGGTGGCCAAACAACTCAACCTGTTGGCCGACGGAGGCGCCGAAAAGGGGTTGCGGGGCTGGAGCATTACAGGGAGCGTGCAGGTTTCGGACCAGGCCAAAAACGGCCGGGCGGCGTTCCTCCTGGGCCGCGGGAGCCTGGCGCAGCAGGTGCCGGTTCGGCCCGGCGAACGCGTCGGGCTCCACCTGTGGCTGCGATTGGCGCCGGGCCCGGCGGGCGCCGGAAACCTGGAGGTGCGACTGGAATTTCTGGACAGCCGGGGTGAGGTGCTGGCAACGCGTCGGTTCACCCCGCGGGCCGAAACGCAGTGGAAGGTGTGGGTGCCGCCCCATCTTCGGGTGCCCGCCGGCGCTGCCGCTCTGCGGCTTCGGCTCCAGGCCGCAGGCCCGGCCCGGCTCCTGGTGGACGATGTGATCCTGAACGCCCTTTAGGCGGGCGCGATGCCCAGGTGCCGGGCGATGGCGCGCACCTGGGCCTGCAGGTTCGCCCGAAAGGCAAACTCGGGCTGGCGCAGTTCCTTGGGGCCGTAATACCGCTCAAAGATCTCGTCTTCGGCGGCCTTCAGGTCGCCGTTGTGCCTGCGGAGGGCGGCGGCGATGTCCTGGGCGTACTCCAGGGTGATCTCGTAGGACCGCTTCAGGTAGTCCTGCACCTCTTTTCGGCCGAAGATGATCCGTTCGTGGGGCAATCCGAGCACCTCAATGTCCTGCCGGGCCATGAGTTTCTTCAGGGAATCCAGGTACATCTCGTAGTCGGCCAGGAACTGGGGCAGGATGAACTCGCCCTTCCAGTTGGGTACGCCGGCGGCCTCGCCCACCACGGCCACTCCTTCCGGGTGGATGAGGAAGGTGATGGAATCCCGGGTGTGCCCCGGGGTTTCCAGGACCTCCACCTCCACGCCGTCACCCAGGTGCAATCGGGCGCCCTCGGTGAGTTCCCGGTGGATGGGAAACGGGCGGAACCGGTACCGTTCGGCCTGGGTCCTGGGCCGGCCCCAGGCCAGGAGTTCCTTCTGGTTCATGCGGGTGATGTGTTCCAGGGCGCGGGGACTCTTGAGCACGCGTTTCACCCGGGGATGGGCGCCGATCTGGATATCCCGGAAGGCCTCGTAGATCTCCGGGGTGCCGCCCAGATGGTCGTAGTGGCTGTGGGTGAGGGTGTGCCAGGTGAACTCCTCGTAGTCCAGGTACACGGGAATGGCCTGGCGGATCTTGCGGCCCCAGATCACGGTGCCGGCGTCAATCAAAAGGGCCTGTTCGCCGATCACCCAGTACACGAAGGCATAGGGGCCGCCCAGGGCCGTGACCCGATCCGAAACCCGATGAAAGTCAAACTCCTTGCCGCGGGCGACGCTCATGCGGGAAAGTATATACGCTCAGGCCTTAAAGCCGTAGGCGCCCCGCAGCGGCACAAAGGCGCAGGGGAACAGGACCTCCTCCTCGCGTTCGCCGTCGCGGGTTTTCCGGATGCGGTAGAGTTCCTGGCCCCAGAGGTCGCCGATGGGGATCACCATAATGCCCTCGGGCGCCAGTTGCTCCCAGAGGGGCGGGGGCACCTCGGGGG
>JALXEF010000154.1 GCA_027069855.1 Caldifarciminota bacterium
CAGCAGCACCGACAGCACCTCAAAGGGCGCCACGAACTGGCGGAAGATGCCGAAGCCGATGCCGAGGTTGATGTTGTCGGGCATGGGCGAGGGGGTCATGGGCAGGTGGCTCTGGAACAGGAAGTAGAGGAACACCAGGAAGAGTACCAGGGCGCTGAGGCCACCCCAGAAGAGGTTGCGCGACACGAGCCGGATCTCCTGGGCCACGATGTCCTTGGTGAGCATGATGGCGAAGGCGAGCAGGGTGATGATGCCGCCGGCGTACAGCAGGATCTGCATGAAGGCCAGGATCTCGGCCTGCATCACCAGGTAGATCACGGCCGTGATCACCAGGGCGCCGGCGAGATAGAGCGCCGCGCGGAAGATGCTCTTGGAAAGCACCACCCCCAGGGCCAGGAGCACCAGGGGTACGGCCAGAACCCAGAAAAGCACGGCATTCATTCCTTTTTCTCCTCCGGCTTGGGCTGGGGTTTGGGACGGGGACGGGGAGCCGGGCGAGGCGGCGTTTGCATGTTCCGCAGCACCGAGCCGGTCATGGGGCTGATGAGATCCTGGTACTTCTTTTCGTTGGCCAGGAGTTTTTCCTTGGTGAGGAACAGGTCTTCGCGGGAGTAGCCCACCTCGTCGTTGGCCCGGACCATCACAATGGCGTCCGTGGGGCACACCTGCACGCAGAGGCCGCAGAAGATGCAGGCGTTCATGTCCAGGGTGAAGTCCTTGGCGTAGGAGCGCTTTTCGCGTTTCTCCGGGATCACCGTGATGATCTGGGACGGGCAGATGTTCTGGCACAGCCGGCACCCGATGCAGTTCTCCTCGCCCGTTTCCGGGTTGGTGGTCAGGGCGAACACCCCACGGAACCGCTCGGGCATGGTGCGGCGTTCCCGCGGGTACTGCACGGTGACCGGCTTCCGGGCCAGGTTTTTAAGGGTGATGACCAGGCTATCCAGGGTTTCTTTGACGATCCCCATTGTCGGCCTCCTATCGGAGCACCACCCAGAGGGCGGCCAGCAGCAGGTCGACGACACTCACGGGCACCAGCACCTTCCAGTTGAACACCATGAGCTGGTCCACGCGGAGCCGGACGAAGGACCACCGGATCCAGAGGAGCACGGAGTACATGAACACGGTTTTGATGAAGAGCCAGAGGAGGGGAGGCAGGAGCGGGCCGCGCCAGCCGCCGAGGAAGAGCACGGAGGCGAGGATGGACACCGCCAGCAGGTGCACATACTCGCCCACATAGAACATGGCGAACTTCCAGCCGGAGTATTCCACGGCGAAGCCGCCGATCAATTCGGATTCGGCCTCCGGAATGTCAAAGGGCGCGCGGTTCCCCTCGGCCAGGGTGGCCAGCAGGAACACCACGAAGGCCACCCAGCCCACCACCGGCCAGAGGGCGAACCACAGGCCCTTCTGGGCGTTGGTGATGGCGCCCAGGTTCATGGAGCCCGTGAGGACGACGGGCACCAGGGCCGAGAGCACCAGGGGCACCTCGTAGGAGATCATCTGCGACACATAGCGCATGGCCGAGAGCAGGGCGTACTTGTTGTGGCTGCCCCAGCCGGCCATCATCACGCCGAAGACGCCCAGCGAGGAGACCGCCAGCACGTAGAGGAGCCCCACATTCAGGTCGGCCACCACCCAGGTTTTGCTGAAGGGGAACACGGCGAACAGGAACATGGGCGGCACCATAAAGAGGAAGGGGGCGATGTTGTACACCCATTTGTCGGCGTTCTTGGGGATGATGTCTTCCTTGCGCAGGATCTTGATGGCGTCGGCGATGGACTGGAGCCAGCCGTGGGGATAGCCCACCCAGTAGGGGCCGATCCGGCGCTGCATGCGGCCGGCGAACTTCCGTTCCCACCAAATCATGTAGGCCGCAATCAGCAGCGCCACGCTCAAAATCACCACACTCCAGAAGGCGACCAGGAGCCACTTCATCGGTCTACATCTCCGAATACAGGGTCCAGGGAGCCCAGGATGACCACCACATCGGCCACCTTGTGGCCCCGCACCAGGTGTTGAATGGCCTGCAGGTTGGAAAAGGAGGGCGAGCGGAGCTTGAGGCGGTAAGGCTTGTGGCTGCCGTCGGACACGAGGTAGGCGCCGAGTTCGCCGCGGGCCGATTCCACCCGGAAATAGACCTCACCCTTGGGGGCCTTGACGGCCACCGGGGCCTTTACCGGCGGCTTGGCGCCGATGGGCCCCTCGGGCAGCCCCTCCAGGGCCTGCTGCACGATGTGGGCGGCCTGGAAGATCTCGTTGATGCGCACCTCGTAGCGCGCGCGGACATCGCCGGCCGTGGCCGTCACGATCTCAAAGTCCATTTTGTCGTAGGCGTCGTAGGGGAACGCCTTGCGCACATCGTAGGCCACGCCGGAGGCCCGGAGCACCGGGCCGGAGCAGCCGATGGACTGGGCCAGCTCCGGAGAGAGCACGCCCACGCCCCGGGTGCGCTGCTCAAACACCGGGTTGCCCTCCACCATCTCGCGGACCTCATTGACGGTGTTGCGGACGGTTTGGAGGGCCTCCTTCACCTTGCGGTCAAAGCCCGCCGGCAGGTCGAACCGCACGCCGCCGATCTGCACCAGGTTGGGATGGAACCGGGCGCCGGTCCACTCCTCGTAAAGGTCCATGATGGACTCCCGGGCCTGGAACAGGTACAGGAACATGGTGCTGCCGCCGCCCAGGGCGCCGCCCATGTCCAGCAGGAAGGTGCCGGTCCACACCAGGTGGGAGGCGATCCGGTGCAGTTCCGAGGCCATCACCCGCAGGTACTGGGCGCGTTCGGGCACCTGGATGTTGGCGAGTTTCTCCACGGCGTGGGCCATCACCAGTTCGTTGTGCACCGGGCCCAGGTAGTCGTTCCGGGCCATGATGGGCACATCCTGCACATAGCTCAGGTGCTCGGCGAGCTTTTCCACGCCCCGGTGCAGGTATCCGATGTGGGGGATCAGGTCTTTGATCTCTTCGCCTTCCAGCACGAGCACGCCCCGAAACACCCCGTGGGTGGAGGGGTGCTGGGGGCCCATGTTCACCCGCATCTCATCAAAGGTAAATTCCAGGGTTCTCGTTGCCATGGCTCACCTGTAGGGGGGATGGGGGGTGTCCATGGGGTAATCCTTGCGCAGCGGATGGCCCTCCCAGTCCTCCGGCAAGAGGATCCGGCGGAGGTCGGGATGGCCCTCAAAGGTTACCCCGAAAAGGTCGTACACCTCGCGTTCGTGCCAGTTGGCGCCTTCGTACAGGGTGCTCAGGGTGGGAACGGTTTCGCCGTCCTGGATCTTTACCTTGAAGAAGGCTTCCTCCAGGGTGTCCAGGTTGCGGATCAGGTACACGAGTTCCAGGTACTCGCGGTAATCCACGGCCGTGACGAACACGAAGAACCG
>JALXEF010000155.1 GCA_027069855.1 Caldifarciminota bacterium
ACGCGTTGCCCACCTGTTCGGTGTTGTGGGAGTCCAGGATCCGGCGGACGCCGCCGGTGGAAAGATCGGCGTTCCACAGGGCCACCAGGTAGTTGATGCGCACCCCGGCGAACTGGAAGTTCCGGGGGTACCAGTCCAGGCCGTTCATGTCGCGCACCCCGCCCTCGCCCGTGCCGATGGCAATCACCACGCCGTTGTTCTGCACCACATACTCCAGCGCCAGGTACAGGCCGTTTTGGTCCCAGGTCAGATAGAGGTCGTAGAGTTCGTTGCTGGGACCGTAAAAGGAATCGTCCGAGGGATCCTGGAGCACCAGCTCGTCGGCGGCGTAGTCGTCCACCGAGCCGTTGACCTCCACGGTGTGGTAGGGCACGGCCACGAGCCAGAGGGCGAGCCACAGGGTCATGGGGTCTCCTTCAAGAGTTCGTTGATCCGCCGTACGGCGTCGTGCAGGGCCTGCTCCGGGCTTTTCTTACCCTGCAGGGCCAGGTCCATCTCGGCGTTGGCCGCGAGTTCAATGGCGCCGTAGTTGGCCAGGGGCGGCCGGGGCACGGCCGTGTCCATGGCCCGCATGATCACCGGCAGGAAGGGATGCTTCAGGGTGTCCACCCGGGCGAAGGCCTTGCGGTTCACCGGCACCTGGCCCAGTTCGTTGGCCCAAAAGGCCTGGATCTCGGGGGAGAGCAGGAACTTCAGGAACTTCAGCGCTTCGGCCTTCTTCTTGGGGTTCAGGATCACCATGTTGGTGCCGCCGATGGTGGTGCGGGAGCCGGCCGGGCCGGCGGGCACGGGCGCAATGCCGAAGTTCAGGTTCATCTGCTGCAGTTGCTTGATGGCCCAGGGGCCGGACAGGATCATGGCGTACTTGCCGTTCACGAAGCCCACATCGGGCGAAACCGCTCCGGGCTTCCAGGCGCCGGCCTCAATCCGGTACTTGCGATAGAGGTCCACCTTGAAGGTGAAGGCGCGGATGCCCTCGGGCGAATCCAGGAGGCACCGGCTCCGGTCGGGCGACAGGAATTCGGCACCGAAGGAAAAGAAAAACGGGAAGGTCCACCACAGGGAGTTCCGCATGCCGAAGGCGTAGATGCCCTGGTCCGGATGGGTCAGGCGCCGCCCCACGGCCACGAACTCGTCCCAGGTTTTGGGCGGGGCGGTCACGCCGTACCTCTGGAACAGGTCTTTGTTGTAAAAGAGCAGGATGCAGGTGGTTTGGTCGGGCAGGCCGTACAGGGTATCGCGGATGCGGTTGGATTCGAGAGGAGCCTGCAGGAGTTCGGCGGCGAGGGATCCCAGGTCTTCCGGCAGGATGGGCACCGCCGCGTGCTTGGCGGCCAGAGTGGCCACAAAGGCGTAGTCCACGCGCGCGAGATCCGGCGGCATCCCGGCGGCGAGCGCGGTCAGCACCTTTTGCTCCATGCCCTGAAAGGGCACCCGCTGTACTTCAATGGTGACGCCGGGATACTGCGCCTGGTACTTCTCCACGATCTTCTGGAAAACGGCGTGCTCTTCGTCGTTATAACTCTCCCAGATGGTCAGGGTGCTCCTGGAGGACCCACCCCCGGAACAACCTGCAAGAAAAACGGCCAGTACCACGATGGCACCCGTCAAAACCCTCATGGTTTCGCGCTCCTTCTCGCAACTTATAATCATACGGCCCGTGCCCAAATCCCTCAAATTTCCTGCATTTTGGGGATTTGGGCCATGCCGTATAGTAAAACCCAACCGTTGCGGCCGACCGGAAGGAGGAAAACCATGCGCCTCGCAGTGGTGATCCCCACCTACTGGGGGCGTCCCCGGGCCGAGGGCTGGAAGCCCGGCGACGCCGTGTACGATCATCCCACTCCCCTGGACGAAGAGGGCACCCTCGCCCGCGCCCTGGAAAGCCTGAAACGGCTCCAGGGCCCGGAATACACCCTGGTGATCCTCGCGGTACCCACCACCGACGAGATCGCCGAGGCCGTCGAACAGAAGGTCCGCGAGATCGTGCAGAGGGCGCGCCCGGCTGTGCCCACCGTGGTGTTCGGCCCCTCCGATCTTGCCCGCATGATGCCCCGGCTCCAGGCGGCCGTGCCCGTGGCCTTCCAGGATCTTCTACAACTGCGGGGCTATTCGCCGGTGCGCAACCTGTGCCTGTTCGTGCCCCATGTGCTGGGGGCCGAGGCCGCGGTGCTGGTGGACGACGACGAGGTGGTGGAGGATGCCGAATTTCTGCAGAAGGCCGTGGCCCTCCTGGGTCGGGAGTACCAGGGGGTACCCGTGTATGCCGTGGCCGGCTGTTACCTGAACGCCGACGGCTCCTGGCGTGTGGACCGACCCTATCGCCCCTGGCGGCGCTACTGGGACAAGTTCGACCGGATGAATGAGGCCTTTGAGCGGTTCATCGGCGAGCCGCCGCGGTACAAGATCACCCCCTTCGTGTTCGGCGGCAACATGGCCGTGCACAAACACCTCATGATGCGGGTGCCCTTCGACCCCGCCGTGCCCCGCGGGGAGGACATGGACTTCCTGATCAACGCCCGCATCTTCGGCTACGCCTTTTTCCTGGACCGGGAACTCGCCATCAAACACCTGCCTCCGCCCAAACCCCATCCCCTGTGGCGGCAACTGCGGGAGGATGTGTATCGCTTCGTACGGGAACGGGCGAAACTGCGGGCTTTGGCCCGGTATCCCCATCTGTTTCCGGTGCGGCCCGAGGACCTGGATCCCTATCCCGGGGCCTTCCTGAAGGATGACCTGGAGGAGAAGGTGATCCGGTCCCACACCCTGCTGGCCCAGGAATACCTGGCCGAGGGCAAGGCCGAGGATGCCCGCGAAACCCTGAAGACCCTGGAACTTCTGGAAACCGACGCCCCGCCCAGGGAGGACCCCGTAAAAAGGCTCCTGGACCTCCAGGCCCGATGGAGCACGCTGATGCAGCAGGTGGACACCCCCGCGCTCCGGCAGGCCCTGCAGGAGACCCTGACCGTGTTGCCATGAAGATCCTGATCGTCTCCAAACTCCTGCCCCGGGCCGACATCATCGGCGGCCCCATCCTGATTTACCACCGCATCAAGAACCTGGCCCGGCGGGGCCACGAGATCACCCTCCTGGCCCCGGCCTACGACGAGGCCGACCTGCAGGATACCAGCCTGGACCCCTTCTGCCGCAAGGTGGTCAAGGTTCCGGCCCAGAAGAACAAGCCGCCGGAACTCATCGCCCGCTGGCAGCGGGAACTGGGACGGCCGGCCTTTTTCCTGCAGGGCGACGGCGGCTACAGCCCGGCCTTTGAACAGGCGTTTCTGCAGTTGCTCACCGAAGACACCTACGATGTGATCCTGGCCGAGTATTCCATGATGGGCCAGTACCTGGAGGCCAATCGCCGGCACATCCCCCGCCACACCCTCACGGCGATTTCCGTGCACGAGTGCTACACCCGGGCCCACGAACTCCGGAAGGCCAAGGGGGAGCCCATTCCTGAGGAGGAAATCCAGGCGCTCCGGGCCTATGAGTTCCACATGTACCGGGCGGTGGACCTGGTGCTCACCCTGACGCCGGAGGACCGGGACATCCTGATCGCCTATGAACCCCGGCTTCGGGGCCGGGTGCGGGTGGTGCCCCACGGGGTGGACACCGACTTCTATGTGCCGCCGCCCAGGCCCCGCTTCGGCACCCGGAACCTGCTGTATGTGGGCAATTTCCTGCACTACCCCAATGTGGATGCGGTGCAGAACTTTCTGGAGCGCTGCTGGCCTGAAATCCAGGCGGCCGTGGACGGCGCGATGTTCTATGCCATCGGGCACCAGCCCCCGGAGAGCCTCCTCCGGTACCGGAGCGACCGGGTGGTGATCCGGCCCGGCGGCACCCACGCCGATATGGTGCGCGAGTACTGGCGGGCCGATGTGTTCGTGGCGCCGATCGAGCTTGGCACCGGGTTCCGGGGCAAGATCCTGGAGGCCCTGGCCACCGGCTTGCCGGTGGTGGCCTCCCCTCTGGCCCTCTTCGGCATTGACCGACACCGCGGGCAGGGGCTTTTCGCCTTTGATCGGCCCGGGGAATGCATCGCCCAGGTGGTGCACCTCCTCAAGGCGCCGGCGCGCCGGCGCGCGCTCTCAGTGGCCGCCCGGCACCTGGGCATGGAGTACGATCACCGGAACGCCGCCCGCAAACTGGAGCGGGTGCTCCGCGAGGAGCTGCAGCGCAGGGCTCAGATGCTGTAAAGGCGGGGCCTAAAAGGGGGCCTCGCCCAGGCGCAGTTCAAAGGGAGCGAAGGACCAGATCCGCAGGTTCCAGGCCGGCCGGGAGGTGCCCAGGAGTCGTTTCCCATCGCCCGTAGGCAGGAACACTCCGGCTGCCAATCCCACGGTGAACCCCTCGCAGGAGACGGTGGCGGTCAGGGCGGCCTCCGGCCCCAGCAGCACCCCCTTTCGGCCGGTTTCCGGGTCCTGGGCCAGGCCGAAGGCAAACAGGTCGGCCCGCAGGGTGCCGACTCCTCCACGACGGCTCCCCAGCAGGTTCACCACCCACAGGTTGTGGGGATCGGGCCAGTACACGGCATAGGGGTCGCCCGCCGAGGCCGAGGACACCAGCGGCGCGAGTTCCAAGGGCAGCACCACCCAGTTCAGGGCCTCGCCGAAGGCGGTCCAGCCGTTGTAGTAGTTGTCCACCACCGAGGGATAGGAAACGGGCTTTTGCCAGGCCGGGGCCAGGTAATAAAAGCCCAGGCCCAGGGTGTGGCGCAATCCCTGTTGCCGCAGGACGACCTGGAACGTGGGCGCCACCCGATCGGCCCGGTATCGGCCCACGGCTTCGGCAGTGAGGTGCAGCGTGCGGTGCCGGCCCTCCCATCGGCCGCCGAGCCAGGCGGTACCGGTGCCGTCGGTGCGCAGGGCCGCATACAGGTCCAGGCCGCGCCGGTTCAGGTACAGGCCGGCGAAGTCGCCGGTGGGCCGGTCGCCGAAGATCCGGCTTCCCTCCAGCACATAGAAAAAGTCGGCCTTCCACTGCCAGGGCACGGCCCAGGAGAGCCGCACGGCGTCCATGCCGTCGCCGATGTCGGTCAGGAAGAAACCGTCGCGGTATGACAGCAACTGGTGCCCTACGGTAAGCCGCAGGCCCGGCCGCAGGCGCAGGGTGGCCGACGCCTCCTGCAGGTACGGCGTGTACGATGCGGTGTGCCGCGAGCCCCGCAACAGGTCAAAGTACAGGAACCGCAGCGACACCGATCCCAGGCTGCACACCTCCCCCGACACCCCCAGGCTGGCGAGGCCCACAGCGGTTTGCCGGGGAATGCCGTGCCAGCCGCCCCGGGCCAGATGAAACCCGGTGTAGCCGTTGAGAAGCAAGGATCCCACGAGTTCCATCACCAGCAGGATGTTCATCGGGGTGCCTCCTTCCAGGGATCGCCGCGATGCCAGGCCATCCAGAAGAACAGGTTTTCAAACTCCAGGCTGGTACGAAAGGCCCGCCGGATGCCCGGGGTCAGGTGCGCCTCCGAGGGCACACGACGGTGGAGCATCTCAATGAGGGCGTCGCCCAGGGCCTTGAACGCCTCCGACCGATAGGTCTGGATCCAGTCGCGGTAGAAGGGGTCTTCGGGCAGGTCGGGCCCGGCCTCCGAGGCCACGAAGTAGTAGCCCCACTCGCAGGGCAAAAGACCGGCGATGAGTTCCTCCACGGGCGAGAGGGTGGCGAGCCGCACCAGGTAGGCGGTGTAGGCCTGGGTGGTGAGGGTGGGTTCCGTGGCCTCCAGGGTTTCTCGGGAAATGCCGGCCTTTTCGCAGGTGCGGCGATGCAGGTCCATCTCAAAGTTCAGGGTTTCGTGCACCAGGCGGGCGAACCAGGCCATCTCGGCTTCGGTGTCCATGCGGGCCAGGGCCAAACTCATGGCCCGGGTGTACTCCAGCAGATAAGCGTAATCCTGCCGCAGGTAGAACAGGAAACTCTCCCGGGGCAGGGTGCCGCGGACCATCCCCTCTACGAAGGGATGGTGGGCCATTTGCCGAAGAAGCTCGGCGTTTTCGCGCACCAGGGCCTGGAACGCCGTCACGGCTGGGCCTCCACCAGGTTCACGAACAGGGGCGGCGTCGGCCGCTTCTGGATCAGGCCGTACTCCAGGGCGAAGTCCACAAAGGTGTTCCAGCGGTCCGGGTCCTGAACCTGGCTATGGGCATAGAGGGGCAGGGTATCAAAGAAGGCCTTGCGGTCCAGGTCCTTCCGCACATCGGGGTTGGCCGCGAAGTAGAGGTCCAGGGCCGAATCCGGCTGGGCCCGGCAGTAGTCAATGGCCCGCTGCAGGGTTTCCACGAAGGCCCGGAGGGCCGGGCGTTTGGCCTTCAGCGTGGCCTCGCTGGTGATGACCACGAGTTCGTAAAAGTCGGGGATGCCGTACTGTTCCAGCGGGAAGAAACCGGCCGGATGGCCCTCCAGTTCCAGTTCGTTCTTTTCGTAGTTGCGGTAGGCGCCGATGACCGCGTCCACCCGATGGGTCAGGAGGGCCGGGGTGATGTCAAACCCCACATTCTGGAGCCGGTAATCGGTGATGCCGTTTTTCTCGGCGAAGGCCTTGAAGAGGATTTCCTGCAGGTGAGGTACGGCGTAGCCGATGGTCCGGCCCGAGAGGTCCTGGGGTTTCTCAATGCCCGAATCCTTGAGGAAGAGCACGGTGGTGAGCGGGTGTTCCACCAGCACGCCGATGCTGACCACGGGCAGGCCCTCGCTCCGGGTGATCACCACCTCGGGCTGGTAATTGATGGCCAGGTCCACCTGGCCTGCGGCGGCGAGTTTCAGGGGATCGGCTGTGGCCGCGGGCACCTGGAAGGTGACCTTCAGGCCGGCCTGTTCAAACCAGCCCTTCTGCTGGGCCACATACAGGGGAACATGGTCGGCGTTGGGGAACCAGTCCAGCATCAGGGTCAGGGGCGTTTGCTCGGGAGCGGGAGTGGGTTTGCGAAGGGCCAGGAAGACCGCCAGGGCCCCAAGGATCAACACCACGATCACGGTAAGCCAGCGTTTTGCCATGGGTGACCTCCGGTTTGTGAAGGGTGAGGGCTAAGATTGTATGGGAGGAGCTCGGTGAGCCGTGGGAGTCTGAATCAAAGGCGGTATTCACCACAGGGTTTCTCCCGATCCGGTTTGGGGTGTGGGAGGGATCGCTTTTGGGGCTGAGCCTTTGCCGCCCTGATGGTGGTTCAACCGGTGCTTCTGGTGCAAGGGAAAGGTCGCTTTCCTGAATCCGGAGCGGCGTCCGTTGCCGGGCTTAAGGCGTTCCACCTGTTGGGAAGGGTTCCTGGCTGTCGCTCAGGATAGGGGCAATTTGGCCTCGGCGACTGCCGCCTGCGGGCGCTCTCAGACCCCCGAGTCGTCCCTGGGAAAATTTTTACTGTAGGAGCGGCTTCAGCCGCGATAAGCCGATTTGTCCCCACCCCGGCGGGCCAGACACCAAGTTGTCCCCTCCCTCTGGGAGGGGATTGAGGGGAGGGGTCTTTGGAGTGTCAGCGCCGGGCTCCGATGCTCTGCCAGAGAGTCCCTCGGTGGCGGAAGGAGCTTAAAAATGCAGGGGAACTTCATCGTAAAAGATGTCAAAGAAACCATCGCTGTTGTCTGACCAAACCACATAAAGAACCCCGTTCCTGACCTTGGGAGGTTTTCCTAAAAAGGATTCTCCAGGTGTGTTCGTCACATTCACGATTTTCCCCCATTGGTCCCCGATCTTCATTCGGTAATAGACCTCCCAGTTTTCCTGTTTTTCGTTCCATACGATCAGCAAAGTATCCCCGCTTCCGAAAATAAAAGACCCAAAGGGGCCTCCCTGGATCCCGGGCAGGGTGTCCACATCCTCCCAGGTGCCGTCGGCGTTGCGAACCCGGTATCCAATGCGGTTCATGCCGTGTTCCGTCCAGGAGACATATGCCCTGCCGTTGGGTAACCCAAAGACGCTCGCGGCCCAGCAGTAGGAGGTGTTCTGGGTGACATTGAAATACGGAAACCACTCACCCCCTGGGGGTCTCTCGTAAAAGTAGATGTCTCTGGTATACGAGTGCCCGCCTTCTGCGACGGCATAGAGATGTCCATCAGGGGTGACAGATAAAGCCGGATTGTCTGCCCATCCGTGCGCGAAACCAACACGTTCTGACCACGAATTTCCTGTTTTTTCTCTGAGCCAGAGTCCCATATGCTCCCAAATCACATAGACATTTCCTTGGACATCGGTGCCGATTTGGGGAAGACTGCCTGGTCCCAGGTCCCGGGGCGGTGACCAGTGACCTGAGGGGTCCTTCATGCGGTAGTAGATGTGCCAGCTCTCCTCCCATACCACATGGACATTGCCCTGCACATCAATAGCAACCTGAGGATCGTCGGAGTATCCCGGTGTGTCGGACAGATTCAGGATTTCTCCCCAGGCGTCTCCAACCCGTTCTCTGTACATGATGTCCCAGTTGTTCCCCTGGATGGAGTCTTTCCATACAACCGCAACGCGATCACCCCTGACATCCAGGGAAGGGGTATAGGAGGAGGTTTTTGTTCTGGAGATATTCCTGGGGTCGTACGGAGGTGAGGTGTGATCCTCCGGTGGACTGGGTTTTTTGCAGGACATCAGGGAAAGGAACATTCCGAGGAAGAGTGCAAGGGTCCTCCACGGAACCCTTGTCAGCAGGCCCTCACGAGCAGTTCGCTGATGCACGGATGTTTACCCTCCGTCCCGTTCAGGCATCGGAACCACCCAGGTCCGTGGGAGGGTCCCAGAGTTCGGAATGACCGGCGTCTTTGGAGAGAAGAATCCCCAGTCCACGGGAGAGCCCGCGCTGTTCTATCACGATCCACCCCTCGTTTTTGGAAGTCCGGCTTTCTGATCTCCGTGCAAGGCCTCACCTTCGTGGGTTTGTTTGGGTATATGCAGAAGTCCCGTCGTTGTCAAGGTCCGCTGGAGAAAAAGATTCCTTTGAACTCCCGGCATCCTGCAGGAGTGTCGTTTGGGACGTATGGCGCGCGGTGCCTGGATGCCGAACCAACCAGAACCAGCCTGGATATAGCCAGGCAAAGAATCCTTGCCTCGAGCAGCGAGGGATTGAGGGAATTCCAGAGCGCTGCCGGGGTACCGCACTCCAAGAGTTGCCATCGCCGCTGAAGCGGCTCCTACGGAGCACCCCCACCTCAATCCTCCCCCTCAGGAGGAGGAAGTTGTTGGGCAGCAATGGGTTAGAAGCAAACAGGATTCTGAATAGGGACTCCCAGCGTAACTTCTCGGACTCGGAAATCCCGTGGCGAAAGCTTCGGATACCAAATTGCCTGGGGGAGAATTTTTATGGTAGGAGCGGCTTCAGCCGCGACAATGAAATTATCCCCGCCTCGGTAGATGACAGGGCCACCTTCGTTTTCCTCCCACCCTGCGGAGTTTTCCGAAACCCCGGCAGGGTAGAGGGTTATTCTCCGGGGCAGCGCAGGGCGTCGCGGAGCAGGCGGCAGAAGGCTTCTACCTGCTGGTGCAGATTGGTCTCTTCCGGCCAGAGCAGCCACTGGGTCAGGAGGCCGTCCAGGGTGGCGACGATCAGGGAGGCCAGGGTTTCGGGGGCGAGGGGCGTGCAGATTTCGCCGTTGCGCAGGCCCTTCTGCAGGAGGGCCGCCAGGGTGGTGCGGTCGCGCTCGTAAATGGGGCGGAGGTCTACGGTGCCGTGGCGGATGCTCTCGGCGAAGATGTCGGTGGTAATGGCCAGGGTTTCCTCCGGACTGCCGAAGGGGGCCTGAACCAGGGCGTCGGCAAAGGAGTGTAGGATCTGGCAGAGTTGCTCAGGCACAGGCAGATTGGGGTCTACGGCGCCGTAGGAGGCCTTTTCCAGGTGGCGGAACAGGAACTCTACGAGTTCCTGGAACAGGTGGGTTTTGCTGTGGAAATACTCGTAGATGGTGGATTTCCCGATGCCCGCCTCCTGGGCCACCTCCCGTAGGGTGGCCCGCTGGAACCCACGGCGGGCGAACACCCGCAGGGCAGCGAGCAGGATTTTCTGACGTCGGTGGAGCCGCTGGCTCATGGTGTTCATTATGTACCGTTTTGGGCGGGCCGGCCGCCCGCGGCCGGTCCGCCCAAAAACACAGGAGGTGTGATTGTTAACGCGAGATCACGAATTTCCGGACACGAACCGCCGTGCCCGCCTGAAGACGCAGGAAATAGGTGCCACTGGGGAGCCGGCCCGCCCGGTAGGGAATCCGGTGCCAACCCGCGGCCATGGGATGCCGCTGCAGCAGCGTTTGTACCCGTCGCCCTGCCGCATCAAACACCTCCAGTGAAACCGGGGCCGGTTGAGGCAGCGTGAAACTGATCCAGGCTCCGCGATGGAGCGGGTTGGGGTAGGGAGTTCGGAGGGTCAGCCGGCGGATCCCCAGTGCCGGGTTTTCCAGCACCACAATGGGCTCCTGGGAGGGCGGTATATTGAAGTTGTCGTGCACGATGGACCACACGAGGCGCAGCGAGGGACGATACTCCCGGTTTCGGTTGGTGGCCAGGGTGTCGAAATCGCCGATTTGCATGGAGGATGCGACGGTTTTGTACAACAGCTGGTCGCTGGCGGTGTAGTGGTGATACCCCACCATGCTGGGAAACGCAAGGGTGTCGGTATCTGTCCCTCCAAACCCCAGGGTTGCGGTGGTATCCCAGGAGGAAGCCGAAGGAGGAGGTGTGGCGGTGAGGTAGTCGATATAGGGATCCTGGCCGGTATAGGCCCGGGCGATGGAGTCGGCCCCGGGAATCCAGGGGTTGGACACCATGTCAAAGCGGTTGTACAGGGTGTCTCCGTAGGAGCCATCGCTCACGCCCGAACTGTTCATGCCGAAGAGCGTACACAGGTTATCACGGAAGGGACCGTAGCCCCAGAGGTCTCCGCCTTCCATGTAACTGTAGCCGCCGTTGTGCAGGAAGGAATCGATGGCGGCGACCTGGGGAGTATCCGGCATCCAGTTGTTGGGGAACATGCCCGCGCTCAGCCAGAGCATCTTGTAGTCCTTGATGCCCGGCCAGGAGACATCCTGGGGGTTGGTGGTGTAGGAGCCGGCGTATCCCAGGTCCTGGAGGT
>JALXEF010000156.1 GCA_027069855.1 Caldifarciminota bacterium
GCTTGAGGGGGCGGTCCAGAAAGGCCGGCGGGGTCAGATCCAAGTGTTCAAAGGCGCTGCGCAGGAGTTCCCGAAAGATGCGGTCAAACACCGGTGCCAGGGGCGTGGGATGGTCGTCGCCCAGCCACCAGAACCAGTCGGACCCCTCGGCTGCCATGAAGGCGTAGAGCGCGGAGTGCTCCGGGGTGGTGGGCGGATACTGGAACTCCCCGGGAAGATGGGCGATGAGCCGGGCCCGGGCGTCGCGCAAAACGCGCCAGGCCTGCCGTTTTTCCGGATGGCCCATCCAGGTGTCGAAGGTGCCGTGGATCCAGGAACCCGGCGCCAGGTGGGAGAGCGGCGTGGCGGGTTCCTCCCGGACCAGATCGCCCACGGTGGCCCAGGCCAGGTCCGGGGCCTGGTCCACCGCCTGCAACACCTGTCGCAGGAAGGTCATGCCGCCGTATCGGTAGTTGGGCCAGGGGTTTTCGCCGTCCAGGATGAGGGCCACGAAGCGCGCACCGGCCTGTGCGCGTTGCCGAAGCCTTTGCACCAGGTCTTCGGCGGCTTCCCGGGGTTTCATGGCGCCGTAAACGAAGCCGATCCGGTCGGAGAGTTCGGTATCCCGGAACACCACGGGCAGGTTGCAGCAGGCATACAGCCGGTAGGGCAGGGCACCGGGCCGGCTCCTGGCCAGCACCTGCTGGTCGGTGGCGGCCCACTGGAACCCGGCCTCGCGAACCAGGTTCAGGGCCTCCTCGCTCACGCTCCCCTCGGAGGGCCACAGACCGAAGGCTTTCTGGCCGAAGAAGTCGGCCCCGCGCCTGTGGGCCGCCTGAAGATGCCGAAGGGCATCCTCGGGCCAGGCGATGCCCGGCACCGGCTGACCACGGCCGCCGGCCTCCCGATGGGCTTCTCCCCGGATCAACAGGGGCAGGATGGGATGGAAATAGGGGGACAGGGAGATTTCCAGCCGTGGGTTCCGGGCCAGGGCCTGGTACAACGCGGGCACCTGATCCAGCAAACGCCAGGCCGCGGCCAGCAGGTTCTGCTTGTCTTCTTCGGTGAAGTTGCGGCCCTTTTGTACCAGTTCCTGGAGCACGGGGTCTTCCCGGCGGGCGATTTCGGCGGTATAGGCCAGCACAAAAAGCACCTGGAGATCCCGATACTCCTGGGGGGTCCAGGTGCCGGGGTCCTGCTGCTGGAGTTCCCGGTACCGCGGAAACCGACCGATCTGGGTAAGGGGATGGGCGGCGAAGAAGTGCCGGGCCACAAAGGCCCGCTCGGCAGGGGTCAGATCTTCGGCGGAGCGCATCACATGCTGCAGGAACACATCTTCCACCCGGCGGTTCCGGTACGCTTCCCACTGGTCCAGGAGCACCGGGGAAAGGTTCACCGTAACCCGGCCCGCCGGGGCTTCCAGCAGGGTGCGGGCCAGGTCGTAGTATTCGCCGATGCCGTGGAGAAAGGTCCAGGGCAAGAGCGCCAGGGGTTTCTGGTTTTTGCGGGGGATCCAGTACAGGGGCTGGTGCAGGTGCAGGAGGAGGGTCACCTTCATGGGGCGGGATAAAAAATGGAGCGGGAGACGGGATTCGAACCCGCGACCCTCAGCTTGGGAAGCTGATGCTCTACCCCTGAGCTACTCCCGCTCGGCGCTATGTATTATGAGCAGCCCCCGGGGTGTTGTCAACGGTTCCAGGGGCGAGGGTTTTCACGGGCAGAGCGATATGGAGGGGCCGGCCCGGCGCCTGGTCCTGCTCCGCCTGGCGGGCGAAGGCCAGGGCCTGGTGCACCTGGCGCCGGAGCCGGGGGATCTCCAGGTTCAGGGTGCCGTCGGGCACCCGGGCCAGGTACCGGGCCACACGACCGAGCAGGCCCTGAACCCCGCGCCAGTGCCCCTTTCGGGCATGGATGCAGGCGGCGGCGATCTGGATCAGGGCCTTGAGGAGGGTGCGTTCCGGTTCCCGGGCCTCCCGCCACAGGTCTTCCCAGGCCTCGTGGGCCTCCCAGAAGGCCCCGGCCTGAAACAACCGAAGTCCCTCTAAGAACCGGCGGGGTAGAGGAGGGGCGTTTCCAGCCTTACGCATCCGATGCAGGGCGGCGGATGATCTGGATCCCCAGTTCCCGCAGTTGCTCCTCCGAAACCTCGGAGGGCGCACCCTCAAAGAGGGCCTGGCCGGTGGTGGTTTTGGGGAACGCGATGACATCGCGGATGGAACTGCGGCCGGCCATCATCATCACGATGCGGTCCAGGCCCGGGGCGATGCCCCCGTGGGGCGGCGCGCCGTATTCCAGCGCCTTCAGCAGGAAGCCGAAGCGATCCTCTATTTCCTTGTCGCTCAGGCCGATGATGCGCATGATCTTGACCTGCAGGTCCCGGCGATGCACACGGATGGACCCCGAACTCAACTCCACGCCGTTGAGCACCAGGTCGTACTGCTTGCCCCGGATGCCGGCCAGGAACTCCTGAACCTCCTTGAGAACCCTGGGATCGTTCTGCCGCAGGCCCTCTATGCGCTCGGCCACAAACTCCGGAACCCGGTCCAGTTTGGCAAGGTCCTCGTCGCGCGGCATGGTGAACATGTGGTGGGCCGGTGCGATCCGCTGGGCATCGGGATCCCATTCAAACAGCGGGAAGTCCACCACCCACAGGAATTTCCAGCCCTCCAGGGGCACCTGGAGTTCGCGGGCCAGTTCCACCCGCAGCGCGCCGAGGAGTTCAAAGGGCTGGTACCCGAAGCCGGCGGCCAGCAGCACCGTTTGGGGCACGGGGTCCCGTTGCAGCAGGGCCTGGAGCAGCGGCTCAGGCAGGTAGCGGGCCAGCGGGCCGGACGCCTTCCGGCCCTGGATTTTGAACCACAGCACGCCCTTGCCGCCGAGGTCACGGGCGCGCTCATTCAAGGCATCCAGTTGCTTGCGGCTCAGGGAATGGGGCAGGGGAAGGGCCGCGATGCCGCCCCCCTGGCGGGTGATGTCATCCAGAACCCGGAAGCCGGTGTCCTGGAGATGGTGGGTCCAGTTCTCCAGGCGCCAGGGGATCCGGAGGTCGGGTTTGTCGGTGCCGTAGGATTCCATGGCCTCCTGATAGGTCAACCGCGGGAACGGCCGATGCAATTCCACGCCCAGCACCTCTTTGAAGATGTGGTGGAACAGGCCTTCGGTGTGGGTGAGCACATCCTCCACATCCACGAAACTCATTTCCATGTCAATCTGGGTGTGCTCGGGCTGGCGATCGGCCCGCAGGTCTTCGTCGCGGAAGCACCGGGCGAACTGGAAATAGCGGTCATAGCCGGCCACCATCAGGATCTGCTTGTACATCTGGGGCGACTGGGGCAGGGCGTAGAACTTGCCGGGGTTCAGGCGCGAGGGCACCAGGAAGTCGCGCGCGCCCTCCGGGGTGCTCTTGGTCAGGTAGGGGGTTTCAATTTCCACGAAGCCGTGCTCGTGCAGGTACTGCCGGGCGGCGTGCACCACCCGATGCCGCAGGATCAGGTTCCGCTGCATTTCCGGCCGACGCAGGTCCAGAAACCGCCAGCGGAGCCGGGTTTCCTCAAAGGCCTCAATGTGGTCTTCAATGGGGAAGGGCGGCGTTTTGGAGGGGTTCAGCAGGGTGATCCGATGGGCCACGACCTCCACTTCGCCGGTGGCCATGCGGGGGTTGACCTGATCGGTGGGACGGAGGCGCACCGACCCCTGCACCTGGATCACATCCTGGCTGGACAGGCGCTTGGCCTCCTGTACCAGCGCCCCTTCCACCACCACCTGGGTATCGCCGTATCGGTCAAAAAGGTCCAGGAACACCAGCTGGCCCATATCCCGGACCCGTCGGACCCAGCCGGCCAGGAGCACTTCCTGCCCGGCGTGCTCGGCCCGCAGTTCTCCACAGGTATGCGTGCGGTATTTCATGGCGTCATTCCTTCAGGGACGGATAGTTGATGCCAAAACGCTGCCGATAATACAGTTTCATGGCGAGCACCGTCAAACCTCCGAGCACGAGATACACCGGGAATTTGACCGAGACCAGCAGGCCGAAGAGGGCACCGGCGGCCCGAAAGGTGAAGGTCACCCGGGTGCGGTCTTCGGCTTTCCATAAACACCAAAGGAAAAGGGGCCAGGCCAGGAGTGCGGTCCAGAACACCAGGGGGCACTGCACGAGGAAGGCCGAGAGCAGGGCGGAGGAGAGGAGCAGAAAGGCCAGGAGAGCGGTACGGCGGGGTCCCAGTGCCACCCCGGTGGTGCGGGCGCCGGTGGCACGGTCTCCCGGGAGATCGGCAAGGGTGGTCAGCAGGAACACCGCCCCCACCGCCAGGAAATAGGGCACGGTCTGGCGGACGGCGCTGCCGGTAAGGGGCCCGGCCAGCGCCCGGCCGAAGAGCACATTGAGCACCCCGTAGCCGCCGGCGTTGGCGAGGAGGTCCCAGAGGGGGCGGGCCTTGAGCCGCACCGGCGGCACGCTGTACGCGAAGCCCAGGGCCCCGGAGGCCGCCCAGAGGCCGAGGAGATGGCCGAACCCCGGGGCATCTCGGAGCCCCAGCAAAAGGCCCAGGGAGGCGAGGACCAGCAAAAGGGTGTAGGCCCAGGCCCCGGCGACGGGCAGGAGGCCGTCGGCCAGCAGGAAGAGTTTGCGGTTCTGCCTGTCGGTTTCGCGGTCGTAGATCTGGTTCACCACATAGGTGGCCCCCATCAGGAGCGAATAGGCCAGAAATCCCACGATAAGAGGGGGAGGAAAGGCAAGGATAGGTTTCAGGTCGCCGAGCCCCTGAAAACCGTCTCTATGGAAGCCTATGAGCAAAAATGCCCAGACCGGAAACAACAGGGTGGGCCGGAGCAGGAACAGGTAATCCACGAGCCGCTGCACCATGCCTCTTATTGTGCAGGACACCGGCGGGCCGAGGCGGCCTTGGGGCTGGTCTGGCCGGCGAAACACCGGGGGGTTGGGTGAGACGGCCGGAAGGAACCGTGCGGCCTGCTCGGAGGAATCCCGGACACGCTGGGCCGACCCCTGGTGGGGTAGCTATGGTCCGGCGATAGGTGGCCTGGTTGTTGAACCGGCCGCCAGCCGCTGCGCCGGCCCGCACGCCGTGTTGCCAGCCAGCCCTGCGCCAGATGCCCGTCGCCCCACACCGCGACCCGTTCTAAACCGACCACCCAGAACAGGGCACCCCGGCCTCCGCGCTGTTTCTCCCCATCGTCCCGCGCAACCCCTTACACCTCAACGGGTTCCCTGGACCTCGCCGCGATCCCCACCTCTTTGTTTCGCAACATAATATACCTTATGTTAACCGGTGCCAACATGCTGAAAATGAGGAAGTTCGGATGTTCTTGGCTAAGTGGCGGTGGGGCAAGGGGTTAGGGGTGGTTCGCGGAAAGGCTCCGGCGTGGTGGCCGGAAGGTGAATCGTCGCCCGGTGGGCGCTGTGTGCCCCTATCCTAAGGCTTCAAAATGCCGAAACGGCAAGGGGTTCGGACTCTGGTGTCAGCGCCGGGGCCTGTGCCCGCTCGCCCGGGATCACACCGCCCCCGCCGGCACGGCTTACCGACAGCCGGGCCTGTGCCCCTCATTCACCTGGGATTGGAACAGTGTACAGGCGGCCGGCCCCGGGCTTTTACCGCTCCACCCCCCGACGCCGACGACGGCACGGCTTAGAATACACACCGATGCCTCGGCCTCCCCTGCTCCTGCAGTATCACCGGATCTCCGGGCGGTTCCATCTTTCGGGCGACACCGTGCCCCCGGGCCTGTTCCGCCGGCACCTTGCCCAGCTCCGGGCCTGGGGGTACCGCCTGGCAACCCCCGAGGATTGGCGGCTGGCAAAAAACGGCCGATTTTTGCCCGCTGTGGCCTATTTGACCTTTGACGATGGGTTTGAGTGTGTGTACCACCTGGCCCGGCCCGCTATGGCGAAATTTGGCGGGGTCGGCGCCGTGTTCCTTCCCACGGCCTTTTTGGGGCGGCCCAACACCTGGGACGCCAGTTTCGGGGTGCGGTTCCGCCACCTCACGCCGAACCAGATCCGGGAACTGCACCACCACGGCTGGATCGTGGGCAGCCACGGCCATACCCACCGCGACCTCACCCGGCTCCCGGACCCCGAGGTTCTGGAAGAACTCCAGACATCGGCCCGCATCCTGGCCCAGATCCTCGGAACGCCACCCGATACCCTGGCCTATCCCTTCGGCCACTGGCATCCCCGCCTGTTCCCCCTGCTCCGGCAGGCCGGGTTCCGGCTCGCCTTCGCTGGCCCCCGGGGCCTGCCCCAGCATCCCCTGGCCCTGCCCCGCTGGGGCGTGTACCTGCCCGATCTCACCCTGTTCGCCAAAATAGACCCCGCGCTTCGCCCCCTGGAACGCCTCCGACTCCGCAGCATCAACGCCTTCGCCACCCTCAGCAGCTGGGCCATGCACCGATGGCCCTGGCTCGCCTGGGTTTCGCGGATGGAAAGGCCGGAGCCGTGATTTTCGTGGGTCTGGATCTGGCCTGGAGCGTTCACCGCCCGTCCGGCGTGGTACTCCTGGAGGAACACACCTCTTCGGGTCGGCTCCGGATTTTGGAGGCCCGGGTGCTCTCCGGCCATCCCGAGGTTCGGGCGTTCCTGGCCACCCTCTCGCCGCTCCAAAACTTCGGGATCCTTGCGGATGCACCCCTTGTGGGAACCGGGCCCTTTCGGCGGGCCGATCGTGCCCTGCTCCGGTTTCTCCGGCCCTGGCGCATCGGCGTGCTGCCCTTTGGTCGCCTGGATTTCCGCCCCATCGTACGGCAGCTCCAGAGCCAGGGGTTTGCGCTGTACCCGCCGGACCCGGCGTACCACTGCCGAAAGGGCGGATGGGTAGTGGAGGTCTATCCCCAGGCTACGGCCGTGGGACTGGTGGGCGACCGGCTCCCCTATAAGCGGGGCCGGAAGGCGGAACGACGCCGGGCATGGAACGCCTTCTGGCGGAAGGTCCTGCGGTGCCTGGCTCCGCTGAGGCTGTACCCCGAGCCTCCGGAAGGCCTGGAGAATGTCCATCTGCAGGACGCCTGGGTGGCGGCCCTGGGAGGCGCCGCGGCCTGCCTGACCGGCCGGGCACGCCGGTTTCCGGAGGATCCCGGGCCGGGCGAGGCCTACATCTGGGTGCCCTGGCTCCTGGAATCCCGCGGGGAGGCAACGGCGCCATGACGCGGGCCTGGCTGGCACTCCTCTCCTCCGCCCTGCTCTGGAGCACTTCCTTTGCCGTGATCCGGGGCGCGCTGAATCACTGGCCGTCCGTGCCCCTGCTCACCGGACGATTCTTGATCGCCGGCCTGATCGCTCTGGCACTCCTTGCCCGGCGTTCCCGGGGACTCCAGATCCTCCGGCATCCGGCCGTCGTGTTCCTGGGGGTGATCAACGCCCTGGGCTTTTATGCCCAGTTTCGGGGTCAGGAAACGGTCAGCGCCGCCACGGCCGCGTTTCTCATCAACACCTATGTGGTGTATGTGGGTCTTCTGGCCTATCCCCTGCTCCGGGAACCCCTTACTCCCCTGCAGGGCCTTTCGGTGGCCCTGGCGATCCCCGGTGTGTACCTGCTTTCCCGGGAACCTGGAGTTCCCTGGGGGTTGCACCTGAGTTCCGGGGCCCTCTGGATCCTGGGCGCCAGTTGGGTTTGGGCCCTTTACATCCTGTATTCCCGCCGGGCGGTAAAGCGCCTTGACGCCACGGAGGTGGCCCTGGGGGTGATGGTATGGACCCTGGTGCCCCTTCTCGCTTTCGTGCCCTCTACCCTCCCCTACTTCGGCCGGCCGGGGTTCCTCCTGGTGGCCGGATACCTGGGCATCTTCTGCTCCCTCGTGCCCTACTTCCTTTATGTGTACGGGCTCCAGCGCGTGCCGGCCGTGCCCGCCTCGGTGGTGCTGCTTCTGGAAATGGTGCTCGGGGCCCTGTGGGGAATCCTGTTTTTGCAGGAGCACCTGCAAAGGGCTCAGTGGCTCGGAGCCCTCCTGATCCTTGCGGCGGTGGGGCTCCAGTTCCTTTCGGCCGGGGAACCCTGAGCCCTGCCTTATCCTATACGAAACGGGAGGTGTACATGCAGCACGAGTTGTTTGGTTCCCCGGATGTGGAAGCCTTCCGGCAATGGCTCCGGGAAAACAAGTCCTTTGAACTCAAGGAAAAACTCATGTCCGAACAGGAGGCCATCTCCCGGTTCGTGCACGACGGCGACTACATCGGCTTTGAACTCTACGCCACCGTGCGGTGCCCCATGTCGCTGGTGCGGGAACTGGTGCGCCAGGGAAAACGCAACCTCGGGGTGCTGGGCCAGGGGCTCCAGGAGGTGGACTTCCTGCTGGCCGCAGGCCTTGTGAACCGCATGGACCTCACCTATGTGGGCTATGAGGTCTACGGGCTCTCGCCCATCCTCCGCCGGGTCGTGGAACAGGGCAGGGTGAAAACCGCCGAGTGGTCCAACGGAGCCATTGCCTGGCGCCTGAAGGCCGCAGCCATGGGCGTACCCTTCATCCCGGTGCGCAGCATGCTGGGGAGCGACATGCTCAAAACCAACGGTGCCCATGTGATGAAGGACCCCTATACCGGCACCCAGGTGGTGCTGCTGCCGGCCATCGTGCTGGATGTGGGCTTCATCCATGTGCACAGAGCCGATCCCTACGGCAACGCCCAGATTGACGGCATCTCCGGGTTCGCCGTGGAACTCGCCCGGGCCTCCAAACGCCTGATCATCAGCGCCGAGGAGATCGTGGATCCCGAGGAGATTCGCCGGTACCCCGAACGCACGGTGATCCCCTATTTCCTGGTGGATGCGGTGGTGCACGCCCCCTTCGGCTCGCATCCCGGCGAAATGGCCTACCTGTACGACCGCGACGAGCCCCACCTTCGGATGTACATGGAGATGATCCGCACCGAAGAGGGCACACAGCAGTACCTGGAGGAGTATGTGTACGGCCCCAAAACCCACGAGGAGTACATTGAAAAGGTGGGCGGCTGGGGCCGGATGAAGGTCCTTTCCAAACTGGGGGTGAAGCGATGAAGCCCGAATACTCGCCCACCGAACTTTTGATCGTACTGGCCGCCCGGCTCTTTGAAGACAACACCTCGGCCTTCATCGGCACGGGGATTCCTATGCTGGCCGCATCGCTCGCCCGCAAACTCTACACGCCCAACCTTGTGCCCATCTTTGAGTTCGGCGGCGTGGGCTCGCAGCTGCGCCACCTGCCCCGGGCCGTGGGCGAGGCCCGCACCTTTGACCGGGCGGTGTGGGCCGCCGGCATCTGCGACATCATGGAAACCGCCCAGCGGGGCCTCGTGGAGTACGGCTTCCTGGGCGCCGCCCAGATCGACCCCTACGGCAACCTGAACACCACCGTGATTGGCTCCTACGACCGTCCGAAGGTGCGCCTGCCGGGCTCCGGCGGCGGCAACGATGTGGGCAGCCTGTGCTGGCGCACGGTCATCCTGATGAAACACGAGGTCAAGCGCTTCGTGGAAAGGGTGGACTTCCTGACCACCGTGGGCTATTACCGGGGCGGCGACACGCGATACACCGAGGCCGGCTTGCCCCGCGGCAGCGGTCCTTTTCGGGTGGTCACCAACCTGGCGGTGCTGGGGTTTGACGACGAAACCAAGCGTATGAAACTCCTGGCGCTCAATCCCGGCGTGACCGTGGACGAGGTGGTGAAGAACACGGGGTTTGAACTGCTGATCCCCGACGAGGTGGGCGAGAACCCGCCGCCCACCGAAGAGGAACTGCGGGTGCTGCGGGAAGAGATTGACCCCGAGGGCTTTTACCTGACCACCACCGAGGGCCGGATCCTGGACATCGTGACCTGCACCGCCACGGACAGCCAACCCCTGACCGTCGCGGTCCACCGGAACCGCCGGGGCGAGATCGTGGCCGTGCTCGCCTGCGATCGCGCCGACACCCCCGCGGCCTGCCAGGCCCTCTGCCCGAACCTGTAGGGCCTGCCTGCCCGGAGATCGGGCTCTGCGGCTTCGGACACCAAAACCCTTGGAGTGCGGTGCCTCGGCACCGCTTTGAGACCCCCTCCCCTCAATCCCCTCCCGGCGGGAGGGGAGGATTTGGAATTTGGCCCACCAGGGGCGATTTGAGGTCTGGTCCACCAGGGGAGAGGACGAGTTGGGGTCCGGGATTTGACGCTAAGCCCCTGTCCTCCAGCAACTTCCTCCCCGCAGAGAAAAAATGGAAGTGGAGGTGAAGCACGGCGGGACCCGAGCCCCCACGCCCGAACAGCGCCCGGCTTGCCCGGTTTTGGGGGAACCCGGATAATTGCGGCAACAAAGGAGACAGGCCATGATGGAAATTCGGAAGGTGCTGCTACTGGATCCCAAGGGGTTGCCCGGCAAAACCCTGAAGTCCGCCGCACGGTTCTTTGAAAAGCATTTCCAGAGCGAGAGCGTGTTCCTCTCGGTACTCCAGGATCGCGTGGGCCAGGTGGCCGACCTGGGGACCCTGCGCGATAAGGTGGCCGAACGCGTGAAGCCCCTGTTGCCCCGGGGCACCCGGATCCGGGTGGAGTTCGGCAAACTGCGCGACGAACTGCTGGTGGCCCTCAAGGAAGAGCAGATTGACCTCGTCATCGTAGAGGTGGAAGAGGACACCGGCGGGCTGGACCCGGCCGTGCGCAAGGCCATACAGGCTGCGCAGGTGCCCGTTCTGGCCGTGGTCCAGGGCCGGCGGTTTCCGTCCCGGCGCATCGGCCTGCCCCTGCAGGTCCATCCCCGCGAGGCCAGGGCCCTGGAATGGGGCAAAACCCTGAAGGATCTCATCGGCGGCACCGTGTACGCCCTGCACTTCGTGGAAATCCCGGAACTCGTCCTCATTGAGGCCATCAACCCCTCCGAAGGGGTGCGCAAGATCCAGGAGGAGTTTGAGGAAAGCGGCCGCCAGAAGGTGCAGGAGTTTTTGAAGCAACATCAGGCCCTGAGCTGGATCGACCGCGTAATCGTGGCCGTAGACAAGCCCGCTCCCGGCATCCTGCAGGCTGTGC
>JALXEF010000157.1 GCA_027069855.1 Caldifarciminota bacterium
GCTGAAGCCGGCTCCTACAGCAGGAACTCTCCCAGGAGAGAATAGGGAGCCCGAGGCACTCGGTGAACGGGGGCGGCGTAGATCCCAAGGGCTTCCGGGGTGAGACGATCGGAACACCCTTTCGGCGTTGCCCAACTTTGCTGTTGGGCGGAACCTGTGTTTTGGCGCGCACCCTCAACTCTTGCGTTTCACTGAAAACCCTGCTGGAATTTCAGCAGCATGAGGAATAGCAGGGATAAAATTCGGAGGCCGGAGGTCCGGAGTCTGCCGAAAACCCCCAGGAGATCCTCGCCGTTCATGGAGCCCGGCAGGCCGGGAAGCCACGGTGATGTGCCATATCTCCGGGACACCCCCGGCCCCGAAGTTTTCCTTTCCCCTTCCTACCATGCCTTTTTGGCGTTGTAAGCCCGGTGGTTCCAGGGGGAAGCCGCCGGACCGGCAGACGGCCGGACCGGCAGACGGAATGAAAGGGCTTCGGCCTGCGGCTGTTGCATTGAGGGCGGTGGGTGGATACAATAAGCCTGTTCCAAGCCGCATAACCGAAGGAGGTTTTCCATGGCGATTCTGGTGGGCAAAGATACCCGCGTGGTGGTCCAGGGCATTACCGGACGCGACGGTTCCTTTCATACCCAACTCATGCTGGATTACGGCACCCAGGTGGTGGCCGGGGTAACCCCTGGGAAGGGCGGCCAGGAGGTGCACGGCGTTCCCGTGTTTGATACCGTGGCCGAAGCGGTGGCGCAAACCGGGGCCAATGCCTCGGTGATCTTTGTGCCGGCCCGGTTCGCCGCCGACGCCATCATGGAAGCGGCCGACGCCGGCGTGCAACTGGTGGTGGCCATCACCGAAGGGATTCCGGTGCACGACATGATGCGGGTGATGGCCTACCTCAAGGACAAGCCCACCCGGCTCATCGGGCCCAACTGCCCGGGCCTGATCACCCCGGGCGAGGCCAAGATCGGGATCCTGCCGGGCCAGATCTTCGCCCGGGGACCGGTGGGCGTGATTTCCCGGTCGGGCACCCTTACCTACGAGATCGTGAGCCATTTGACCGCGGCGAGCCTGGGCCAGAGCACGGCCATCGGCATCGGCGGTGACCCCATCATCGGCAGCCGGTTCATTGACCTCCTGAAGCTCTTCAACGAGGACCCCGAAACCGAGGCCGTGGTGGTGATCGGTGAGATCGGCGGCACCGACGAGCAGGAAGCCGCGGCGTACATTAAGGAGCACTTCACGAAGCCGGTGGTGGCCTTTATCGCGGGCCGCACGGCGCCGCCCGAAAAGCGGATGGGCCACGCCGGTGCCATCATTTCCGGTGGAACCGGCACCGCGGCCGAGAAGATTGCGGCCTTTGAGGCCGCCGGGGTGCCGGTGGCGGCCCTGCCCGAAGAGGTGGCCACCCTGGTCAAGGAGAAACTGGGCAGGTGAAGCACCCTTGAAAATCCTTCTGCTGCTGATTCTGGCGGGGGAGCCCTGGCTCCCCCGTTTGCAATCCTTTTTGGCGCAACACCGTACCTTTCAGGCCTCCTTTACCGAGATCCTGCAGGCCGCCCAGAGCCCGCCGGAGACCCTGCGGGGGCGCCTTTTTGTGCAGGCGCCCGACCGGATCCGCCTGGAAACCCCCCAGATGGTGCTGGTACAACGGGGGCAGCAGGGTGAGATGCTGGACCGTAGTACCGGCCAGGTTTCCTCCTATCGGTCGCTGGGGCCCTCGCCCCTGGTGCTCTTCACCTTAGATTCGCTGCAGGCCTATTTCGCCATCCAGGAAACGGACACGGCGGTCGTGCTGGTGCCCCGGGATCGGCCCACCGACACCCTGTGGGTGGTGCCCGGGCCCGACGGTGCGCCGCAGCGGCTGGGATACCGTTCGCCCCAGCAAACCCTCCGGTTTCGGTTTGGCCCATGGCACACGGATCGGCCCCTGAGCCCCCATCGGTTTCGGCTGCCGTGAAGGAGGACGGCGGCGGGTCCTTCTGGGACCATCTGGCCGAGCTCCGGCGCCGGCTCCTCCGGATGCTGGCGGTGTTCGGCGCCGGGTTGGTGTTGGCCTATGTTGTTTCGCCCCGGCTCCTGAGTTTCCTGGCGAGGCCCGTGGGATCGCTGTACTTCTTTGCGCCGGCCGAGGCGTTCCTCGTGCGCCTGGAGGTGGCGGCGCTGGCCGCGCTGTTGGCCACCCTGCCGTATCACCACTGGGAACTGTGGCAGTTCCTGAAGCCGGCCCTGTTGCCGCGGGAGCGGCGCCCGGCGCGGCTCTTCTGGTGGACGGCGCTACTGCTCTTTTACCTGGGGGCGGCCTTTGCGCTGTTCCTGGGGATTCCGGTGGGGCTCCGGGTGTTGCTGTCCTTCGGCGGGCCCGATTTGCAGGCGCTGCTCAGGGCCGGCGATTATGTGAACTTCGCCCTGCTCCTGGTGCTGGCCTTCGGCGGGCTGTTCGAGTTTCCGTTGCTGGTGGTGGCCCTTACGCTCCTGGGCCTTTTAGATCCGGCGATGCTGGCACGCCACCGCCGGGAGGTGATCGTGGGCGTGTTTGTGGTGGCGGCGGTGATCACGCCCTCGGTGGATTTCGTGACGCAGACGCTCCTGGCCCTTCCGCTTATAATTCTGTTTGAAGTGGGCCTCTGGATTTCCCGGAGGTTTCAGAGGAGGTCAACATGATCGGCACCCAGGAACTCATCATCATTCTGGTGATCGTGCTCATTTTGTTTGGAGCCTCGCGGCTCCCGGGACTGGCCCGGGGGCTGGGGGAGGCCATCCGCGAGTTCCGGAAGGCCACCTCGGAAGGCTCCTCCAAGGAGGGGCAGGAGGCTTCCAGGCCCTCCGAGGAAAAGCCGGAGGGGTCGTAGCCCTCAGAAGGATTCCTGTTTCTTTGGGCGGGGAAGTCGGCTCCGCTCGTACGCCCGGAACACCCATTCGTCCACGAAGATCGGAGCGCCAGCCCGAAGGGCCAGGGCGATGGCATCCGACGGCCGGGCGTCCAGTTTCAGGCTGTCCTGCCCCTGCCGGAGCCAGATCTCGGCGTAGTACACCTGTTTCCGGAGGTCGGTGACCACCACCCGCTGCACCTCGCCGCCCAGGGCCTGGATGGCCAGGAGCAGCAGGTCGTGGGTCAGGGGCCGGGGGATCGGGTCGCCCTTGAGGCCCCGTTCAATGGCCAGGGCCTCGGCCGTGCCCACGAAGATGGGCAGCAGGCGATGGCTGGCGGTGTCTTCTAGCACCACGGCCGGCGCTCCGGTGACCCACTCCGGCACCACATACTTCACCTGCACAGGCACCAGGGCGAGCCAAAGAAGGATCCAGATGCCCATGGCTAATCCAGGATGGTTTCGCCCCGAAGGTAGGCCTTCAGGGTTTCGGTGCTTCGGAGGTACACCTTGCGGAATCGGGCCCGCCACAGGTCGCCCACGCGTTCGCGGCCCGCGTATTCCACGCGGATCTGGCTGGAGGCGCGGTTCAGGAAGTCCAGCAACCGGGGGATGGTTTCTTCGCGATGCACCCGCACCGAGAACTCGTGGTACATGGCGCCCTCTTCGCGCACCCGCTGCACGGCCTGCCGGAACCCTTCCAGGAAGGCGCGGCCCAGCGCCGTTTGGAGCTCGGGGGTCAGGGGCAGCCGAAACTCGTCAAACCCCAGCACCAGGCGCACCACGCGCTGGATAAAGAAGGCGGGCTGGAGATCCAGGAGTTTGTCGGCGTCGGCCTCCAGATCGCGCAGGTTGATGATGGGGGTGGCGTACTTCAGCACTCTTTGCCGGCCCTTGAGCACGATCCCCTCAATGCCCTGGCGGTTCAGGTCCAGCACGATCTCCTCCACCCGGTCCACCTCCTCGCGCCGGAACTCGCCGAAGGACTTGACCGAAGGCAGGCCGTATTGTTCTAAGAGTTCGTATCGCTCGGGGGGTGCCAGGTACCGGCGCTGGTCCAGGTCGTAGATGTCAAACACGAAGAAGGCCACATCCTCGGAGATATTGGGCGGCCAGATGTCAATGTACGGGTTTTCGGGCCCGGCCATTTCGCCGATGAGCACCTTGCGCGGGTGATCGTCAAAAAAGCGATGGAAATCGCCGAAGTCGCCGATCCGGTCGTAGGCGAAGGGGTCCACGAAGCCGCCGCGGGTAAAGGGCAAAAGTTCGCCCCGATGGCGCCAGAGGCGCAGGTTATAGCCGTCCACCTTTTCCTCTACGAAGAAGGGCTCGTGGAAGTGCCGCAGGATGCCGGCCCGCAGCCGGAGCAGGCGGCGGATGTGCGGATACCCCGGGATCAGGGTATTCTGGAACACGAGGGTACCCCGAAGATGGGGCGAGAAATCGTCGGCGAACCGGTAATACGCTACCGGCCCGAAGGATTCCCTCTGGATCACCCGTTTCCCGGCCGCCATCCCTTGGATTATAGGCGAAATCGTGTACACTTTCCGCATGCGAACCAGTGCGGTGATCGTGGCCGCGGGTAGGGGCGAGCGCTTCGGAGGCCCGAAGCAGGCGCAGCCCCTTCTGGGCGTCCCCCTGATGGAACACAGCCTGATGGCGTTCCAGCACCACCCCGGCGTTGACGAGGTGATTTTGGTGCTGGCCGAGGACCTGCAGGCGCTTGCCGAAGATCTGCAACAGCGATACCCCAAGTTGCAGGCCGTGGTGCCCGGCGGAGCCACGCGCGGTGCCTCGGTGTTCCAGGGCCTTCAGCAGGTTCAGGGGGAATGGGTCCTGGTGCACGACGCAGCACGACCCATGGTGCGAGCGGCCTTGATTGACCGGGTGCTCAAGGGGCTGGAACGGTATCCGGTGGTGGTGCCGGTGGTGCCGGTGCCCGATACCGTCAAGTATCGGCGGGGCGACCATCTGGAGGGCCAGGTGGACCGCTCGGAAATCGCCCTGGTGCAAACCCCTCAGGGGGTGTGGACCCGGATCCTGCGCCGGGCCTACGAGCGGGCCGGCGACCAGGCGATCTACTTTTCCGACGAGTCCAACCTCGTGGAACACGCCCTGGGGATCCATGCCGTGCCGGTGCCCGGTGATCCCGAGAACCTGAAGGTAACCTTCCCTGAAGACCTGCAACGGGTGGAGGCGTTGATGACCCGAAGGATGTGCGTGGGTTTCGGATACGATCGGCATCAACTGGGGCCGGGCCGGCCCCTGATGCTGGGTGGTGTGGAAGTGCCGTCCGACCTCGGCGCGCTGGGCCATTCCGACGCCGATGTGGTGATCCATGCGCTGGTGGACGCTCTGCTGGGCGCTGCGGCCATAGGCGATATCGGTGCCCTGTTCCCCGACCACGACCCCCAATGGAAGGATGCACCCAGCCGGATTTTCCTGGAGCATGCCTGCAACCTGCTGAGGCAGAAAGGGTTTCGCGTGTTGCATGTGGACATCACGGTGCTCCTGGAACGCCCGCGGATTCGACCCCATGCGCTGGAGATTCGGCAAAACCTGGCCCGGATGCTGGGAATTTCCGTGGACCGGGTGTCGGTAAAGGGCAAGTCTGGCGAGGGCAAGGGCCCGGTGGGCCGGCGGGAAGTGGTGGAGGCCTACGCCGTGGCGACCCTGGTGGGGCCGATGCCGTGAACCGCGAAGAGATCCTGCGACAGCTGGAACAGCTGCGGGAAGAGGTGGTGGCCTGCCGCCGGTGCCCCCGGCTTGTGATCTACCGGGAGCAGGTGGCCCGCAAAAAGCGGCGGGCGTACCGGAACGAGACCTACTGGGGGCGGCCGGTGCCGGGCTTCGGCGATCCCTTCGGCCGCATCCTGATCGTGGGCCTGGCTCCTGCAGCCCACGGTGCCAATCGCACGGGCCGAATGTTCACCGGCGATTCCTCCGGCCGGTTCCTCACCCGCCACCTGTACGAGGTGGGCCTCGCAAACCAGCCCGATTCCGTGCACCGCTGGGACTCCCTGGAGCTCCGGGACGCCTATCTCACGGCCGTGGTGCGCTGCGCGCCGCCGGCCAACCGGCCCACACGCCAGGAGATCCAGAACTGCCTGCCCTTCCTGAGCCGGGAACTGGACCTTTTGCCGAACCTTCGGGTGATTCTCACCCTGGGCCAGATCGCCCATCGGGGTGTTCTACAGATCCTGAAGGAGCGGGGAATCATACGGCGCTTTGCCGACTACCCGTTCCGGCACCATGCGGTGTACCGGCTCCAGGGGGCGCCTGCCGAATGGCTGGTGGCCTCCTACCATCCCTCCCGTCAGAACACGCAAACCGGCCGGCTCACGCCCGACATGTTCCGGGCGGTGCTGGAAACCGTGGTGCGGCTGGCCAAGGGTTAGCGCAGTTTCCTGAGTTTTCGCCGGATCGGCTGTTCCAGGTGCCGTCGGGCCTCCTCCAGCACCTCCTCTTCGGAGAGGGTTTGCACCTCCCGGTCCAGGAGGATCGGGTTGCCCCGCACGAACACATCCCGCACATCGGTGGCCTTGGCCGAGTACACCACCAGGCTGTAGGGATCGTAGGCCGGGGTCAGATGGGGCGCTGAGAGGTCTAAGGTGATGACATCCGCCTCCTTGCCCACCTCCAGGCTCCCGATTTTCTGATCCATCCCCAGTACCCGGGCACCGCCCAGGGTGGCCATTTCCACCACCTGGCGGGCTGCGACCTGGGTGGGATCCAGGGTGTGTACCTTGTGGAGCAGGGCGGCGGTGCGCATCTCGCCGATCATGTCCAGGTCGTTGTTGGAACACGCACCGTCGGTGGCCAGGCTTACCTTGACACCCTTCTGGAGATAGGTGCCAATGGGCGCGACCCCGGAGGCGAGTTTCATGTTGCTCTCCGGGCAGTGGGCCACGCCCACGCCCCGTTTCAGGTAGATCTCGGTTTCCTCGTCGTCCAGCCACACCGAGTGGGCGGCCACCACCCGGTCGTAGAGCACGCCGATTCGGTCTAAGTACCGCACCGGCGTGGTGCCGTATCGTTCCTGGATCTGGCGCATCTCATCGCGGGTTTCGGCGATGTGGGTGAGCAGGGGCACATCGTACTTCTGGGCGAGGTCGCGGCTCTTCTGATACACCTCGGGCGAGGTGGAGTAGGGCGCATGGGGCGCCACGGTGGGGGTTACGAGAGGATGGCCGATCCAGTTGCGGATGAAGTCCTCGGCGATGGCGAGCTGGTTCTCCGGGGTTTTGGCGGCCGGCGTCGGAAAGTCAATGGTGCCCTCGCCGAGCACGGCGCGGATGCCGGCCTCCTCCACCGCTTTGGCGGCCTCGTGCTGGAAAAAGTACATGTCGGCGAACAGCGTGGTGCCGCCCTTAATCATTTCCAGAAGGGCGAGTTTGACCGCAATGCGGATGAACTCGGGGGTCACCAGGCTGTTTTCCATGGGCCAGATGTAGTTCTGGAGCCATTCCATGAGGGGCAGGTCGTCGGCGAGCCCCCGGAAGCCCACCATGGCGGCGTGGCAATGGGTGTTCACGAGGCCGGGCATCACCAGCAGGTTGCCGTCCACCACCAGGTCGGCCTGGAGCCGGGCGATCTCCCGCCGGGGGCCGATGCGCGTGATGATGCCGTCTTCAATCAAAAGGCCGGCGTTTTCCAGGGGTTCTGAGGTGATGGGCAGCACATAGCGGCCCAGGATCTTCACCTTCATGGGGTATCCTCCGGCATGGGCAGGCTAAGCCGGTACTCCAGCAGGGCCTTTTTGGCCTTGAGCACGGCGATTTCCCGTTTCAGGCGCTGCTCCTCCCGGTGGAGCAGGTACAGCGACCGGCCGTTCCGGAATACCTGCAGGCCGAACCACAGCACCAGGAAGAGAACGGCCAGCCACCGAAGCCACCGGCGCATGGCGGATCAGGCGCGCTCAAAGGCGGCCCGGCCCGGGTACTCGGCCGCCGGGCCCAGGAGTTCTTCAATCAGGAGCAGGCGGTTGTACTTGGCGATTCGTTCCGAGCGGGACAGCGACCCGGTTTTGATCTGGCCCGAGTTCACCGCCACGGCGAGATCAGCGATGGAGGTATCCTCGGTTTCGCCGGAGCGGTGGGAAATCACGGTGCGGTAGGCGGCCTTGTGGGCCAGGGTGATGGCGTCCAGGGTTTCGGTAACCGTGCCGATCTGGTTGAGTTTGATGAGCACGGCGTTGGCCACGCCCTCTTCAATGCCGCGGGCGATGATCTTCGGGTTGGTCACGAACACATCGTCGCCCACGATCTGCACGCGGTGGCGGAACCGCTCGGTGAACTTTTGCCAGCCCTCCCAATCGTCCTCGGCGCAGGGGTCTTCCACCGACACGATGGGGTACCGGTTCAAAAGTTCGTCGTAAAAGTCCAGTAATTCGTCCACGCTCAACTGCTTGCCGTCCATGCGGTAGGTGCCGTTTTCGTAGAGCTCAGAGGCCGCCGCGTCCAGGGCCAGGGCGATGTCCTCGCCGGGCCGGTACCCGGCCTTTTCAATGGCCATGAGCAAAAGATCCAGGGCTGCGTGGGTGTCGTTGAGCTGGGGCGCGAAGCCGCCCTCGTCGCCCACGGCGGTCACCTGGCCCTGGTCCTTGAGCACCTTTTTGAGGGTGTGGAACACCTCGGCGCCGTACCGGAGGGCCTCCTGGAAGGTGGGTGCGCCCAGGGGCACGATCATGAACTCCTGGATATCCAGGGGATTGTCGGCGTGGGCGCCGCCGTTGATGACATTCATGAGGGGCACGGGCAGCACATGGGCGCCGGCTCCGCCCAGGTAGTGATACAGCGGCAACCTGAGGTAATTGGCGGCGGCGTGGGCCACGGCCAGCGACACGCCCAGGATGGCGTTGGCGCCCAGGCGGCTCTTGTTCTCGGTGCCGTCCAGCTCCAGGAGCAGTTCGTCAATGGCCCGCTGATTAAAGGGCGACCGCCCCTGGAGCACCGGAGCGATCTCTTCGTTGACATGGTACACGGCCTTCAGCACCCCTTTGCCGCCGTAGCGTTTGGGGTCGCCGTCGCGGAGTTCCAGGGCCTCACGTTTGCCCGTGGAGGCGCCGGAGGGTACCGAGGCCCGTCCCAGCACCTGATCGTCAATCCAGCAATCTACCTGAACCGTGGGGTTCCCCCGGGAATCCAGGATCTCCCGGGCATGGATCCGGGTGATGGTTGCCATGGCAAGCCTCCTGTAAGAGCCCGCCGGGTGTCGGCGGGGTTCGGAACCCGCTCAGTAAAGCATGTACTTGCGGTAATCCTTGATGCTCTTGGCCCGGGTGAGGTCCTTTTGCCAGGCCGACCAGAAGTTGTTGGTGTACTGGAACTGCAGCTGCTGGCGGAGCCGGGTCGCCGCCTGGGCCAGCTCCTCTTCGGAGGGCTCTTCGTGATGTAGGATCTGGACCACAAAGATCTTCCGCGACACCTCGGTAGGTGGCAGCACGGAACCCTCAGGGGCGAAGAACAGAGCGTAGTGCAGCGGCACGGTAACCGGGATGCCCGGCGCCGCCTGTCGGATCCCACGGAGGGTGACCGAATCGTACACCGTTACCAGGGCCCCGTATCTGGCCTTTACCGAGTCGACGTTGAAGGTGCCCTGTTTCAGGGCCTCGTAAATTTCCCGGGCGACGGCCATGGCCCGCTGACGCCGGAGTTCGTTCAGGTAATCGCGTTTGACCGTCTCCTTCACCTCATCCCATTTGGGGGTTTCCGGCGGCAGCACCTCCTTCAGCCGCAGCACCAGGTAATCGCGGTCGCGGCGGATCAGCGGCGAGATCTCGCCTACCTTGGCCTTGTGGGCGAATTCCACCACCTCGGGGTCGCCGCCCAGAAGCGGCACAAACTCAAATTCCCGGGGGAAGGGGCGGGTTTCGGAAACCTGAACGCCCAGCACCCTGGCGGCGCTGTCAAAGCCCACTTCCTTCGCCAGATTCAGGAAGTCCTCGGCCTTCTGGCGGGCCTGTTCCTTGGTCTGGCTGCTGGTGCGGATGGCCACGGTGATCCGCCATACATGCAGGGAATCGCCCTTGCGTTCCAGTACCCGAACAATCTCCCAGCCACGACGGGTATGGAAGGGCTCGGAGAACTTGCCCGTGGGCAGCGTATCAATGACCGGCCGCACATCGGCCGGCACCTGCTGGAGCGACATCCAGCCCACATCGCCGCCCGTTTTGCGGGTGTAATCGTCGTCGGAGTAGTACCGGGCCACCTCCTCAGGCGGCGTGCCGGTCTTGATTTCCTCCAGGGCGGTTTTGGCCCGGTCCAGGGCCTCCTGCACATCCTCCTCCGAGGGCAGTTTGGAGAACCGCACGAACTGCAGGTTCACCCGTTCCTTGGCCCGGTACCGGTCCAGGTGCTCCTGGAAATAGCGCTTGAGGTCTTCTTCGGTGTAGGTCAGTTCGCTGTCCGGGATGGCGGTGGGGTTCACCTGCACCTCCCGGATCGTGACCACCGTATTCAGGAGTTTGTACTGCTCTCTGGCCCAGGTTTCGGGCACGCTCACCGACAGGGCCACATCCGTGCGGGTCAGGTCGCGGGGGATGTCGTGCCGGAGTTTCCGCTCGTAGTTGGCGAAGTAGGGCAGGTTCTGGGGGTTGGCGAGGGCGGCGCGGTACTTCTGGATGTCAAACTGGCCCTGGGAATCCAGGAAGGTGGAATCCTGCAGAAGTTCCCTGGGAGGAGACACCTGCAAGAGAGCCAGGTAGAACTCGTCGGAGAACCGGAGGGGGCGTTTCTTGAGGATTTCGGACCAGCGGACCTCGCGGATCACCTGGTTCCAGGCCTCGCGTTCCAGGGCGAGCTCTTCCTGGTCGGTGAGGTCGCGGCCGCCCTTGGCCTTCACCGAGTCCTGGTACATCTGCTGGTACAGGGCGTTGTACACCTGGTAGAGCACGGGGGTATGGTCGATTTCCGCAATGATGCCGCGTTCCCAGGGTTTGGCGACGCGTTTGCCCACGATGTCGGCGCCGAGTTCAAAGAACACCCACGCCACAAACCCGATGACAACGATCCACAGAACGATTTT
>JALXEF010000158.1:0-2256 GCA_027069855.1 Caldifarciminota bacterium
GTTTCATGTGATGCCGGGGGATCACGCGGCGGTTGGGGGTGACGAAGCCGACGCGTTTCCGCCGGAGGCCCTCGGCCTTCGCCCGTTGCAGGGCTTCCTTGCCCACGAAGTTGGGCTTCTTCATGCGCACGATCCAGCCGAGGCCGGCCTCAAAGGGGTTGATGGTTTCGTCGATGTCGTTGCCGTACAGCGGATACCCCATTTCCAGGCGCAGGGTGTCGCGGGCGCCCAGGCCGATGGGCTTCACCTCGGGGTGATCCAGCAAAGCCCGGGCCACGGTTTCCAGGTCTTCGGGCCGGGTATAGATCTCAAAGCCATCTTCGCCGGTGTAGCCGGTGCGGGAGATCAGGGCCTTGACACCGGCCACGGTGCCGTGGCGAGCCCAGTAATAGCCGAGGGTTTCCAGGTCAAAGTCCACGAGCGGCTGGAGCACCTCCTGGGCCTTGGGGCCCTGCAGGGCGACCTCGCCGGTTTCGTCGGAGAGGTTCAGGGCCTCCACGCCGGTGCCGAACAGGTACCGCTGGACATGGGCGAAATCCTTGTCGATGTTGGCGGCGTTGACCACCAGCAGGAAGTGGTCTTCCAGGCGATAGGTCAGGAGGTCGTCCACGAAGGTGCCCTTTTCGGTGAGCATGGAGGAGTACTGCACCTGGCCCACGGCCAGCCGGGCCGGATCGTTGGAGGTGATGTAGGAGGTGAACTCCAGGGCCCGGGGCCCGCGGATCAGGATCTCGCCCATGTGGGAAACATCAAAGAGCCCGGCGTGCTGTCGTACCCAGCGGTGTTCCTCCACGATGGAGGTGTACTGGATGGGCATTTCAAAGCCAGCGAAGGGCACCAGTTTGGCCCCCAGTTCCCGATGCAGATCGTAAAGCGGTGTGCGTTTGAGCATGGAAAGCCTCCGGTTTCCGATAGTTTAGACACGCCCTCTGCGGAATGCAAGGCGGTTCAACGGGAACGCAGCGCCTGCCACAGGCAGAAGGTGAGGGCGCGGGCGGCCCCAGGGGGGAACGGCCGGGCTGTGCCCTGGATCTGCTGCAGTGCCCGAGCCAGCGCCTGCCGCCGTACCGGAGGCTCGCAGGGCCAGGAGGCGTCCAGGGGGAACGCCTGGAGCCACTCACCAAAGCGGTACTCTCCGGGGCCGCGATGTCGCCGGTATCGCCAGTACCCCCAGGCTGAACGCAGGAACCCCCAGGGATTCCAGGCGTAGTCGGGCCGGATGCCCCGGTCGGTTGCCACCCGGGCCAGGACGGGCAGGGTCCGGCGCAGGACCTCGGCATAAAAGCCCAGCCGCTGGAGGGGAGCGCGGCGGCTTTTCTGGAAGAGATGGCTCCGAAGGGGCGAGACCTCGGCCGAGGCGAACACCTGTTCCACCAGATCCAGGTCCAGGAAGGGGAACCGTTTGACCGTGAACCACTGTTCCATGCGCATCTCGTTTTCAAAGTACCGGGCAAACAGTTCGGCCAGGTTGAACACATGGAAGAAGGCGGCACGGCGGTCCGGCGGCACCTCCAGAAGTGGTGCCAGATCTTGATGTAAACCAGGGAGGCCCGCTGCCAGGGTTTCCAGGTGGAGCCACGCGGCCTGGGGCTGCGCGGCCAGATCTTCCAGGGTGAGGGCACGTCGGGCGGTCAGCAGCACCACGAGCAGGGGAGAGTAGATGTTGCCGAGGACGCCGGTCTGGCGGAAGAGTTCAGAACCTCCGGTACCGCTGAGCAAAACGGGTGGCGGTTCCTGGAGCGACGCAAGTCCCCAAAGGTAGTGGGCTTTGGTGGCCACCTCCAGGCCGTCGGTGGCCAGGGTGTTGCGGCGGGCCCAGGGGAAGAAGTGCCGGCGGAACACCGGATTGGGGTCCAGATTCTGGAAACGGGCGCCCGCCGCCCGAGCCACCCGACGGGCGGTGGCCACATTGCGGGAAGCGGGGTCGCCCAGGGTTAGGGCGAGCACCGGCCTGCGGGCCGAGCGCAGGGCGGCCAACACCACCCGACTGTCAAAGCCTCCGGTCAACAGGAGCCCGGCGGGTTCGGCATCCCGGGCCAGGGCGCGGGTGGTTTCCACGAAGACCTCGGTGAGCCGGCGCCGGGTGAGATCGCTTCGGAGGTCCACCTCAAAGAGCCGTTGCCGATGGGGGTAGTAGCGCTGGACCTCTGGAGGCCGGCCTTCCTGCCACAGCACGAAGTGGCCGGCGGGCACCCTCCGAAAGTTGCGGGCCAGGGTTCGGGCTCCCAGGGGGTAGTTGAGGAAAAAGTATTCCAG
>JALXEF010000158.1:2266-10883 GCA_027069855.1 Caldifarciminota bacterium
GCGTCCTCCGGGCCCAGCGGAAGGATCCAGGTGCCGAAGAAAAACCGGCCGGTTTCCGGGTGCCAGCGATAGGCCGGAGCGCGAAGCCCCATCCAGTCGGTGGCCAAAAGGAACCGGTGTTGCCGGGGATCGTACACCATGAGGGCGAACCATCCCTTGAGGTGCTGGAGTTGCCGGGCAGGGTCCTGGAGCAGGGCCTGGAGTTCGGCCTCCGTGGGTTGAAAGGGGGTGCAGGCATCGCCGCGGTACAGCAGGGTGCCGTCCCACGCCACGAGATACGGCCCGACCTGCCGGGCCGGGGGATCTAAGGGGGAGGGCGTCCGGGCCCGCAGGAGGCGGATACCGGGGGCCTGCAAATCCTGCCATTGCAGGTGGTGAAACGGTGTTTCCTGGAACTCCGGAGGTAGGGAAAGGGAATTGGAAGCGGCTTCCGGGCCGGCCACGCCGAAGAATACACCCATGGCGCAAATTATACGCGGCTTCCGGGCGGTTCGGGTCGTTGACACCGCAACGCCGGCCCCGCACAATAAATCCGTGAAGCCCCTCCTTCGGATCCTGATGGTTTCGGACATCTATTACCCCTACCCGGGGGGTGTGTCGGAGCATATCCATCATCTCACCCTGGAGCTCCGGAAACGCGGCCACGAGGTGCAGATCCTCACCGCCCGATATCGCGAGAAGACCTTTGACTTCCAGGACCCTCCCTGGGTGATCCGGGTGGGGCGGGGCATCAAGATCCCCATCAACAAGTCCTTTTCCAAGATCACCTTTTCCCCGCGCATCACGCGCTGGGTCAAGAAGGTGCTGGACGAGGGCAACTACCATATCGTGCACGCCCACTCGCCCCTGACGCCGACCCTGCCGATGCTGTCCATCCTTTACTCGCAGAGCGTGAACTTTGGCACCTTCCATGCCGCCCACGATTTCTCCCGGGGCTATGAACTGTTCAAGCCCATTCTGATGCGGGTGTTTGAACGGCTGGACGGCCGGATCGCGGTTTCCGAGGTGGCCCGGCAGTCGGTGGCCCGGCACTTTCCGGGTGAGTACCGAATCATTCCCAACGGCGTCGATGTGGAGCGGTTCCGGCCCGACGGCCCCCGGCTGGCCCCCTACGATCAGGGGCCCTGGAAAAACCTTTTGTTTGTGGGGCGGTTTGACCCTCGCAAGGGGCTCAAGACCCTGCTCAGGGCCATGCCCCGGGTGGTGCGCCAGGTGCCCGAGGCCCGGCTACTGGTGGTGGGTGGTGGCCCTCTGGAGCCCTTTTACCGGGCCCAGGTGCCCGAGGAGGTGGCCGACCGGGTGGTGTTCCTGGGGTTCCTGAAGCCCGAGGACCTCAGCAAGGCATACCGGACCGCGCAGGTGTTTGTATCGCCGGCCACCACCGGCGAGAGTTTCGGCATCGTGCTGCTGGAGGCGATGGCCTCGGGCGTGCCGATCGTGGCCTCGGACATCCCCGGGTATCGCCAGGTGATGGAGGACGGCCAGGAGGGCCTCTTTGCCCGGCCGGAGGACCCCGAAGACCTGGCCGAGAAGATCGTCGCCCTTCTGAAAAACCCCGAGATGGCCCGTCGGATGGGCGAGGCGGGCCGCCGAAAGGCCGTCACCCGGTACGCGTGGCGGGTGGTGGCGGATCAGGTGGAATCCTACTATTACGAGGTGCTGGAACAAAAGGGATGGCCCGGCTTTACCTCGTTGACGGCTACAATGTGATCTACGCCCGGAACCCCCGGCCCGAGAGCCTGGAAGCCGAACGGGAGCACCTGGTGCGGCAGGTTCGCCGGGCTCTGGGCAGCCGGGTGCTGGTGGTGTTTGACGGGCAGCACGGCGTGGGCAGCCGGGGCGAGGCTGGGGTGGTGTACACCCGGGGTGAGACGGCCGACGAATACATCCGGCGGTATGTGGCCCGCTCAGACCGACCCCAGGACATCGTGGTGGTCACCCGCGACCGTCCCCTGCAAAACTCGGTCAAGCACTTCGGGGCGCGGGTGATGGATCCCACCCGATTTGTGCAGGAGATCCGAAGAGCCCCGGCCGGTTCCCAGACCCCGGGAACCAGGGGTGAAAAAGCGCTGAAGCCCCAGGAGGTTTCCCGGATCAACCGGGAACTCCTGGATCTGTGGTCCTCCGAGGGTCCGGAGGGTCAGTCGTAGCGGATCTCAAAATCGGAGAACTCCTGGGTCGGGGGCTCGGAGACCACCTGCAGGTTTTCCACCCGGGCCATGGGAGGGCCCTGGCGCATCCGCTCAACCAGTTGGGTCACCTTTTCCTCCGGCCCCTCCAGGATGGCTTCCACGCGGCCGTCGGGGAGGTTGCGGACGAATCCCACCACCCCGAGTTTCCGGGCCTGTTCCAGGGTAAATTGACGGAAAAACACCCCCTGCACCCTGCCCGAGACCCACACATGGCGCCGAACCCAGGCCATCTTTTACTCCTCCTCTCCAAATACCAGTGCCTCAAACCGGTACACACGCGTGGCCGGGTCCCGGTAACAATCCGGGGGCAGACCGGCCTTCAAACAGGTTTGCTCCAAAAAGGTTTCCCGGTCCCAGTGCCACTCGGTGGCCACCTGGGGCAGCAGCAGGCCCCGGTGCCAGCCCCGTTCCACCACCAGGCCGTGCCGCCCTACCTCAATTTCGTCCACCGAGGACACGGGTTCCAGGGGCGAGAGGATAGAAATCTCATAGGTCAGATCGTCGAGTTCTTCGGCGGTCACAGGGGGAAACCGGGGATCCTGGAAGGCGGCGCTGAGGGCCGATTCCTGGACCATGACCTCGAGGGGGGCCTGGCGGAAGGTGCCGATGCAGCCCCGCAGTTCCCCGGTTTTCCGTTTGATGGTGACGAACACACCGAAGGGTTCATAGTCCGAGAGGGACTCGGGCACCGGAGGGTTCAGCCCACGGGCGACGGCCTCCACCGTTTCCCGGGCCAGGCGGAGCAGCCGTTTTTTATCCTGCTCGCTGAGTTTCGGGAACCGTGCCATCCTCACTCCTCGTAGAATGCGACAGCGGCATAGCCTACGAAGTAGCCGTGGCGTTGTCCCAGCACATCCAGAGAGTTGGTATAGGCCAGCACCTCGGCCCGGTTGGCACCCAGGCGCAGGCTGGCCTCCAGGTTTAACACAATGGGCAGGGCACCACAGGCCATAGCCCGACCCTCCCGGTTTTCCAGGTAAAAGAGGCGGCCATCCAGGGTGAGCAGGGTTTCCAGGGTGTGGCGGTCCGTGGCCCGGCCCTCCTCGTAGGAATAGCCGTGGTAGAGGTCCGAGGAGGCCACGATGACCGCCGACTTCTCAAGGGATTGCAACACCCGGGCCAGCGCTTCGCCGGCCACGGCCAGTTCCTCGTAACGGGCCTCTCCGACGACGATGGGGACCAGCGAGAAGCCGTCACCCAGCCGGTACTGGAGCAGGGGAACGATGACCTCCAGGGAGTGCTCGGGAGCGTGATACTCCTCGGAGGTCAGGAAAAAGGAAGGAAGTTCGGCCACCAGGGCCTCGCCCACTTCCTGGTCCACAGGCACCTCCCCCAGCGGGGTCAGCCAGGCGTCGCCGGGATACACAGCGCCGCCGGAAAAGGGAAAGTAATGGGTCGGCCCCACGAGCACGACGGTCTCTATGCCCTGGGGGATGGCCGAAATGGCCGCCGCCTGGGGCAGGCCGGCATACACATAGCCCGCATGGGGTGAAACCACCCCTTTTAAGGTGGAGATGGGTTCCACTGCACCCTGGGCGAAGATCTGACGGAGCAGCGAGAGCAGTTCAGCAGGGTCTTTTGGGTAAAACGCTCCGGCTACCGCTGGCTTTCTTACCTGCATGGTGGTCCCTCCCCGCGGTCTTGATGCCTAAAGTATATACCGGGACAGATCCAGGTCCTCCACGATGCCCTTCAGCCGCTGGTCCACATAGTCGGCGTCAATCACCACCTCGGTGCGACCCTCCTCCGGTAGTTCAAACAGGAGATCCTCCAGCAGGGTGCTCATGACCGTGTGCAGGCGGCGGGCCCCGATGTTCTCGGTTTTTTCATTGACCTCATAGGCGTAGTGGGCGATACGCTGGATTGCTTCGGGGGTAAAGGAAAGGTTGACCCCTTCGGCGGCCAGAAGGGCCTGATACTGTTTGGTGAGGGCGTTCTCGGGTTCCACCAGGATCCGCTGGAAGTCCTGTTCGGTAAGGGGATGGAGCTCCACCCGAATGGGAAATCGGCCCTGGAGTTCGGGGATCAGATCCTGGGGGCTGGCCATGTGGAAGGCGCCGGCCCCGATGAAGAGGATGTGGTCGGTTTTGATCAGGCCGTAGCGGGTGTGGACCGTGGTACCCTCCACGATGGGCAGGAGGTCGCGCTGCACGCCCTCCCGCGACACATCCGGGCCGTGGGTGCTGCTCCGGGCCGCCACCTTGTCCAGCTCATCAATGAACACGATGCCGGAGGTTTCAGCCCGGTGCAGGGCCTCCTGCACCACCTCGTCCATGTCAATGAGCTTCTGGGCTTCCTCCTCCTGGAACACCCGGAGGGCTTCTTCCACCGTAAGTTTCCGCTTTTTCTGCACCTTGGGCAGCAACAGGTCCAGGCCTGGAGGCAGGTTCAACTGGATCTCGCCGATGCCGGCGTCGGCCAGCATGTCGGCCAGGGGGTTCACGGTTTTTTCCACCTGCACCTCCACATACTGGTGGTGGAACTTGCCCTCCCGGAGCATCTGACGCAGGTGCTCCACGGTGCTGTCGTGGGAAACTTCACCCGGCGGGCCCTTGGGGAAAAGGTCGGGAAAGAGGAGCCGAAGCACCCGGTCCTCGGCCAACCGGCGGGCCCGGTCGGCCACTTCGGCCTCCTTCTCCTGGCGTACCAGGTTGACGGCCACATGTACCAGATCGCGGATCATGCTTTCCACATCCCGGCCCACATAGCCCACCTCGGTGAAGCGGGTCGCCTCCACCTTTACGAAGGGGGCGCGGGCCAGGGCGGCCAGCCGTCGGGCGATCTCGGTTTTTCCCACGCCGGTGGGGCCGATGAGCAGGATGTTGTTGGGCTGGATTTCGTTCCGCAGGGGTTCGGGGGCGTGGAGTCGGCGCCAGCGGTTCCGCAGAGCGATGGCCACCGCCCGCTTGGCCTCCTGCTGGCCCACGATGTATTTATCCAACTCCCGGACGATTTCCCGGGGGGTAAGGAACGCTGATTCGGGTTTCTGGGTATCTGGCATGGTGTTTCCCTCCTGGGCTATTGTAAAGAATGGGGGGACACCGCGGTGTCCCCCCATTGGTTTCGGTGTTGCGGAATCCGGGTTACTTGCTGATCACCCGGAACTCCACCCGCCGGTTCATGTAGCGATGGTCCGGCGTGTCGTTGGCGATGGCGGGCTTCTCCTCGCCGAAGGATACAGTGGTCAGCCGGGCGGGATCGATCTTGTGGCGCTCCACGAGGTACTTCTTCACCTCTTCGGCCCGCTTCATGCCGAGCTTCCGGTTGTATTCAACAGTGCCCTCGGCCGAAGCATAGCCCTGGATCTCCAGTTTCAGGTTGGGGTTCTGCTTCAGGATGCCGGCCACCACATCCAGTTCGGGGTAGTACTCGCGCTTGATCCGATACTGGTCAAAGTCAAAGTACACGATGGGCAGCACCACACCGCCCACAGCCACGCGCTCCATCTTCTCCAGCGGCACCACAAGATCCGTGGTCTGGTCGGCCGCGAGGTACACCGAGAACACCTCGGAACGGTAGTTCTTGGCGCTGACCTTCACGGTGTACACGCCCGCCTTGGCGTTCACCTTGAAGGTGCCGTCGGTGCCGGTGACCACCGGAGCCAGGTCGGTGCCGGGGAAGGTCACCTGAGCCTTGGCCAGGGGCTTCTGGGTTTCGGCGTCAATCACCTTGCCGCTGAACACCGCCTGGCGTGCCGAGAACTTGTAGAGCTTGAGGGTGCGCTCGGTGGTGGTGTTCGGCTTGACCAGCACCCAGGACTCGGTGGGCTGGTACCCGGTGGCCCGCACGGTCACATGGTACAGGCCCTCGTCCAGATCGGAAACCATGAAGGCGCCGTCGTTATCGGTATTGAAGAGGCCCACGCCCTCCACGGACACCTCGGCGCCGGAGAGCGGCGTGTTGGTTTCGCCGTCCACCACGATGCCCTTGAGGTCACCCTTCTCGTAGGCCCGGAAGAGGTGGCTGTAGGAGAGCCCCACATTCACCCGGAAATCCGGATCAAACCCGGGGATGGTGCCCACGAAGGTGTACGGGAAATTGGGCGTGCGGATGGGCCGAGGCAGCTGCAGCTCCGGCGACTGATCCTTGTCGAAGTACACAGGTGCACCCGCACCCACGCTGAAGAGGAAGCCCTTGAAGGGGCCGAACTTCAGGCCGAAGTTCCCGAAGATGGGGCTCCAGCCGGCCTTCTCGTGGGCATACTGTTCGGTGTATACCTCCAGCACGGGCTCCAGCCAGGAGTTCACCCGATACGCCACAGCAGCGCCGCCGGTGTACAGGTTGAAGTAGTCTGCCGAGAAGGGCAGCTGATAGAGGTTGTGGAAGCCGCCCTCAATGCCCACGGAGAGCTTGTCCCGGTTGTAGGTGAAGGCAATATCCAGGCCGTAATCGTAGAACTGGGTGGTGAAGTCGCGGAACAGGCCACCGTAGAACCGCAGGACACCGTTGTCCAGCGTGTCATGGACGGCGTTGCCGTTGGCGTCAAACCGGCGCTGCTGGCCGGCAGGCATGGTCACGAAGGGGTAGAGGCCCAGGTTGAGGCTCTTGCTGAGCGGGATCACATACTCGGCCTGCACCTTGAGGTCGCCAGGCCCGTAGCTTGTCCAGTTGTGAAGATCCCGGGAATCCAGTTTCTGGTCGTAGGAATCCCAGTAGAGCGGGAGATAAACCCCGGCCGCGAAGCGCGAAGTGAAGTAGTACTTGAGGCCAAAGGCCACATCTGCTGCGTACTTCTTGTATTTCCCCTGACGAACCACGCCCGCGTCGTAGACATCGCCGGTGTGCTCCAGGGTACCCCAGAGTTTCCCGTTGAGGATCTCAAGGGTGAGGATGCCCTTCTGGCCGGGTTTCACTTCGTGAATGTTCAGGAAGTTTTCGGCCTTCAAAGTGCTGAAGGTGAAAACCCCCACCACTGCGGCAAGCAAGAAACCCTTCTTCATACTGAACCTCCTTTGCGTTGCAATGGTACACACACCACCCCACCTTGTCAACATGGAGTACCTCCTGTTTGGCTGAACCTCTATTGTAAGGCCTGGAGACGGCCGAGTATATACTTTTCGCCATGCATGGGTCCCAAGAACGGTATCTCCTGAACGGTGCCCAGGTGATTGCCCGGGCGGCAGTAGAGGCGGGCATCCGCTTTTTCGCCGGGTATCCCATCACCCCGGCTTCCTACATCTACCACGAGATGATCCGGCTGCTCCGGCAGGTGGACGGTGTGGCCGTGGGGGCCAGCGATGAGATCTCGGCCCTCTCCTACTGTGTGGGGGCTTCGCTGCGGGGCCTGCCGGCCATGACCGCCACCGCCGCCCCTGGCTTCTCCCTGATGGTGGAAACCCTGAGCTACGCGCTGATGACCGAAACGCCCGTGGTGCTGGTGATCGCCCAGCGCCTGGGCCCGGCCACCGGCGCTGCCACCGCCTCCGCCCAGGGCGATCTGCTGCTCGCCGCCTTTGCCAACTCCGGCGCATACCCCGTGCCCGTCTTCTCTCCCACCTCCGTGCACGACGCCTACGCCATCACCCAGCACGCGGTCCGTACCGCCGAAACCCTGCGTACCCCGGTAATCCTCCTGACCGAAAAGGAGACCGTGATGTCCACCGAAACCGTGCTGCCCGAGCACCTCACCGGCCCGGGTCCGGCGGCCCGCCCCCGGTTTTCCGGCGGCCGCCCCTTCAAAACCTACGACTTTCAAGACCCTGCCGATGTGCCGCCCTTCGCGCCGGTGGGCGGCCCCGTGAAGGTCCGGGTCACCGGCTCGGCCCACGACCGCGAAGGCTTCCTGAAAAAGGACGATCCCGAGGTGCTGGAGACCCTTCGGCATCTGTATGAGAAGATCATGGCCGGCCTGCCCGATTTCTTCTTTGCCGAGCAGGAGGGCGGCCCGGCTCCCCTGACGGTGCTGAGCTTCGGCGGAACCGCCCGGGCGGCCCGCCAGGCCGTTCACCAGGCCCGGGCCGAGGGCATCGCCGTGAATCTGGTGGTGCTCAAAACCCTGTGGCCCCTGCGCCGGGATCTGCTGCAGCCCCTGCTTTCCGGTACCCAAACCCTCATCGTCGCCGAGGAAAACCTCTGGGGACAGCTGGCCCTTCTGCTCCAGGCGACCCTGCCGGAGATCCCCATCCACCGGGTCAACGCCATCGGCCGGCTGGTCACCCCCGAGGAGATCCTGGAGGAGGTGCGGCGTCATGCGTAAGCCCGAAGATTTTCTGGCTTCCACCGAGTTCCCCTACTGCAAAGGGTGCAGCCACCGGATCACCAACCTGGCCATGGCCCGGGCCTTTGCCCAGCTGGACCTAGACCCCCTGGAGGTGGTGCTGGTTTCCGACATCGGCTGTGTGGGCCTTTTGGACCGCTACTTCACCACCCATACCGTGCACACGCTCCACGGACGGAGCACGGCCGTCGCCGCCGGCCTCCGTTTG
>JALXEF010000159.1 GCA_027069855.1 Caldifarciminota bacterium
CGTCAAAGAAGGCCCCGATGGCGAAATGGGCGCCTGAGCCCTGGGTGAAGTAGCAGGACCGGTACAGGTCGTCGCCCCCGAGGTCCAGCAGCACGCCCATGCCGAACCAGTAGCCGGTGCCCAGCGACCAGTTGCCCGATTCGTAGCGGTCGTTGCCCCCGGCATCCAGCAGGAAGCCGAAGCCACCGGCCCAGCTGTGGCCGTCGGAGCCGTCGCCCCGGCGGCCGCCGCCGAACCCCTGGGCGTTGCTGGCGTTCACCCGGTACTTGGAGTGATAATCGCCCCGGTCGTACACCGAACTCCAGGGCTCGGCGTAGTAGGAATCGTCGCCCGAGAGGTCCAGGAGCAGGCCCAGGCCGCCGTATTCGCCGTCGGCCTGGCCGTTGCCCAAAATCCAGTACCGGTCGTCACCCGAGAGGTCCACGAGCAGGCCGGTGCCCCAGAGGCCGCATCCCTGGGCCCCTTCGCCGGCCTGGTATGCGTCGTTGCCGGCCCGGTCGTAGAGCAGGCCGTAGCCCAGGAGGCCATAGCCCTGGGCCTCGTCGCCAGCCCGATAGACATCCCGGCCCTCGTGGTCCCACAGGAGCCCCACCCCCAGGATGCCGGTGCCCTGCGCCCGGGCGGCCGAAGTTTCGTAACGATCGTTGCCCGAAAGGTCCAGTAGAACAGCCACGGGCACCTCGGGTCGGGTGCCGGCGCCCCCGGCGTACCGGTCATCGCCGCCCACATCCAGGATCCACAGGGCCGAAGACAGCGCCAGGGTATCGTCGCCGGGCCCCAGGATCACGAGGGCGCCCCACGGGGTGGACACCCGGCAGCGGGATACCTGCTGCAGCAGGGTTTTTTGAAGGGCCAGGCGGTGGGCCAGGTGGCCCGTGGCCTCGGCCACCTTCAGGGCTGCATAGGCCAGGGAATGGGCGTCCAGCAGGCGCGCCGCATCCTCCAGCACCGGATAAAACCGCTGGCCGTCGGGCTGCGTGGCCCAGAGCCGGTGCAGGGCATACACCCCCTGGACCTGGTCCGGCGACAGGTTCCGGCGGGCCAGGAGCACCCAGGAAAGGGCCTCGGCCAGGTCCCAGAGGTACCGGGCGATGAGGGGATGAAGGGTCTCCGGAAGGTGCTGCGCCAGGGTATCGGCCGCCGCCTGCCAGGGCGCGGGCGCCGGGCTGCCGAAGGAACCCGGTGTTTGCCCCTGGCCGGCCAGATGCCACAGGCGCGCCAGTGCCCCGGACAGGGTGGGCGTGGGCAGGGCGGTGTCGCCAGAGGCGGTCAGGGTATTGGCGCCATAGCCCCGGAACCCCACCAGCCGGAGGTCCACGCCCAGCGCGTACAGGGTGCGGTACAGGCCGGAGGGCGCGGTATCGCTCAGGCTCGCAAGGGCCAGGTTGGCGAGCGACCGCACGAAGGGATAGGTTTCCAGGGGATGGGCCAGGAGGTCAGGCAGGAACCGCAGGGTCCCGGGCAAGCGCGCGGGATCCGGAATTCGGGGCCAGGCCGGTGAGATCTCAATGGCCAGGTCCTGCCGTTGCCAGCCGATGCGCTGCAGCAGGGAATCCAGGCCGTCGGGTGCCGCCGATGCGGAGAGGGGCAAAAAGGCCCAGAGAAAAAGCCAGAACGCCATGGTGCTTAGAGGATACGGCACCTAAAAGGCCAGGTTCAGCGTGGCCGAGAGATAGAGCCGGCCGGGCATGCCACGCCGCCGGTCGCCCGAGGCCGTAAGGCTCAGGGTGGTGGCCCGGCCCAGGCTGCGGGAAAGCTGGAGATGGCCGGTGAGATAGGGGCCGGATTCCACTCCGAGCATCACCGGGGTCCAGCCGGCGGGCAGCGGCCGGTTCAGGAAGCCGTAGCCCAGGGTGAGGGCGCCGGTGAGCCGCAGCCGGGCGGGCAGGCCCAGGGCGGGTTGCCACCGCAGTTCTCCCCGGGGATTGCGGTAACCGGGCCGGCCCACGGGCCACACCCGGGTGTCCAGGGCACGGAGTTCCAGGGTAAAGCCCGGAGGGGTGTAGGCCAGGGCCACGGAGGGCACCGCCTGGCGCCGCACCACCGAAAAGGTGCCCTGGCTTTCGCGGGTTTCGTAGGCCATGCGGACCTGCCAGCGCCGGCCCAGGCGGCGTTCCAGCCGGGCCAGCGACCAGGCATCGGCAAGGGTGGGATGCTGCTCCCGGCGGTGCTGTAGCGTAAGGGTCCAGGGGTCGCGGGTGCCCGTGTATTCCAGGTTCAGGCGGCGCTCCTCCTGGGCCTGGGACCGGACGATCTGCCAGTCCAGGCGGCCGCGGTGCTCCAGGGGCCCCATCGGCCAGAAGAGTTCCAGGCTGTGCCGCTGGCGGCTTGCCCCCTGCAGCGCGCCGAGCGGCAGGGTTTCCCGGCGATAGGCGCCGTGGGGATCGGGATGGTACTCGCCGGTGGCGGGATCGTACCCGTAGTCGCCCTGGCCGGGCCCCACATACACATACCGCACCCCGGTTTCCGAGAGAGCGCCCCGGCCGATCTCGTGGTGGCCGGTCCAGGGGCCCCGGTGCCAGTCGGCCCGGGCCAGAAAGCGGACCTCGGGCTCGCCGCGGCGATAGAACCCCTGGGCTTCCAGGTGAATCCAGGGCCAGCGGCCCTGCCACAGGGCCCACACCTCCCGGCGGTCGCTCTGCAGAACCTGCCGGCCGTGGAGTTCCAGCCGCTGGCTTCCCGGGCTCCAGCGCAGGCCCAGTTCGCGATAGGCCAGGGTATCGGACCGGAACAGCAGGGCCTGGAGGGTGGGGCGCCCGGTCCAGCGCCGCAGTTCGCCCACCAGGCCGTATCGCCGCCACCGATCGCCGTCCGGCAGCCGGGTTTCTTCGCCGAACACCTGGAGCCGGGCCCAGGCCCGTCCCAGCCGGGCTTGGAGCGAGTGGAACGCGCCCCGGCGGTCTCCCAGGCGCAGCCGCTCCACTTCGCCGATCACCTGCCAGCCGGCGCCCGGCGCCACGCCCAGCCGCAGGCCCCCGGCAGACACCGGGCCGCGTTCCGTACCCTGCAGGCGGTACCGGGCGGCCAGGTCCGGGGGCACCCGGGTGCCCTCCGGCCGGCGGTACCGGCGACTGATACCTATACCCCACACCTGCACCTCCGGGGCCAGGGGCCCCTGGTCAAACCGGTGGTGCCAGCGCAGGACCACCTCACCCTCGCGGTGCCGCCGGGGAAACAGCACATTGGGCTGCACCTCTTCGGCCCCCAGCCGCACCCATCCTCCGGC
>JALXEF010000160.1 GCA_027069855.1 Caldifarciminota bacterium
CCTGGTGGCCTATGCCCTGCTGCTCATGCACACCATCCCCAACCTGCTGCTCCGGGTGCAGGCCCGCGAAGGCTGGGCCCTGATGCGCGTGCTGCTGCACAGCCTGGAGGTTTCCAAGGCCACGGAAGCCGAAATGGGCCGGCTCACGGCCGAGGGGATGCTGGCCTCCGCCCGGCTGCTCGCCCGGCTGGCCCGGCCCTCTCCCGATCTCCTGGCCTATGCCGCCCACCTGAACCACTGGTACGAGGTTCAGGTGCTGGATTCCGGGCTGCGGGTGCTGGCCTCCTCCCAGGGGCTCCGGCGCCCGGCCGTGCCCCGCGATTCCCTGGAACACATCCTCGCCCAGGGAGGCGAGGGCCTGATCCTGATGGGCGACACCCTGGCCGTGGTGGTTCCCGCCGAAAACCGCCGGCTCCTCGTGGCCACGGCCTCGGTGCAGCGGCTCCTGGACCTGAAGCGACGCTACGGCCTGCAGGCCACCCTTCAGGCCCTGGGGCGGTCGCCAGGGCTTCGGTATGTGGCGTTCCAGAGCCCCGACGGCGAGGTGCGCTACGGCGTGCCCGAGGCGCTGCGCCTTCGCCCGCCGTCGCAGGACCCCTGGCTTCTGAAAACGCTGCAACTCGGACGAATCCGTGAACGCCTCACCCGCGATCCCTGGGGCCATCGGGTGCTGGAACTCGTGGCACCCCTGGAGTACGAAGGCCAAACCGGCCTGCTGCGCCTGGCCCTGAGCCTGTCGGTGTACGAACAAACCCTGTGGGGGCTCATCTTCGTGGGGCTGGGCCTCCTGATCCTGGCCGTCGCCGTGGCCTATCTCACCTTTCGGCTGGGCCGGGAGCGCACCCGCTGGCTCGCCCAGGAGGAGAGCCGCCGCCAGACCCTGGAGCATCTGCCCTTGGCCGTCCTGGAACTGGATCGCCAGGGCACCGTCACCTTCGCCAACAGCCGGGCCCGCCTGCTCACCGGCCTGAGCCCGGGCATGCCATTGCACCGGCGGATTCCACCGGACCTCCTGCCCCTGGAATCCTGCGACGACCTGTGCCAGGGCGAACTCCACTGGCAACAGCGGCACCTGGCCTACGCCCTGCTGCGGCGGCCCGAGGGCTGGCTCCTGGTGCTCCAGGACCTGACCCCACAAAAACTCCTGGAACGCAGGGCCGAGGAGGCCCGGGAACTGGAAAGCCTGACCCGGCTCATCGGCGGCATCGTGCACGAACTCCGGAGCCCGCTGAACGCCCTGGCCATCCGGATCCAGAGCCTGCTCCTCGGGGAAACCCTGAGCCCGGAACACCGCGAGGCCCTGCAGCACGCACTGGAGGAAATCCGCCGGATGGAACAAACGGTGCGACGGGTGCTGGACCTCTCGCGCCCGTACCGTTTGAAGCCCGAACCCCTGCGCCTGCGGGAGTTCCTGGAGGAGGTGCTGGCCGGCTTCCGGGCCCGCGCCAAAGCCGAAGGACGGCACTGGCACGAAGACCTCCGAATTCCGCCCGAATTTACGCTGGATGCCGACCCGCGGGGCCTGCGCACCGCCTTGGAAAACCTGCTGGAAAACGCCTTTGAGGCCACCGGCCCCGGCGACACGATCACGGTGCGGGCCTACCAGACCCCCGAGGGCCGGGTGGCCTTAGAGGTTCAGGATACCGGCCGGGGGATTCCGCCGGACCTCCAGGACCGGGTGTTTGAACCCGAGTTCAGCACCAAACCCGGCGGCCTGGGCCTGGGGCTTCATCTCGTGCGCCGCGTGGCCGAGGCCCACGGGGGCCGCGTGGAACTCCGATCGCAACCCGGCAGGGGCACCACCGTTAGAATATTCCTGTGAAACCCCAGGTGCTCGTGGTGGAAGACGATGCCGGCCAGGCCCGCGCCCTGGCCGATTTCCTGAAGGCCCGGGGCTTTCGGGTGACCGTGGCCGCCACCGTGGCCGAGGCATGCCGGGCCCGCGGCATGGACCTGGCTCTCGTGGACCTTCGGCTGCCCGACGGCGACGGCCTCGCCGTTCTCCAGTGCCTCAAACGCCGCGATCCCGACCTGCCCGTGGTGCTCATGACCGCCTACGCGTCCATTGAATCGGCCGTGGAGGCCATGAAAAAAGGCGCCTACGACTATCTCACCAAACCCCTGGACCTCACGCGGCTCTGGATCACCGTGCAGCGGGCCGTGGAGCACCGGGCCCTGCACCGGGAACTGCGGGAACTGCGCGAGGAACTGCAGCGCACCCAGGACCTGCCCGAGATCGTCGCCCGGTCGCCGGCCATGCAGGAAGTGCTGTCGCTGGTCAAACGGGTGGCTCCTGCCGAAACCACGGTGCTCATCACCGGCGAAAGCGGCACCGGCAAGGAACTGGTGGCCCGCACCCTGCACCGCCTGTCCGGCCGCAAAGGGCGATTTGTGGCCGTGAGCGTGGCCTCGCTGCCCGATACCCTGGTGGAGGCCGAACTCTTCGGCTACGAACGGGGCGCGTTTACCGGCGCCGACCGCGCCCGGCCCGGCCGCTTTGAAGCCGCCCAGGACGGCACCCTGTTCCTGGACGAAATCGGCGAACTCTCGCCCGGCATCCAGGTCAAACTCCTGCGAGTGCTCCAGGAACGCACGGTGGAACGCCTGGGCAGCAACGAACCGATCCCCCTGCGGGTGCGCCTTGTGGCCGCCACCAACCAGGACCTGGAGGCCCTGGTGCGCCAGGGCCGGTTCCGCGAAGACCTGTATTACCGGCTCAATGTGGTGCACATCCACCTGCCGCCCCTGCGGGAACGCCGCGAAGACATCGTACCCCTGGCCGAACACTTCCTGGAGCGGTTCCGCCGCGAACTCCACAAGCCCGTGGAGGGCTTCACCCGCGAGGCCCTCTATGCCCTCCTGGAGTACGACTGGCCCGGCAATGTGAGGGAACTCCAGAATGTCATTGAGCGGGCCGTGGTGCTCACGCGGCACACCCTGATCACGCCCGAAGATCTGGCATTGCCCACCGGCCCGCCGGCCCGCCACCGGGTGCCCACCCTGGAGGAAGTGGAACGCGAACACATCCGCCGGGTGCTCTCGCTTACCGGCGGCAACCTTTCCGAAGCCGCCCGGCTCCTGGGGATCCACCGCAACACCCTGCGCCAGAAGATCAGGGCCTGGGGCCTCAAGCCCCCTTCAGCGTAAAATTAAGGCCGTGAAACGCGCAGCCCTCACGGCGGGGAGGGTGTTGGTCACCC
>JALXEF010000161.1 GCA_027069855.1 Caldifarciminota bacterium
GGTGCTGGGTTTGATGCCCGGGCTCCTGGCGGCCCAGGAGTTTGTGCCCATCCACGAGATCCAGGGGAACCGCCTGCCCGGGTCGGACACCTCGGCCTACATCGGCCAGGTGGTGACCACCACGGGTATCGCGGTGACCGATGTGGGTGAGGTGGCGGGCTCCCGGGTGTTCTTCCTGGAGGAGGCCGGGGGCGGCCCCTGGTCGGGCATCCAGGTGTACTTCACCTCCAACCAGGCGGTGGTGCCCATCCAGAAGGGCGATTCGGTGGTCATCACCGGCCAGGTGGACGAGTACTACGGCAACACCGAAATCAAGATCAGCAGCGCTTCCGACGCTGTGATCGTGTCCAGCGGCCATCCGCTGCCTCCGGCGGCCGAGATCTTCTGCGGCTACCTGGACACCGCGGCCACCAGCATGTATCCCCCGGACTCGGCCGAGGCCTACGAGGGCGTGCTGGTGCAGCTCAACAGCGTGTATGTCACCAGCACCACCGGCCCGAACAACGACTGGGAGGTGACCGACGGCACCGGCTATGTGTACATCCGCAACAACGGCAACTACACCTACACCCCGCAGCTGGGTGACAACCTCACCGTGCGGGGGCCGGTGCGGGTCTATTACGGCCTGTTCCGCATTGAGCCCCGGTCGGATGACGACATCACCGTGCATGTGTTGCACCTTTCCACGGCCTTTGCGGTGACCAACGACTCGGTGTATGTGTACTTCACAGCCCCGGTGGAGGAAACCTCGGCCGAGAACCCGGCCAACTACATGTTGAGCGGCGGCGTTTCCGTGCTTTCGGCCACCCTGGATGCGGCCGACCCGAAACTCGTGCACCTCGCCACCACAGCCATGACCCCGGGCACCGAGTACCTGCTGACCGTTTCCGGCGTGCAGGACACCGTGGGCAACCCCATGCCGCCAGATTCCGTGTCCTTCTGGGGTGGCATCATCCCGATTACCACCATCCAGAGCGACACCGCCGACAGCGGCCTGAGCAACTGGGAGGGCCGCCGGGTCACCATCTCCGGCATTTGCACCGTGGATTCCACGGCCTCCAACTGGTACTACATTGAGGAGGCCCAGGGCGGCTACTTCTCCGGCATCATGGTGTATGACTACGACCACGAGCCCGTGATGGGCGACTCGGTGATCCTGGTGGGCACGGTGAACGAGTACTACGGCATGACCGAGATCGTGGATGTGATCTTTTTCCGGGTGGTGTCCAGCGGCCATCCGTTGCCGGACCCGGTGGAGATCAACACCGGCATGCTGGCGCCGGGCGGCAACGGCGAGGCCGTGGAGGGCGTGCTGGTGCAGGTGGACACCGCCCTGGTGGTGAACCCCAACGAGGGCGGCCCCTACTTTGAGATTGACGACGGCTCCGGCATCGCCCGGGTAGGCAACCGGGACGCCTACGCCTACGAGCCCCACGAGGGCGATACCATCGGCGTGACCGGCGTGGTGCGGTATGTGGGCGGCGGCTACACCATTGAGCCCCGGAGCGACAGCGACTTCGTGTTCATCTATGTGGCCGTGGCCGAAAACGGCAACCGGCCGTCGGGCCCCTTCGTAGTGCGGGTGCCCGGCATTGCCCGCAGGGCGGCGGTGCTGAAGTTGCAGCTGGCCTCGGCCACCAGCCTGGACCTCGTGCTCTACGATGCCACGGGCCGCCGGGTGCAGCGGGTGTTCCGGGGCACCCTGCAGGCGGGCCGGCATGAACTCCGGGTGCCGTTGAAGGACCTCACCTCCGGCGTGTACTTCCTGAAGGTGGCGGCCGACGGATTCCACCGCACCTACCGGCTGGTGCACCTGCGGTAGTTCTCGGAGCATCGCACGGTTTCACCGGGGCCCGGCTTTGCCGGGCCCCGGTTTTTATATCCCGGCATCGCCCTCCCCTGCCCATCGGCTCCGCCCATGCCGACGGGACTTCAAAACTTACTCTATCCGGTTTGCTAAACCTGTCAAACCTTGCAAGCCCGACCAGGTTGCTGTAAGTTTGAGGATGAACAGGGGGTAAGACTATGGCGGCCAATACCTTCTCGGGAAACGGCTCCTTTCCCTTCTGGAGAGAGCCTCTGGACGCCCAGCAGATCCCCCATCTTTCCACCTCCATCACGATTTTTCCGGACCTCTGCAAGGGATGCGGCTACTGTGTGGAGTTCTGCCCGGCCCAGGTTCTTGCTACCAGCGACCGGCTGAATGCCAAGGGGTACCACCCTCCGGAGGTGGTAAAACCCGAGGCCTGCACGGGTTGCCAGTTCTGCATGCGCGTGTGTCCGGAGTACGCCATCATCGTGGAGAAAAAGCTGGAGGTGCCCACATGAGCAACGCGGTACTCACGGGAACCCACTTCATGCTGGGGGATCATGCCTGTGCCGAGGGGGCGATTGCGGCGGGTTGCCGTTTCTTTGCCGGCTACCCGATTACGCCGGCCACGGAAATCGCGGAACGGATGGCCCGCCGATTGCCTCAACTCGGCGGTGTGTACATTCAGATGGAGGATGAGCTGGCCTCTATGGCCGCCATCCTCGGCGCCTCCTGCGGCGGCATGAAAACGATGACGGCGACCTCCGGGCCCGGCCTGAGTCTGATGCTGGAAAACATCGGCCTCGGCATCATGCTGGAAATCCCCTGCGTTGTGGTCAATGTCCAGCGGGGCGCGCCGTCCACCGGCCTGCCCACCCTGGTGGGCCAGGGGGATGTGATGCAGGCCCGCTGGGGGTCCCACGGCGACTACGAGATCATCGCCCTCGCCCCCTCCTCGGTGCAGGAGATGTTTGACTTCACGGTGCTGGCCTTCAACCTGGCCGAACGGTATCGGACACCGGTGATCCTCCTGGCCGATGAGGCGGTGGGGCACCTCACCGAAAGGGTCGTGATTCCGCCGCCGGAGGAGATTGAGCTCTGGGAACGCCCCCGCCCCACGGTACCGCCCGAGGAGTACCTCCCCTATGCCACCGACGAAAGCCTGATTCCCCCGATGGCCCTGGCCGGTGAGGGCTACTTTGTGCACATGACCGGCCTCACCCACGACGAGCGGGGGTACCCCATCATCAACGGCGAGGCCCACGAACGGCTGGTTCGCCGATTGCTGGAAAAAATCCGCAAGCACGCCCCGGAGATCATCCGCTACGAAGAGGTTCTGATGGACGATGCCGAGGTGGCGGTCGTGTCCTACGGCATCACCGCCCGGAGCGCACTGCGGGCTGTGCGCGAGGCCCGGCGGCAGGGGATCCGGGCGGGCCTGCTTCGTCTGATCACCGTGTGGCCCTTTCCCGAGGATCAGATTCGGGAACTGAGCCGGCAGGTGGAACTCTTCGTGGTGGCGGAGATCAACCAGGGCCAGATCCGGCGGGAAGTGGAACGGGCCGCGGCCGGGCAGGTGCCCGTTGCCGGGGTCCACAAACTCGGGGGCACCCTGATCACCCCCGACGAAATCCTGGAGGCGTTATGGGTACGCAAACCGTAACCCCCCAGGCCGTGCAGCACCCCTATACCAGGTACCTGCGTACGGATCGGCTGCCCCACATCTGGTGCCCGGGGTGCGGCATCGGCATCGCCATGGGCGCGTTCCTGGCCGCCGTGGACGAACTGGGGATTCCCCAGGAGAAGGTGGCGGTGGTATCCGGAATCGGCTGCACCGGCCGGGTGGCCGGGTATGTGAAGTTCGATTCCTACCACACCACCCACGGTCGCCCGATTCCCTTTGCCACCGGGCTCAAGATCGCCCGGCCGGAGATGACTGTCGTGGTCTTCTCCGGGGACGGCGACCTGGTGTCCATCGGCGGCAACCACCTGATCCATGCGGCCCGACGGAACATTGACCTGACGGTGATCTGCGTCAACAACTTCAACTACGGGATGACCGGCGGCCAGATGGGGCCCACCACTCCCCACCGGGCCCGGACCACCACCACCCCCTACGGGAACCTGGAGTTCCCCTTCAACCTGCCTTACCTCGTGGCTGCCGCCGGGGCCGTGTATGTGGCCCGCTGGACCGTGCTCCATGTGTTCCACCTGCGGGAGAGCATCAAAGAGGCGCTGCAGCGCCGGGGATTCTCCTTCATTGAAGTCGTGTCCCCCTGTCCCGTGGGTTTCGGACGGCCCAACAAGATCGGCGAGGGCCTGGAGGAAATGCGCTTCTACCGGGAACACGCCCTCATCCAGAACGGACTCCACCCCAAGGACGCCGCCCTCTCGTTCCGCGACCGCATCGTGGTAGGCAAATTCGTGGACGAGGCCCGTCCCTCCTTCCTGCAGGTGCTGGAGGACCATTTCCGGAACGCTTCCCGGGACCCGTCCCACAGGGAGGGCTGACCATGGAAATCCAATTCGCCGGCTTCGGAGGCCAGGGGATCATCCTGGCCGGTTATCTCCTGGGCAAGGCGATCGCCGTTTACGAAGGCAAAAGCGCCTCCATGACCCAGAGTTACGGACCGGAGGCCCGGGGCGGGGCCTGCAGTTCCGGGGTGGTGGTCTCCCGGAACCCCGAGGAACTGGTGGATTACCCCCGGGTGACCCGGCCCGACATCCTGGTGGTCATGTCCCAGGAGGCCTTTTCCACCTACCTGCCGCGCCTCAAGCCCGAGGGCACATTGCTGTACGATGCCGACCTGGTGAACCCCGAGTCCATCCCCGAGGGCGTCACCGCCTATCCGGTGCCGGCCACCCGGCTGGCCGAAACCGAGATCGGCAAACGCATCGTGGCCAATGTGGTGATGCTGGGAGCCCTGGTGGTGCTCACCCGGGTGGTTTCGCCGGAGGCCCTCCGGGAAGCGGTCCGCACCACGGTGAAGCCCGACTATGTGGAACTCAACCTCAAAGCGCTGGAGGTAGGCATGGCCTACGCCCAGAACCTGCTGCAACCCCAGGAGGTGTAGCCATGGCTGTGCGGATTGATCCCGAGTTCCGCCGCCTGGTGAGGGAACGGCTCCGAGACCTGGATTTCAACCAGTGTTACCAGTGCGGCAAGTGCGCCGCCTCCTGCCCGGTGTTCCACCGAAGCCCCGAACTCCTGAACCCCCGAAAGATCATCCACATGGCCGCCATCGGTGTGCGGGAGGTGCTCACCCAGCCTCCCCTCTGGCGGTGCACCACCTGCTACGAGTGCGTGGAACAGTGCCCCCAGACCGTGAACTTCGTAGACCTGGTGGTTGCCCTCCGCAACCTGGCCTACGAAATGGGCATGGCCCCGCGGGGTGTGCAGGAGGAAGTGGAAACCGTGCTGAAACAGGGCTTCGTCTATCCCCTCACCGGCCGGATCCGCCAGGTTCGGCAACGCCTGGGCCTGCCCCCTGCGGCCTCTGATCTGGAGGGCGTGCTGCAAACGCTGCGGGAGGTGGCCTCATGAGTGCCCATGTGCTGTATCCGGGATGCCTGATTTCACGCCGTTATCCGGGTTTTGAGGCGGCGGCCCGCTTCGTGGCCAAAAAACTCGGCATGGAACTCGTGGACCGCGAGGGGTTCACCTGCTGCCCGGATCCGGTGTGGCTGCGTTCGGCACGCCAGGACCTCTGGCTCCGCATGGCGGCCCGAAACCTGGCGGTGGCCGCCGGCCAGAATGGAGACGCCGGGTCGCTGGTGGCCCTGTGCAACGGCTGCTTTGAAACGCTGAACACCGCCCTGCATCTCCTGAAAACCGATCAGAAGCAACGGGAACAGGTAGCCCGGTTTCTGGAATCCCAGGGGCAAACCCTGTCCACCTGTCTCCAGGTCAAACACCTGGTTCAGGTGGTGTACGAAACCTTGGGGCCGGAAGAACTGAAAAAGCACCTGGTGCGGCCGCTGGAGGGCTTGACCCTGGCCACCCATCCGGGGTGCCATCTTACCCGGCCCTCGGACATCGCCCGGTTCGACGATCCCCTGAACCCCCGGGCGCTGGACGAACTGGTGGAAGCCCTCGGAGCCCGGGTTCTGGACTATCCCACCAAGAGCCAGTGCTGCGGGCTCCCGGTGTTTGTAACCGACCGGGAACTCTCCCTGTCCCTGGCTGCCGAAAAGATCCGGGCCGTGGCCCAGGCCGACGGCCTGGTGGTCACCTGCCCCTCCTGTTTCCAGCAGTTTGAAACCGTGCAAATGCTGGATCGGTCGTTGCCCCGCGTGCCGGTGTTCTACTACTTTGAATTGCTGGCCCTGGCCCTGGGGGCCGACCCCGGCGAAATCGGGCTGGACCAGCACCGCATCAAAGCCGACGCCGTGCTGGCCCGCCTCGGGCATGCCAAATCCTCCGCCCACGGGGTGTCCGGGGCCCGGGGCACCAAGCCGAATTGAGGGATGAACCATGGCGCAGAAAGCCCAGAAACCCGAAAAGGAAGACCTCCGGATCGGGGTGTATGTGTGCCACTGTGGGTTGAACATCGCCGGCAGCGTGGACTGTAAACGGGTGGCGGAATACGCCGCCACGCTGCCGGGGGTGGTCATCGCCCGCGACAATCGGTACACCTGCTCGGATCCGGGCCAGGAACTCATCAAGAACGACATCAAGGAATTCAACCTGAACCGGGTGGTAATCGCCTCCTGCAGCCCCCGGCTCCACGAGCCCACCTTCCGCAAAACCCTGGAGGAAGCCGGCCTCAACCCCTACCTCCTGGAGATGGCCAACATCCGGGAGCACTGCTCCTGGGTTCACCTCCACGACCGCGAGGGTGCCACCCGCAAGGCCATGGACCTCGTAAAGATGGCCGTAGCCCGGGCCCGGTATCTCCAGCCCCAGGTGGAACCCACGGTGCCCATCAAACAGGCGGCCCTCGTGATCGGCGGCGGCGTGGCCGGGATCCAGGCCGCCCTGGACCTCGCCGATACGGGCTATCAGGTGTACCTCGTGGAAAAGGAGCCGTCCATCGGCGGCCGCATGGCCCAGATCGACAAAACCTTCCCCACCATGGACTGCTCCATCTGCATCCTGGCACCGAAGATGGCCGAGGCGGGCCGACACCCCAACATCACCCTGTACACCAACGCCCGGGTTAAGGAAGTCACCGGCTTCATCGGCAACTACACGGTAACCGTGCACCAGAAGGCTCGCTATGTGACGGCCGAGTGCACGGCCTGCGGCGACTGCGCCAAGGTGTGCCCCCAAACGGCACCCAACGAGTTTGATGTGGGCCTGGCCACCCGCAAGGCCATCTACATCCCCTTCCCCCAGGCCGTGCCCGCCCGGTACATCATCGACCCCGATCTCTGCCTGAACTTCATTCACCAGGGTGTCATGGTATGCGAAGAGTGCACCCGCGCCTGCGAGAAGAAGGCCATTGACTTTACCGATCAGGACCGGGACATCGTGCTGGAGGTGGGCACCATCATCGTGGCCACCGGCATGGATGTTTACAACCCGTACGAGAACCACGATTACGGCTACGGGATCTTCCCGAATGTCATCACCTCCCTGGAATTTGAACGGCTGATCAACGCCGCCGGCCCCTCGGGCGGCCATCTCCTCCGGCCCTCAGACCGGAAGATCCCCAAAACCGTGGCCTTCATCCAGTGCGTGGGGAGCCGCTCCGAGCGCAACGGCGCCCCGTACTGCTCCAATGTGTGCTGCATGAACACGGTGAAGGATGCCCTGCTCATCAAAGAGCACTGGCCGGAGGTGGACATCTATGTGTTCTACCAGGACATCCGGGCCTTCGGAAAGGGGTTTGAAGCCCTCTACAAGCGGTCTCTGGAGGAGGGTGTGGTGTACATCCGGGGCCTGCCCTCCCGCGTGGAGGAAACCCGGAACCGCAACCTGGTGATCTACGCCGAAGACACCCTGCTGGGCGAGGAGGTGGCCCTGGAGGCCGATCTCGTGGTGCTTTCCGTGGGGCTGATTCCCCGCCGCGACCGGGACGAGGTGCAGAAACTGGTGGCCCTTTCCCTCTCCGAAGACGGCTTCTACCTGGAGGCCCACCCCAAACTGCGGCCCGTGGACACGGCCATCGGGGGTGTGTTCCTGGCCGGCGCCGCCGAGGGCCCCAAAGACATCAAGGACAGCGTGACCCAGGCCTCGGCCGCCGCGGCCCGCGCCGGAATCCTCATGGCCAGGGGCGAGGTCAAGGTGGAAGCCCTGACCCCGGTCATTGACGAGGACCTCTGTATCGGGTGCGGATCCTGTGCCCGGGTGTGTCCGTACCACGCCCTGGCGTGGAGCAAGGAGGAACGGGGCGTTCCCCGGCTCATTGAGGCCTCCTGCGCCGGCTGCGGCACCTGCTCGGCCGAGTGTCCCACGGATGCCATCACCATGCGCCACTTCCCGGATGCCTCCATCTATGCCCAGATCCAGGCCCTCACCGAGGAGAACCCGGAGGAAAAGATCCTGGTGTTCGCCTGCAACTGGTGCTCCTATGCAGGGGCCGACCTGGCCGGCGTTTCACGGATCCAGTATCCGGCCAACGCCCGCCTGATCCGCACCATGTGCTCGGGGCGTATTGACATGGACTTCGTGCTCTATGCCTTGCAGCGGCGCATCGGAATGGTCCTGGTTTCCGGATGCCATCTGGGCGATTGCCACTACATCAACGCCAACGAAAACACCCTGCGGCGCGTGAAGAACCTCTGGATCAAACTGGAGCGCCAGGGGATTGACAAGAACCGCGTGCAACTGGCGTGGTTCAGCGCGGCCGAAGGCGCCCAGTTCGCCGCCAAGATCCGGGAGATGGCGGAATACCTGAAAACCCTGAGCCGCGAGCAGATTGAAAGAGAGGCCGAGCGGGTCCTGAAACTCCGCCGGCGCAAGCCCGAAGAAAAACTGCTGTCCCGGGCGCTACAGGCGTGATCCGGAAGAAGCCGAACCGCACCCTTCAGCTTTCCGGGTAAGGGTGTTCAAAAAGGGGCGCGGCGAGAGCCGCTCCTGGAGAAAGAAGCCGGAATTTCAAAGGCGCTTGGCCCGCTGAAGCCTCACAAGGCCCCGAAAATAGTGCCACTCCTGAAAATCCCCGAATCCTTCGGCCGAAAGCAGGGCCTTGAGGTCGCTCCGGATGAACTCCTCGGCCAACGGACACTCAATCCGGCGGATAAAGAACCGCACCGGCCACGACGCCCGGTCCACATCAAACTCGTTGTAGTCCAGGATGTAAAAGGCACCGCCGGGTTTGAGGGCCCGGGCCGCGTTGCGAACGATCAACCGGCGGTCGGGCTCCTCAAAGCCGTGGAGCACGAAGGAGATGAACACGCGGTCAAAGTCCTCGTGGAAGGGCAGGGGTTCGTCGATCCGCTGGATCCGGAAGGCCACCCGGTCGCCGAAGGGCCGGCACTTGCGGCGGGCCTTGGCCAGCATCACCTCGGAGATATCCAGCCCCAGGTAGAACCCGTCCGGCCCGATGGCATCAGCGATGGCGCAGGCGGCGATGCCGGGGCCGCATCCGAACTCCAGTACCCGGTGGCCGGGTTCCAGACCCATCCGGGCCACGGCATCGTGCAGCATCCGCTGGTAACCCCCGAGGGTCAGCAGCGCCATCAGGGTATCGTAGTGGCGGGCTTCAAAGCCCCTGATTTCCACACGGGAACGGGGTGAGGTTGCCATCGTTACGCCCAGAAAACGATTTTGAAGAGCCGCCGCCAGCGGATCTTCCGCCAGAACTGGCTCAACGGCGGCTCGGGGTTCCAGGAAAAGTAGATGATGAACGGCCGGCCCTTGACGTATTTGACGGGCAACGGGCCCCAGAATCGGGAGTCCAGGGAGTAATCGCGGTTGTCGCCCATCACGAAGATGTGCCCCGGAGGCACCACCACCGGGCCGAAGTTGTCGCGCACCCCCGGGTTCCGCAGGTACTGGCGCTGGATCCAGGCCTGGGTGTACTCCTTCATGGCAATGGTATCGCGCGGGACGAACACCGGCGGGTACTCCTGGGGGTCCTTATGGGTTGCATAGGGCTCGTGCACGGGTTTTCCGTTGATGTACAGCCGTTTGTGCACGATCTGCACGGTGTCGCCGGCCACCGCCACGCAACGCTTCACAAAGTCCTTGCGCGGGTCCAGGGGAAAGGGGAACACCACGATCTCCTGGCGGCGGGGCTTGTAGAAGTCCAGGAATCGCAGATGGGTGTAAGGAATTTCCACGCCGTAGATGAACTTGGCCACCAGCACGAAGTCGCCGGGCAGCAGGGTATCTTCCATGGAGCCCGAGGGGATGGTGTACGCCTGCACGATGAACGCGCGGATCAGGAGCACCACGAACACGGTCCAGATGATGCCCTCAATCTGTCGTTTGAGGCGGGAACCCTTTTCCGGGGACGGTTGGCTTGTTTCGGTCATGGGAGGTAAAGTATAATCGGTGGCCGTATGCCCGGCAATGAACGGCTTTTCCGGCGACGGCCCCGGTGGAACCTGCGTCTTCTGGCCGGTTTCCTCCTTGGGATCGCCTTCGGCGTTTCGGCCTGTGTGTATTCCTTTTCCGGCTTTTTCCCGGCCCGGCTCAAAAGGGTGTGGGTGCCGGTGTTCCAGAACCAGACCCTGCGCTA
>JALXEF010000162.1 GCA_027069855.1 Caldifarciminota bacterium
TCCACCAGGGTCAGCACCACCCCCAGGATCACGAGCAAGAGACCCACCAGCACCAGAAACTTGCCCATGGCGGCTATGGGGTTTGGATCACCAGGTCTCCGAACACCACCCGGATTTTGAGGAGCGGACCCGAACCCGGATGGTGCCAGGTGTCCGACTCCACGGGCTCGGCCCCCTCGGGAACCCGGAGCGTGCCCTGTTGCACCAGGGCCACGATTTCGATGCGGCGGAAAAGGTCCTGGGGCAGATGGATTTCAGCGTCGCCGGTTTCGCCCCGGATCTCCAGGTCGCCGGTCAGGCCGGTGAGGCGCCACGAGAGGTCGCCGCCTACATACTCCACCAGGCCACCGGCGGTTTTGCCCTCGGCCCGGAGGTCGCCGCCGGCGAGTTCCAGGTGAAACCGCGCGGTTTCTGGAAACTCCAGCAGGCTTTCCTCGGACACCACCTCCACGGTTTGCCCGTTGCGGTGGACATAGCCCCGGGCCTGAAGATGGGCCTTCGGGCGATCCACGAACCGCAGGGTCAGGTCGCCGCCCACATGGCGGAGGGTGAACCCTTCGCCGACCTCTAAGGTGAGGTCCACGGGTTCCTCCAGCGGGTTCTGGATCACCTCCTTCAGCATCAGGGGAAGGGCGCGGAACACATTGCGGAACAAGGTGTTCACATACTCCACGCCGCGCCGCAGGGGCTCGGCGGCCGAGGAGCTTTTGCCCAGGGCCTCCAGGAGGCGCACGGCCTCATCGGCCGTGATCTTGCCCTCCTCCAGGAGTTTCAGGATGCGTTCCCGTTCGGTCATACGTCCAAGTTCATCACCAGTTTGGCGTTTTCCTCAATGAACTTGCGGCGGGGTTCCACCTTGTCGCCCATCAGGATGGAGAACAGCCGTTCGGCCTCGGCCACATCCTCCAGGGTCACCCGCTTGAGGGTGCGGGTTTCCGGGTTCATGGTGGTCTCCCACAGCTGGTCCGGGTTCATCTCACCCAGGCCCTTGTACCGCTGGATCCGCACCTCGGTGGTGCCCAGTTCCTCCAGCAGTTTTTCCAGTTCCTCGTCGGAGTACAGGTACCACGACTTTTTGCCCTTCTGCACCCGGTACAGCGGGGGCATGGCGATGTACAGGTACCCCTGTTCCACCAGCGGCCGCATCAGGCGGTAAAAGAGGGTGAGCAGCAGGGTGCGGATATGGGCGCCGTCCACATCGGCGTCGGTCATAAGGATGATCTTGCCGTAGCGCGACTTCTTGGGGTCGCACTCCTCGCCGATGCCCGCGCCGATAGCCATGATGATGGTCTTGATCTCCTCGTTGGACAGCGACCGGTCCAACCGGGCCTTTTCCACATTCAGGATCTTACCGCGCAGGGGCAGGATGGCCTGGAACTCGCGGTTCCGGGCCTGCTTGGCCGAGCCGCCAGCGGATTCGCCCTCCACCAGGAACAGTTCGGCCCGGTCGGGCTCCCGGGTGATGCAGTCGGCCAGTTTGCCGGGCAGGGAATCGGATTCCAGGAAACTCTTGCGGCGGGTGAGTTCCCGGGCCTTGCGGGCGGCCTCCCGGCCCCGCTGGGCCAGCACCGCCTTGTCCAGGATCAGTTGGGCGATCTTGGGGTTCTCCTCCAGGAACCGGTAAAAGTACTCGTAAAAGGCCGAATCCACGACGCCCTTGATGTAGCCGTTGCCCAGCTTGGTTTTGGTCTGGCCCTCAAACTGGGGATCCGGCAGTTTGACATGGATCACGGCGGTGAGCCCCTCCCGCACATCCTCGCCCGACAGGGGCTTTTTCAGCAGGTTGTGCGACTTGCCGTAGTCGTTGAGGGCCCGGGTGAGGGCGGTGCGGAACCCGGTCACATGGGTGCCGCCCTCGTGGGTGTGGATGGTGTTGGCAAAGGAAAGCACGGTTTCCACATAGCCCTTGTTGTACTCCAGGGCGATCTCCACCTCTACGGAGTCGCGCCGGGTGCGCATGTGGAAGGGCTCGTGCAGAGGCTCACGGCCCTCATCCAGGTACTGCACGAACTCCTTGAGGCCGCCGGCGTAGTGCAGGACCTCCACCTTGCCCGTGCGCTCGTCGCGCACCTCAATCTCCAGGCCCGGCACCAGGAAGGCCAGTTCCTGGAGCCGATCCCGCAGCAGGTGGTAGTCAAACTCCGTGGTTTTGGTGAAGATCTCGGGGTCGGGCTTGAAGGTGACCTCGGTACCGGTCTCGTCGGTTTCCCCCACCACCTTGAGTTCGGTCACCTTCTGGCCGCGGCGGAACTCCTGTTCGTAGATCTTGCCGTCGCGCTTGACCCGCACCCGCAGGAACTCGGAGAGGGCGCACACCACCGAGGCGCCCACCCCGTGCAGGCCGCCCGAGATCTGGTAGATCTTGGAATCAAACTTGCCGCCGGCGTGCAGGGTGGTCATCACCACCTCCACGCCGGGGATGCCGAGTTCCGGATGGAGATCCACGGGAATCCCCCGGCCGTTGTCGCCCACCGTCACCGAGCCGTCGCGGTGGATCACCACCCACAGGCGGGTGGCGTAGCCGGCCAGGGCTTCGTCGATGCCGTTGTCCACCAGTTCAAAGACGAGGTGATGCAGCCCCCGTTTGCCCACATCCCCGATGTACATGGCCGGACGATGCCGAACCCCCTCCAGGCCTCGCAGGACGCGGATGGACTCTGCTGTGTACTTCGGTGCCGTCATCGTTTCCTCCCTCGCAGGATTTTCACATCCCGAACCTGATCTCCCCAGCGCTGCTGCAGGTGCTCCAGAAGGGCTCCCTGGAGCAGCGACAGTTCCTGGCGCAGCGGGCCGGAGCGGGCCTGCAGGTACACAACACCCTGCCGGAACCCGAGGTTCACACCCCGGGCCAGGCCCCGGTGTTCCAGGAAGTTCCGGGTTTCCTGGAGCACGGCCTCCCGCACCTCCAGCCAATCCAGGCCCAGGCGATGCAGGATTCGGTTCAAAGGATCGCCGAGTTTTTCCATAGGCTCAGTTCCTCCCCCAGGCCGGGGAAGGCCACGGCGGTGGCGATCACCTGGCCCTCCAGGCCCAGGGCCAACCGGCGGATGAACGCCGGGTCCAGCACATGGAACGGCTCGTCCAGAAGCAGCACCGGCATCCGGTTCAGGGTGCGCGCCAGCAAATCCCGCAGCGAGAGCAACAGCGTGTAGTAGATGAGCCAGCGTTCGCCGTGGGACGCCACCTCCTCCAGGGGATAGGAGCGGTACAGGAGGTGGAACCGGTCGCGGTGCGGGCCGTACAGGGCCACCCCGCGTTCGCGCTCCTCCGCCGCGAACCGGTCCAGGAGCCCTTCCTGGAGCCGCACCGAGGGCTCGTATTCCACCTGGACCTGTTCCACAGGCAGAATCTGGCGTTTGCCGTTGCGCAGCATGTCGTTGAGCCGCCGAACCCAGTATTGCCGTTGTTCCACGAGGTAGTGGCCGTGGTGTTCCATCAGCCGGTTCCAGGGTTCCAGGGGTGCCTCCGGGGTTTTGAGGGCCATGTTCTTCTGGCGCAACGCCCGGCGATAGGCGGCCAGGGCCCGCTGATACTTGGGATCCAGGAGCGCCAGGTAATCGTCAAAGAAATCCCGCCGCTCCTCGGTGTCGCCGCGGATCACTGCATTTTCCAGGGGATCCGCGTACACCACCGGAAACACCTCAAAGAGCCGGCGCAGGGCACGCACGCGTTTGCCGTTCACAAAGGCCTGCTTGCGGCCCTCGTGGTACCGCACCTTCAGCCGGTGCCGAACGCCCAGTACGTCTTCCACCTCGCCCTCCACCAGGAAGTGCCGGGCGCCCCAGGCGACCACGGCCTCGTCCGGGGTCCGCCGAAAGGATTTGCCCAGAGAGAGATACCCCACGGCCTCCAGCAGGTTGGTTTTTCCGGACCCATTGGGGCCGGTAATCACTTGCAGAGTTTTTGCAAAGTAAAAACTCCTCTCGGCGAAGTTCCGGAAGTTTATCAGGTGGAGGTGGAGGATCCTCATTTCGCCCGCAAGGATACGGCAAAAATGCCTGAAAGTCAAGGATTTTTCAGGGATTTTTCGGGCTTTCAGGATCTATTTCTTGGGGAGTGGTGATCAGCGGCCCGGCACCAGGGCGTAGTCCTGCCATTCCCGGATGCGCCAGTAGTGGGTTTGCGGGTCGCGGACCAGCAGGAACAGCGCCCGGCCTTCCGCCATGTCGGCGCCGGGCACGGGGGGCTCCAGCGTGAGCAGGTAGTCGTACAGAAGGCGCACCCGGGTGCCCGAGGAATCCGTGGTGCGGCCCCGGAGCACCAGGGTCAGGTTGATCTGGTCCACGGAGGCAAAGAGCTCCTGGGCCGAGAGTTTTTCCTCGGTGTACCCCCACACCAGGCTGTCCAGGCCCCAGTATTCCCGCAGGATCTCCTGGATGCTGTCCTCACGGGCGTCAAACACAAAGCGAAAGGAATCGGGGTCCAGGCAGGCCAGGTAGCCCTCCAGATCGCGGCTCATGTAGGCCCGCTGGAGGTTCTCCATGACCTGTTCCGGGGTCGCAGGAACCCCATAAAGTTCCTCCTCCCGAAGGGGTGGATGAAAGGGGTTCCAGCACCCCTCCAGGAGGAGGAACAGGATGCCGAGCGAAAGGATCCGACGGGAATTCAAGAGGCGGAGGGGATCACCGACACATACACCCGACCGCGCCGGCGATCAAAACGCACGGTGCCGTCCACCAGGGCGAAGAGGGTGTCGTCGCCCCCACGGCCCACATTGTAGCCGGGGTGGAACTTGGTGCCCCGCTGGCGGACGAGGATGTGGCCGGCCCGCACGAATTGGCCGTCGTGTCGTTTCACACCCAACCGTTTGGAAATGGAGTCCCGGCCGTTCCGGGTGCTCCCCATGCCCTTTTTATGCGCCATGGTTTTCGCCTCCCTTTGCCTTGAGTTTCTTCATCCGAAACTTGTCCTCGCGCTCCCGGTCTTCCAGCACCTGACGGATGAACGCCACCTGCGCCTTGAGTTCGGGAATGCGCTTTTGCTCGAGGGCATTAAGCCGCCGTGTGGTCTTTTTGATCTCCTCACCCAGGCGCTTGAGCCGGATCTCCTTGGGCGCCGCCTGGATGATGAGGTCAATCACCTCTTCAAAGGCCTCGGCCGTCATGTCCACCCGGGCCGAGACCGACACGGGCGCATAACCCCGCTGCAGCGGCGAACGCACCATTTCCGGTGCGTCAATGTCCAGAAGTTTCACACCCCACACCCGCTTCTCCTGCACCTTGAGCGGCGGGGCCGGCGGCGAGGCCAGCGCCACCGACTCCAGGGTTTCCGGCCCGTCCACGCCCATGGTACGCGCCAGGAACACCAGGGCGTGGCGAAGTCGCTGGTCCAGCTTGCGCCGGTCTTCCAGCAGGGGCTTGATGAGCCCCATGAACTCGTTCAGCAAAGCGTCCCGCTTGTTCTTGAGCAATGCAGCCCCCTGCTGGGCGATCTTGATTTGCCGCCGCTTCAGCAGGAGGTTCATTCGGGTGGGGCTAACCTGTTCCATGCCCTGAATTTACGGGATTTTCCCCGTTCGGTCAACAGAAACAGCCTATCCCTTGAACACCAGGGCCGGCACCTCCACCGAACGCAGCACCTTTTCCGTCACGCTGCCCATGAGCCAGTGCTGCAGCCCCGACCGGCCGTGGGAGGCCATGATCAGGAGATCGGGTTGTTCGTCCTCTATGGCGTCCAGGATGCCGGGCAGGGCCTCGTACCGCCGTTCAATGCGGACCCGGTAGGGCACCGAGCCGGCAACCTGATGCAAACGGCGCTTCAGGATCTCCTCCACCTCCCGTTCCACCCGGGCCTGCGCCTCCTGCGGGGCCAGCGATTCCAGCAGTTCAATGACATGGAGAACGACCACCTCGGCCCCGAACACCGGGGCCACCTCAAAGGACTTTTCCAGCGCCTTCAGGGAGGTTTCGGAGAGGTCCACCGGCACCAGGATCCTGCGGGGTTCGGTGGGCGGCCGATGGGGATACACCAGTACCGGCACCGGCGACCGGGTGAGAATCCGGTACGCGGTGCTGCCGAGGTCTTCGGAGGTGTCTCCCAGGCGGTACCCGATGGCGATGAGGTCGCACCCCTGGTCCTGGCACCCGGCCACCACTTCTTTGTGGGGGATGCCCATGCGGATCCAGGTGGCCTCCACCGTCACCCCGTAGTTTTTCTGGAGGGACTCGGCGAGTTCGGCGAGGCGCTGGTCCATCTCGGCCCGCACCCGTTGCGTGGTCTGGCTGAACACCTCCTGCAGGGTGGGCGGCACGAACTCCTCCTGGGGCACCACATGGAGCAGGATCAGCCGGGCTTGAAAGGCCCTGGCCCATTGGGCGATCCCCTGGAGAAAGTAGGCGGAAACCTGGCGTGCATCCAGGGCTGCGAGGATTCTCTGGAACATGCTGCACCTCCTGGTTCTTGCCTTGATTTTACGCCCTCGCCCGAAGGACCGAAGCCTTGCGGCTGTATAATCCACGCCTATGCCCACCTTCCCCGAAACCTTTGATGTCATCGTGATCGGCGGGGGCCATGCAGGGATTGAAGCGGCCCTGGCGGCCGCCCGCATGGGGGCCCGCACCCTGCTGATCACGCTGAACATTGACCGGATCGGGCAGATGTCCTGCAATCCGGCCATCGGCGGCATCGCCAAGGCCCACCTGGTAAAGGAGATTGATGCCCTGGGGGGCGAGATGGGCCGGGCCACCGACGAGGCCGGGATCCAGTTCAAGATGCTGAACACCTCCAAGGGGCCGGCGGTGTGGTCGCTGCGGGCCCAGGTGGACCGCAAGGCCTATCGCGACTACATGCGGCAGGTGGTGGAGCAGACCGAAAACCTGGTGCTCCTGCAGTCCGAGGCGACCGAACTGCTGGTGGAGCAGGGCAGGGTGGTGGGGGTCAACACCATCACCGACATGAAGTACCGGGCCGGTGCCGTGGTGCTCACCACCGGCACCTTTCTGCGGGGCATGATTTTCATCGGCACGGTGAAGTATCCGGCGGGCCGTGCCGGCGAATTCGCCGCCTATCGGCTGTACGACTCCCTCAAGGCCCTGGGCCTGGAAATGGGCCGGTTCAAGACCGGCACCTCGCCCCGGGTGGATGCCCGAACCATTGACTTCTCGCGCCTGGAGCCCCAGCCCGGCGACATCCCACCCCGGGGGTTTTCCTTCCGAAACCCGATCCTGCCCGGCAAGGAACAGGAACTCTGCTACATCACCCGTACGAACCCGGAAACGCACGCCATCATCTTCAAGTCGCTGCACCTTTCCGCCATGTACTCGGGCGAGATCGTGGGCAAGGGACCGCGCTACTGCCCTTCCATTGAAACCAAACTGATGCAGTTTCCGGGCCGGAACTCCCACCGCATCATCCTGGAGCCCGACGGCCGGAACACCTACGAGTACTATCTGAACGGCATTTCCACCTCCCTGCCCGAGGATATCCAGTTGCGGATGCTGCGCACCATGCCCGGGCTGGAACGGGTGCGGATCCTGCGCCCCGGCTATGCCATTGAGTACGACTTTGTGTATCCGCATCAACTGGAACCCAACCTGGAGGTCAAGGGGGTTCGGGGGCTCTACCTGGCCGGCCAGATCAACGGCACCACCGGCTACGAGGAGGCGGCCGCCCAGGGTATCGTGGCGGGCATCAACGCCGTGCTGGCGCTGGACCACCAGCCGCCCTTTGTGTTGCGGCGCGACGAGGCCTACATCGGCACCCTGATCGACGATCTGGTGTTCAAGGGTACCGACGAACCCTACCGGATGTTTACCTCGCGGTCCGAGTATCGGCTCCTTCTTCGGATGGACAATGCGGTGGACCGCCTGATGCCCTACGGCTACAAACTGGGCCTGATTTCCGAGGCCGAGTACCAGTGGTTCCAGGAGTACCGGCGGCGGGTTCAGGGGGAACTGGAGCGGCTGAAGCGGGAACGGGTGCATCCGCATCGGCATCGCCGGGCCCTGGAGCGGGTGGGCCTGCCCGTGCCCTCGGAGCCCGTGCCCCTGGACGAGTACCTGAAGCGGCCCGAGGTGAGGTACCGGGCGCTGCAGGAGGCGGGGTTGGCGCCGGATCTGCCCTTTTACCTGGCCGAACGCATTGAAACCGAGGTCAAGTACGAGGGGTACATTCGGCGGATGCTGCGGGAGGCCGAGCGGCTTCAAAAGATGGAGCAGGTGGAGATCCCGCGGGACTTTGACTTTACACGGGTCCAGGGGATTTCCAACGAGGCCCGGGAGAAGCTTCAGCGGTACCGGCCCCGCACCCTGGGCCAGGCCTCCCGGATCCCCGGGATCTCGCCGGCCGATCTGGCCGTGCTGTTTTACCGGTTGAAGGAGGCGGCGGTCGCCTCCGGCTGAGGGCCCCTTCGCCCAAGGAAAGGAAACCGAGCCCATGCTGTCAAAGCTGCTGGTGGACCTGCTGAAGTACGCCCCCTCCCAACTTGCTCCCATCCTGCGGGCCTTTCTGGCGATCCCCATTTACACCCGGGTGTTTTCCCCCGAGCAGTACGGCATGTACTCCATCACCCTGGCGGTGGTGAATGTCATGACCCTGCTCAACGGCTGGATCGGCACCTCCATCATCCGATTCTATCCGGAGTACGAGCAGCGCGGGAAGATTCCGTTCTTCAACACCACCATCTGGACCACCTGGCTGGTCTCCTCGCTGCTGATTCTGGGGGTGGCCGTATTGCTGCGGCCGGAGATCTCCCTGCTGCAGCGCCTCCGCCATCTCTTTTTCTGGGGGCTTGTGCTGTTTCCGCTGCTTTCGGCCCAGAACATGAATTACCACTACCTGCGGATCCAGAAGCGGGCCCTGGGGTACACCGCGGCCCACCTCACCCTGACGGTGCTCACCATCGGCCTGAACCTGACCCTGATCTTCGTGTTCCATGTGGGCGTGGAGGCCCTGCTCATGGGCAACATCCTGGCCATCCTGCTGGTGCTCCCCTGGCTCTGGCGGTTCACCGTGGACGGCCGGTGGGCCTGGCGGCCCTTCAGCTACGAAACGGCGCTGCTGCGGCGGGCCGTGCGCTACGGCATCCCCCTGGCCCTGGGCAATCTTTCCACCTGGATCCTGCACCTTTCGGACCGGTTTCTGCTGGAGCACTTCAAGGGCTTTGCCACGGTAGGGGTGTATGCCACTTCGTATTTCCTGGCCGAGCGATCCATGATGATCCTGGTCAACATCCTGTTCCTGGGCTACTGGCCCTTCATTGTGCGGCTGTGGGAGGAGCAGGGGCCGGAGGCGACCCACCGGGCCTATCGGCAACTCCTGAGCACCTATCTGGCCGTGGCAACCCTGGCCGTGTTCCTGCTGTCCTTCCTGGCCCACGATGTGCTGCGTATTTTGCTGGGCAAGTCCTTTGTGGGGGGATACATCATTGTGCCCTGGGTGGCCATGGGGTTCCTGCTGTTCGGCCTGCAGCAACTCTTTCAAACCGGTCTGATCGTGCACAAAACCACCCGGCCCATTGCGGCCTTCATTTTCCTGGCGGCCCTTTTGAACATCGCCCTGAACCTGGTGCTGATTCCGCACCTGGGCATGGTGGGCTCGGCGATCGCGTCGTTCCTGTCGTATCTCGTGCTGAATCTGCTGATCTTCCTGGCGAGTCGGCGGCGGTTTCCCGCCGGCCTGCCCCTGAAGTTCTGGGCCGCCTATAGCCTCGCCCTTCTGCCGGCGGCTGCGCTGGTGGCCGTGCGCTACCGGTGGGAGGAAGCCCTGCCGCTCCTCGTGTGGTACGGCCTGGGCATCGGGGCGGTGGGCTTTTTCTTCTGGATCCTGACCTTCACCGGCGAACTGCGGTTCCGCGATCTCCTGCAAACGCTGCAGCAGAAGGTACAGAAGAAGCTGAACCGGTAACCCTCAGCGCCGGGTCGGCCCCAGCAGCACGAACAGCCCCAGGGCCAGCCAGGCCAGGGCTCCGCCGACAAGGAAAGCGGCACCGCTTCCCCACTGTTTCCACACCACGCCAAACAGGAGGCTCGCCGGCAGGGCGGCCAGGCCCACGGTGAGATGGAACCAGCCGTAGCCGGTGCCGCGCAGGGTTTCGGGCACGAGGTCGGCCACGAAGGCCCGTTCAACGCCTTCGGTAAGGGCGTAGAACACGCCGTAGGCCGCAAACAGCCAGATCACCTGCCAGCCTTCGGTGGCCAGGGCGAACCCCAGGTACACGAGCCCGTACAGGAACCAGCCCATCACGATGGTGCGCCGCCGGCCGTAGCGGTCGGAGAACACGCCGCAGGGCGTGGACAGCACCATCTTGATGCCGTTGAAGAGCATCCAGAGGCCGGGGATCCAGGCCAGGGGGATGCCCACGGCCCGGGCCTTGAGCACGAGAAAGGCATCCGAGGCGTTGCCCAAGGTGAAGATCAGGAGGACCAAAAGGTACCGGTGGAAATCCGGGCCCAGGCGGTGCCAGTCGGCCAGGCGTACGGGGG
>JALXEF010000163.1 GCA_027069855.1 Caldifarciminota bacterium
CCCTCCCGCTGCCAGCCAAAGGACGCCCGGCGAAACAGGCTGGTGTACCGCAGGAAAAGGTCTGCCTGCCCCTGCAGCAGGGTGCCCCGGGCCCGTAGCAGCGGCCCCACATCGTACCGGGTTTCGGGCGAAGTGCGAAACCGCTGGCCCAGGAGGCCGGGTTCCACCCGCCAGGTGCCCCGGCGCCACAGCACGCGGACCTCGCCGGTAGTTCGCTGGGAACGATGGCGCAACCGGTGCTCCCACAGATGGCTCCATCGGAGGGTAAGGGGCCAGGGCTTCGCGCGCCAGGCACCCTCCCACTGGAGCCGTTGCCGCTGGAGAAATCGGTCGTCCTTCAGGTGAAGGCTGGCCACACCCTGGCCCCAGGGGCTTTTCCCCTCCAGGGTCAGAACGCTCTGGGAAAGGTCCTGATAGGTGAGGTGTTGCAGGGCAAGATGGACCTGGGCCACCAGGGCCAAGAACAGCAGGTTCACAGGGTCAGCAGGGTGATGTGCTGGTTCGTGTAGATATCAATTTCAGCGGCGATGGCCAGCGCCTCGCGTACCACCTGTTCCAGGGGCAACTCGGCGAACCGGAGCAGGGCCTTGGCGGCGGCATAGGCATAGGGCCCTCCGGAGCCGATGGCCACAATGCGGTCTTCGGGTTCAATCACATCTCCGGAGCCCGACACGATAAACGCATGTTCACGGTCCAGAACCGCGAGCACGGCCTCCAGGCGGCGCAGCACCCGGTCCGACCGCCAGTCCTTGGCCAGTTCCACGACGGCGCGGGGCAGCTGGCCGCGGGCCTCCTCCAGTTTCTTCTCCATCCGTTCAAACAGGGCCAGGGAATCGGCTGCAGCCCCTGCGAAGCCGGCCAGCACCTGGCCCCGGTACAGTTTCCGCACCTTCTGGGCCTGATGCTTAAGGATGGTGGTGCCGAGGGTCACCTGGCCGTCGGAAGCAATAACGGCCTGGCCATCCCTAACGATGCCCAGGATCGTGGTGGCGTGAAGGCGGGGCATTTCAGCCCTCAAACCGGCTGACGATCAGGCTGGCGTTGTGGCCGCCGAAGCCGAAGGAATTGGTGAGCGCGTGGCGGATCGGCACCTCCCGGGCCCCCTCGGGCACATAGTCCAGGTCGCACTCGGGGTCCGGGTGTTCCAGGTTTCGGGTCGGATGCACCTTCTGGTGATACACCGAGAGCACCGTGGCAATGAATTCGGCGCCGCCGGAGGCTCCCAGCAGGTGGCCGATCATGGACTTGGTAGAGGAAATGGGGATCCGGTACGCGTGTTCGCCGAACAGGCGTTTGATGGCCTGGGTTTCAATGCGATCGTTCAGCGGCGTGGAGGTGCCGTGGGCATTGATGTAGCCGATGTCTTCGGGCTTTAACCCGGCCGATTCCAGGGCCAGGGCCATGGACCGATAGGCCCCCTCGCCCTCGGGATGGGGTGCGGTAATGTGGTACGCATCGGCCGTGGCGCCGTAGCCGGTGATCTCGGCGTAGATCCGAGCACCCCGCTTCAGGGCGTGCTCCAGGGATTCCAGCACCACGATGCCGGCCCCCTCCCCTATCACGAACCCATCGCGCTCCGCGTCAAAGGGCCGGGATGCGCGTTCGGGCTCGTCGTTGCGGGTGGAAAGCGCCCGCATGTTGCTGAACCCGGCCACGGCCAGGGGGGTTAGTGGGGCTTCGGCACCCCCGGTAAGGATAACATCGGCATCGCCTCGCTGAATCATCCGAAAAGCCTCACCGATGGCATTGGTGGAAGAAGCGCAGGCGGAAACGACACAGAAGTTGGGCCCCTTAAACCCGTACTTTATAGCCACCGCACCGGAGGCCATGTCCGGGATCATCATGGGCACGAGGAAGGGCGACACCTTGGCCGGCCCCTGGGCCACGAGTTTCCGCAGTTCCTGTTCCAGGGTGATCACCCCGCCGATCCCCGAGGCAATCAGCACACCCACGCGGTACGGGTCAAAATGGCCCAGCAGGTCTGCATCCTCCAGAGCCTCGGCCGTGGCGTACAGGGCGAACACGGTGTAAAGGTCCTGCCGGCGGATCTCTTTGCGGCTCAGCCTCTTAAGGGGATCAAACTCCTTAACCTCACCGGCGATCTGAACCGGCAGGCCGGTGACATCAAAGCGGGTGATCCGGCCGATGCCGTTTTCTCCCTTGAGCAGGGCCTGCCAGTAGGCAGGCACTTCATGGGCCAGGGGGTTTACCGTCCCCAGGCCGGTTACCACTACACGGCGGGATTTCATAAAAAGAGGCGGGGGGACCTCAGGCCGCGGAAGTCCCCTGCTGGTTCAGTTTGTCGTAAATGTAATCCACGACGCTCTGGACCGTGGTGAGTTTCTCCACATCCTCGTCGGGCACCTTGATGCCGAACTCATCTTCCAGTTTCATGGTGAGTTCCACGAGGTCCAGAGAGTCGGCGCCCAGGTCTTCCTGAAACCGGGCATCGGGTTTCACGCTATCGGGCTCAACTTCCAGTTCCTCGGCGATGACTTTTCGGAGAATCTCGTAGATTTCGTCCTTGGACATGGATGCCATCATAAACCTCCTTGCCTGATGGGTCTAAAAAAGAAAAGTGCCGGAGGGGGGACTCGAACCCCCACGGGATTGCTCCCACTGGGTCCTGAACCCAGCGCGTCTGCCAATTCCGCCACCCCGGCACTCCTATCCAGCCGTGTTATTATAGAAGCCCGGCCCGAAGGTGGTCAAGGGGGCGGCTACCACCGGTAGGCGTCCCGGAGGTGTTCAATGCGGGGCGGGTGGCTCCAGATGACCGCCACCACATCCAGCCGCACCGGCACTTTACCCGAGAGGCCCCGGCGGTACAGGTAGAGTTCCATCGCCCTCCTCAGGTGCTCCAGTTTCCGTCGGGTAAGGGTTTGAAAGGGATGGAACTCCGCCGAGGCCGAGAGGCTCCGGACCTCAACGAACACCAGTACATCGCCCTCCCGGCCGATCAGGTCGATTTCCCCCAGGCGGGTATTGAAGTTCCGCTCCAGGATGCGGATCCCCTGGCGTTCCAGATACCGGGCCGCCAGATCCTCGGCGCTGGTCCCCCGCCTGCGGCGTTCCGTAGGGCTCAAAAATCAAAGCCTCCCTCGTCCTGGCGCAGAATCCGACGCCAATCCGGCCGTGAGGGTTCCTCGGGGATGCTGGAGTACACGAGTTCGTAAACATTGTTGCCCTGTAGATCCACGAACACAAACTCCATGGTACCCCGCTGGTAGTAAATCCACTTTTCGGAATCGCGTTCGCCGAAGGCCAGGCTCTTGCGTTCAATCTGATCGGGTGGCCCGTACTTGATGTAGATCCGGCCCCGGTCGGTGTACCGGCCCAGTTTCCGCCCCTCGGTGAAGTGCTCGTCGGCGTAGCGCACCCGTCGGATGAACTCGGGCAGAAACTCGTTTTCCGGCGTATCGGGGTCGGGATCAAACCGCTTCCAGAACTTCAGCAGAAACAGCGTCCGGCCCTGCGAATCGTGGAGGGAACGCAGTTCAGCCATGTCCTTCTCGCTGGCAAAGTAGTCGATGAAGGAAAGATAGGCCAGCGTTGTGCTGTCCACCTCCGGAACCTGGAGAGCGGGAGGATTCCAGAAGAAGGGGTGCAGGGCCTCGGCCCGCTGGCCGGTGCTCAGATCAATGATCTGCAGGCGGAGGTTATACAGGCCCGGCGCCAGGGCCGAAAGAGCCAGAGAGCCGGCCCAGGGAGCCGAGCGACGGCGATTCTTGGCGATCAGGTGGGGTTTCACGCGCAGCACCGGGGTTCCGGCTGTGTCCTGCACCACCTGGTTGAGCACCAGGTAGCCGGTATCCGGGGTCAGGCCGTAGAACTCCACATAGTAGGCCAGGTGCTGGTTGGGGGGCCGATAGGTCCAGGAGGGGTTCGGGATCACGGCCACGCCGTGTTTGTAAAAGGGGTTCAGGCTGTCCCGCACCAGATCCAGAGCCAGTTCAATATCGGAACAGCGCAGGCCCGTGCCCGGCGGCGGTACCTGCAGGGTCAGATCGGCCTGGCCCTGGGCCTGGCCTGCCTTCAGGACAACCTGAAGCCGGTAGGTGCCCGGCCGAAGGTACAGCTGGAAGTAGTCCACCACCTGCCCCTGATGGCCGGGCTGCAGTTTCTTCTGCCAGTTGCTGGTAGAGGGCTTTGCTCCCTCCCGTTCCAGTTTGACCTGTACTTCGTAGGACGACGCGTTGCCCAGGCCCGAAGGGTCCAGCAGGTAGTACACCTCCACCTGGAACAGGGAGTCCTGCCGCTCAAACCGGGCGTAGTCCACCAGGAAATGCACAGTGCCGGTGGAGGTCACGGGCCGGTGCAGCGCCTCAGTACTGGAAAAGCTGAGAGAAAGTAGGAGCCACCAGAACATAGTCGCCAAAACCTCCTTCGTCGACAAACACGACCCGCAGTTTCAGGTCGTAATAGTACCAGATCTGGTAATCCTTGGTGCCCCACTCCAGGGTGTGCTCCTCAATTTCGTCGGGCGGGCCGAAGCGAATGTACACGAGACCCCGGTCGGTCCGCGACCCCCGGATCCGACCCACCGAGAAATGGGCATCGGCATAGGCCACCCGGTCCAGAAAGGCATCCAGGAACTCGTTGCGTGGCGTGCCCGGCGTCGGATCGCGCTGTTTCCAGAAGGCCATCCACAGGGAATCCCGTTCCCGGAGGGTTTCCACCTTTTTCAGGCGTTCCAGGAGCGAATCACCGGGAAAGAGGTGGGTCAGGATAAAGAGATAATGGGCAAACTCCCGTTCGGTGAGGTGCGTGACCCCGGTCACCTGGAACCCCAGGCGTCGCTCGGCCAGGAGATTCCCGGCCGGATCCAGGAACTGGAGATGCACCTCATGGGCGCCGAAGGCCAACGAGTCCACCCGGACACCCAGGGTATCCCAGTCGGTGGTACCGGTCCACCGGCTCTGGACCACGGAATCGTCCACTTTCCAGATCAAAAACGCCGAATCGGACACCTCGCGCCACCGAACAAACACCAGGAAACGGCCCGTGTCGCGGACGGTGTTGGTCAAAACCTTTTGGCCCTTCAGAAACCGGGAGGGTTCCAGAGGGATCAGGTCACTCACATAGGGCGGGCCGGCGTAGGTGGTCAAGGAGCGCTGGTAGGACATCAGGGTCCGCTGGGAATTCAGGTCCTGCACAGTAACCCGGAGTTCGTACCTGGGGCTCCAGGGAAGGCGATAAACCCGCTGGAGCTGCAGGGGCGCGCTGCCCTGCGTGGCCTCAAAGTCCTGGGCCTTCCAGGAGTTTTCGGAAAAATCGCTCCACACCACCCGGCCGCCGGCATCGCGGATTTCCACCGCGTACCGGATGCTGGCGAGGTAGGTGCCCGGCAGGGAATTCTGCCGATAGAGCAACATCTTGGGGGGCAGGGAAAACAGGGTGATCAGGGTGACGGTGTCCGGCCCGGGCACCTGGTACACGGCCAGGGAATCGTAGCCGTAGGGAAAGGTGCCCACGAGTTGCAGGAGCAGAAGCCCGGTGGCACCGATGCTCACGCCGTCACCCCCATCTGCCGGGCCATTTCCTGGAGCCGGCGCACCCGTTCCTCCACAGGCGGATGGGTGGCGAACAGGCTCTCCAGGCCCTGGCCCCGGAGCGGATTCACGATAAAGAGGTGGGAAGTGGCCGGATTGGTGGCGGGTAGGGGAATCCGACGGGCATAGGCCGAGATCTTTTGCAAAGCCGACGCCAGGGCCAGGGGATCGCGGGAGATGAGGGCTCCGGTACGGTCGGCCTCAAACTCCCGGGCGCGGGACACAGCGAGGCGCACCAGCAGCGCCGCAATCGGGGCCACGATGGAGATCACCAGGAAGGCGAGCGGATTGCCGCGGTCGTCGTCCCGGCCGCCACCGAAAAAGGCCACCCAGCGCAGCATATAGGCCAGATAGGTGATGGCCCCGGCCAGCACCGCGGCCACCGTGCCGATGAGCATATCGTAGTTCTTGATGTGGGCGATTTCGTGGGCCAAAACCCCCCGCAGCTCCCGGGGACTCAGGAGCTTCAGGATGCCCGCGGTCACCGCAACGACCGCATGGGAGGGGCTCCGGCCTGTGGCAAAGGCGTTCGGATGGTCGGTGGGCACGATGTACACCCGGGGCATGGGGATGCCGGCCCGCTGGGCCAGCTCCCGCACGATGGCATAGAGTTCCGGCGCCTCGGCCTCCGACACGGGCCGGGCGCCGTACAGGGTCAGCACGATTTTATCCGACCACCAGTAGCTCACAAAGTTCAGGACCCCGGCCAGGATCAGGGCAAAGGTCATGCCCTGGGTGCCGCCCACCCAGTCGCCGAGGACCACCAGGAACACAGTCAAAAGGGCCAGAAGAAACAGGGTTTTTACCTGGTTCACGGTTTCTCACCTCCGGGAAAGTATTTTAACGCGATCCCGCAAAGGGGCGAAGGTTCAGGAGGCGCGCAGGAACCGGCACCAGCCGGAATCCAGTTGAAGGCACCGACGCCAGGAGCCCAGCAAGCGGGCGCCCAGAAACTGGCCCAGGAAATAGGCGCCAACCATCACGGGATAGGTGGTCCAGTGGAACCCCAGGCCGCTTTTGAGCCGCAGGAGCACCACACCAGGAATAGGCAGATGCACGGCCAGAAACCAGGCCGGCGAGAACTTACGGGTGCCGCCCCGCCAGAAGCCGAAGGGCAGATTCAAAAGAAGCACCGCCAGGCCCACGAAGAGCAGTTTCATTGCGGGGCCAATTATACACGAGGCGGCCCCGGGCTTTCCCGGCAAGAGCCGCTTCAGCGGCAAATTTCGGAACCCATTTTCTATCACGGCCGAAAGCAGGGCATGGTTAAAGAAGGATCCGCCTCTTCCACGGCCCTCCCACGGAAGGCGATGGCGACGTATACTCTATGCCAACGGCTACCCCGGCCGCAGGGGTTTCCGCGTTTGCTACAAAGGAGATAGAGTGAGAGCGTGAAACGGGTACTGATGGTGGCCTACTACTTTCCGCCCCTGGGCATGGCCGGGGTGCAGCGACCCTATCATTTTGCCCGATACCTGCCCGAGTTCGGCTGGGAGCCTCTGATCCTCACCGTCAAGGACATTGCCTACTATGCACGGGACCCCCGGATGGCCATTGAGGCCCGGCGGATGCGGGTATTCCGGTCCGAATCCCTGGACTTTTCCCGAATCCTTTACCTTCTGGGCAAAAAGCAGGTGCAGTTGAGCCTCCGCAACGAGCGGCTGAGCCGGTTTACGCTCAACTTTTTTCTGGTTCCGGATGCGCGGGTTCCCTGGCTGCCCTTTGCAGCACTCCTCGGAAGCCGCATCGTGCGGCAATTCCGGCCCCAGGCCCTCTATTCGGTGTCGCCCCCCTATACCACCCACCTGGTGGCCCTGATCCTCAAAGAGCGGTTCAAACTCCCCTGGGTGGCCGATTTCACCGACCTGTGGCCCACCGGCCACCGGGTCCCTTCGCCCCTGCATCGGTCGTTGAACACTCGCATCCGTCGCTTGATCGTCCGCAAAGCCGACCTGCCCCTGAAGGTGTACGAAAACATCCACCTGGGGCCCAGGGCCGTGCTCATTGAGCACGGGTACGATCCGGAGATGTTTCAGATTCGCCTGGAGCCCGGCGAACGGATCCCAGGAACCCGGCCCGACGCCTTCGTCATCCTCTACACCGGAGTGCTGGCCGACAAGGGGGAAGGTGTGTGGGCGTTCTTGCGGGCCCTGCGGCATCTGGAAGGGTTTCAGTTAGTGATCGCCGGCGAGGCCGGCGCCGAAGTGCACCGCTTCGTGGAACGCCACGGCCTCCAGGACCGGGTGCTGTTTCTGGGCTATGTGCCGCACCAGGAAGTGCCGCGGCTCATGCTCCAGGCGGACGCCCTGTGGTTCGTCTTCCCCTATGAAACCGCCTCCATGAAGCTCTACGAGTACATCGGCTCGGGCAAGCCGGTGCTCTTCCAGGCGCCGCCGTGGTCCGAGGCCTCACGGGTGGCCAGAAAAAGCGAAAGCGTGGTATTCCTGCCCAACGAGGAAAAGCAGATCGTGCAGATCCTCCAGGAGCTCCGCCCGCTGAAGGGCCTCCGCTTCAAGCCGCCCGAGGAATACTCCCGTCGCCATCAGGCCCGTGTGCTGGCGGGCTATCTGGACCAACTGGCCGGCCGGAGACGGAGCCCCGTCTAAAGGGTCATCATCTGCTGGCTGAGCCAGCTCATGCTGGAGAAGGCCGCGAAAAAGGCGATGGCCGTCGCCACCAGGCCGATCAGCGTGAGGATCCCAAGGAGGGCCCAGAAGGTACGGAATTTTTCCATCATCTCCACGAAGGCTTCGGGATCCCGGAGCGCCAGGTACCGGTCGGCCCGGTTCGCCGCCTGAACCAGCAGCACCCCCATCCAGATGGGCAACCAGGCAATCAAAAGGCCCACCAGGGTCAGGGCATACAGGGCACCGCCCACAATATTCAGGATCCCCAGAAACTTGAGCCACCCCTTCATGTTCATCACGGCGTATTCCAGCCGACGCACCTGCATTTCGTCAAAACCCGGCAGGGGTTCCATTACACACCTCCTGTCTTGGACCGTCCGGCACGGTAAAACCAGTGGCCGGTGGCCACCAGGCCTACGGCTACGGTTCCCATAAACACCCAGCTACTGACGGCCAGTTGCAACCCACCGGAAAGGATATGGCCGCTGGTGCATCCCCCGGCCATCCGGGCCCCGAACACCAGGAAAAACCCGCCCACAAAGGCCCAGAGGAGCCGGCTCCGGGGATCGGCGCCCCGGGTTTCCTGCCAGCGACGGTGCACCACGGTCCAGCGGAACTCCCGTCGCACCAACGACAGCACCAGGCCTGCCAGCAGGGCCCCGGCCAGAAAGACCGCCTCCCAGGCTCCCGAACGGGCAATTTTGTGGAAATAAGCGTTTCCGGTGGTTCCGGTCAGGAGATCGGCGAGATAGGGATAGGCGGTGCTGGCACCGATGGGGCGGTTTTCCACGCCCTTGAGGAACACCAGAGCCTCCAGAAGCCCCAGGACGACGCCGGCCACGAGCCAGCGGGCATCCCGCTGCCGGTCCAAGCGATGGAGAACAAAGGCCACACTCCACAGGACTCCGGTCACCACCAGAACCAGCACCCAGAGCGCCACCGAAGCCCATCCCAGCAGCGTTGCAGCCGCCGGCTTCCCCAGGTTCGGGCCCAGGAGAGGTGTCATCACAGGGACCAACAGGGTGAACAACCAGCCGGCGAGCAGCCCGCCCACGATGCCCGCCAGGGCGTCCAGAGAGCCCTCGCCCACCGAAACGGCCAGGGTCCCCGGGCAATAGCCCAGGATGGCCATGCCGACGCCAAACACCAGGCCTCCCAGTACCACACCCCCCAGCAGCAACGGTTTGATATGCAGCGAGGCCCACCCCAGCGCCACCTCCAGGTGAATCAGCACCATGCCGGTGCCGATGGCCACAGCGATCGCCTTGGCCACCGTGAAATCCTGCAGCATGGCCAGGCCGCTGATGGTGTCAAACCGATTCAAGCGGGCATACCGCAAAGCCGCTCCGAAAACAAACCCCAGAACCAGAAGCCCCAGCGTGTGCATCACGAAACCTCCTTCCGTTTACGGGATACGGGCCAAAATAGGAGCGCCAGGGCCACCAGGAGTGCTGCTACGAACCCTCCCAGCCCCCAGCGGAAGTACACCGGATCGTAATAAAACTCAAGGCTGTGGTGCCCGGCGGGAACGGCCACCGCGCGCTGGGCCAGGTTTGCCGGGATCACCGGCACCGGCCGACCGTCCAGCCTTGCTTTCCACAGCGGATAGTAGTTCTCAGCCAGCACCAGAACACCGTTGGCGGGCACATCGGCCTCCACCCGGATCCGATTGGGTCCGAGTTCCAGAATCCGGGCCGGCACCAGGGTGTCGGGCCCCGAAATGGCAAGCCCGGGTTCCTGTTCCAGGATCACCTCCCGCCGGGGATCAAAGTCCTGGGATCGCAGAATCCGGAGCGCCTGGGCCGTGTCGGCCACGCGGTAGCGGAACACCACATAGGCCCGGGGAAGGTAGGTGGTTCTCCGGGCGAAGGTGCGGAACCCCTGGGTGGGATCCGGCGCAAACTCCGCACTGTAGAGGTCCAGCACCCGTTCCCGGGGCACCCTGCCCTTTTGCTTTACCCGGCTGTAGCGCTCCAGGATCAGGGGGTTGTAGCCCTCCAGGGTGTAAAGCCGATACAGGGATCCGATATTCCGGGGCAACAGGATGTGGCCCGGGGCACGGATGCTGACCCGGGTGAAGTGTTGAGCCTGTGCGTCCTGGAAGGTCTGGATCCACCGATTCCGGGCGAAGTACCGCCGGGGATCGGTGGTCCCCAGGTGGAACGCGTGCCCGAACAGGTAGAGGTCCACGAAAAGCACCCCCGCCAGGGCGAGGTA
>JALXEF010000164.1 GCA_027069855.1 Caldifarciminota bacterium
CCGAGGCAGGGCACCTTCAAACAGGTCGTAGGCCCCGGCCACACCGCCCCCCAGCACCACCACCTCCGGGCCCAGCACATGGATGAGCGATGCCAGGCCGATGCCGAGCCAGCGGCCGTACTCCTGCCACAGGCTCCGGGCCAGTTCATGGCCCTGACGGGCCATTTCGGCCAATTGAAGGGCCTTCAGGGGCTCGGGCGGCGCCTCGCCCTCCCGCCGGAGTACGCGGCGCGCGTGCTCTACAAAGTGCACCTCCCCAACATAGGCCTCCAGGCAGCCGCTGTTGCCACAGTAGCAGGTGGGGCCGTCGGGATCCACCACGATGTGGCCGCCTTCGCCGCCCCGCCCCTCAAATCCCCGAAGAATCCGGCCGTCAAGGATCATGCCGGTGCCCACCCCGGTGCCCAGGGTCAGCACCAGGGCGAAGCGGCTTCCCCGCGCCGTGCCGTACCGCCACTCGCCCAGGGCATAGAGGTCAGCGTCGTTTTCCACCTGCACCGGCAGCCCGGTGGCTTCGGCCAGGGCCTGCTTCAGGGGAAACTCGTCAAAGCCCGGTAGGTTCGGGGGTAGGCGCACGATGCCGTGTTCGTCCACCATGCCCGGCACCCCGACGCCGATCCCGGCCACCGGGGCCATCTCCCGGGCCCATTGCGCGATCTGCTGGACTACCTCCCGGGGCTCTTGGGGTGTGGGCACCGTGTGGCGGGCCACCACCTGTCGGTGTTCCAGCAGCGCGGCCTTGATGCGGGTGCCGCCGATGTCAACGCCCAAAACGCGCATGTTTCAGGTCCTCAAAGGGAATGCCGCGGTGAATCCCGCGGTTCAAGGCGTATTCTACAGCCTCGCGGTACTCCCGGGCCGTGATGCGGCGGGAAAGCTCCGGGTACCGGTGGGCCTGGTAGGTGGGGTAGTACTGGTCCATGAGGTTCAGATAGGTGTCCGGCGAGATCTCCTCCACCAGAAAGTCAATCACCCGCCGGGTATCCGAAAGACCGTTGGGCAGCACCAGGTGCCGCACCAGAAGGCCCCGCACGGCCAGGCCGTTGCGGATCACGAGGTCGCCCACCTGCCGGTGCATCTCCTTCAGGGCCTTCTGCATCACCCGGGGATAGTCGCGGCGGCCGGAGTAGCGCGCCGCCTTCTCGGGGTCCATGTACTTGGTGTCGGGCATGTAGATGTCCACGAGCCCGTCCAGGAGCTGCAGGGTGGCCACGGAATCGTAGGCCGAGGTGTTATAGACCACGGGCAGGCGGAACCCCTCGGCCCGGGCCAGTTCCAGGGCCTCCACGATGGGGTACACCACATGCGACGGGGTCACCAGGTTCAGGTTGTGGCACCCCATGGCCTGAATCCGGAGGAAGATGGCGGCGAGTTCCCGGGCGCCCACCGGGTTTCCCAGGCGCCACTGGCTGATTTCGTAGTTCTGGCAATACACGCAGCGCAGGTTGCACCCGGCGAAGAACACGGTGCCCGAGCCGCGGGTGCCCACGAGCACGGGCTCCTCGCCGAAGTGGGGGCCGTAGGAGGATACCAGGGCATGCCGGCCCACGCCGCACTCCCCCACTTCATCCTGGAGCCGCCGGGCCCGGCACGCGCGGGGGCACTGCACACAGGGGTCAAAGGTCCGCCGGAGTTTCTCCAGCCGGAGGGCGGGGTCCATGGCGGGGGCTCAGCCCTTGACCACGATCACGGGCCGCAGCCGGGCCACCTTGCGCGAAAGCCCGGCGTTGTGCACCACCTCCACCACCTCACTCACGTCCTTGTAGGCCTCCGGAATCTCCTCCATCAGGCCCTTCATGGTGTGGGCGCGCACCACGATGCCCCGGGCCCGCAGTTCCTCAATGATGGGGCGGCCCCGGGCCGCCCGCTTGGCGGCTGCCCGCGACAACGCCCGGCCGGCGCCGTGGCAGGTGGAGCCAAAGGACTGCTTCATGGCGGTTTCCGTGCCCACCAGCACATAGGAGTTGGTGCCCATGTCGCCGGGGATCAGCACGGGTTGGCCGATGGGGCGATACACCGGGGCCAGTTCCGGATGGCCCTTGGGAAAGGCCCGGGTGGCACCCTTGCGGTGGACCAGCACGGTGCGCTTTTTACCGTCCACCTCGTGCTCCTCAAACTTGGCGATGTTGTGGGCCACATCGTACACCATGTGGAGCCCCAGGGCCTCGGGCGCCTTTTTCAGGGCCTCGCGGAACGATTCCCGCACCCAGTGGGTGATGAACTGCCGGTTGGCCCAGGCGTAGTTGGCAGCGGCCACCATGGCCGAAAAGTAGGCCTTGCCCTCGGGCGACTGGATGGGCACCGAGGCCAGTTGCCGGTCGGGCACTTTGATGCCGTACTTTTCCATCACCCGGCCCATGGTGCGCACGTAGTCGTCGCAGATCTGATGGCCGAAGCCGCGGGAGCCGCAGTGGATCATCACGGTGATGCCGCCCTTGAAGAGCCCCATGGCCCGGGCCGCGCGGGCATCGTACACCTCTTCCACCACCTGCACCTCCAGGAAGTGGTTGCCCGAGCCCAGGGAGCCCAGCTGGGGCCGGCCCCGCTCGCGGGCTCGTTTGGACACGGCGTCCGGATTGGCCCCCTTCAACTGGCCGTAGGCTTCGGTGCGTTCCAGGTCGGACTCCCAACCGTAGCCCTTCTCCACCACCCAGGCGGAGCCGCGGACCATCACCTCTTCCAGTTCGCGGTTGGACACCTTCACCCGGCCTCCGACGCCCACGCCGGCCGGCACATTGCGGAACAGGGCATCGGCCAGGCGGTCCAGGTAGGGCTTGAGGTCGTCCAGCGTGAGGTCGCTCCGCAGCAGGCGCACGCCGCAGTTGATGTCGTAGCCCACACCGCCGGGCGAGATCACGCCGGTATCGGGATCCATGGCGGCGACGCCACCGATGGGGAACCCGTAGCCCCAGTGGATGTCGGGCATGGCCAGGGAGTACTTGAGGATGCCGGGAAGGCTCGCCACATTGGCCACCTGCTCGGGCGCCTGGTCCTTGCGAATCTGCTCAATGAGTTTCTCGCTGGCGTAGATGATGCCGTCCACCCGCATAAAGGGCTTGTACGACTTGGGAATCCGCCAGCGATAGGCATCCAGTTTCTCCAACGGTCCCTGCCAAACCTGTGCC
>JALXEF010000165.1 GCA_027069855.1 Caldifarciminota bacterium
GAGGATGCCGGGAAGGCTTGCCACATTGGCCACCTGTTCGGGCGCCTGGTCCTTGCGGATCTGCTCAATGAGTTTCTCGCTGGCGTAGATGATGCCGTCCACCCGCATAAAGGGCTTGTACGACTTGGGAATCCGCCAGCGATAGGCATCCAGTTTCTCCAACGGTCCCTGCCAAACCTGTGCCATGTTTTCACCTCCGGGGTTGTGTTTAAATGGTACAACACCGGTGCCGGGAGGGTCCGCCGGGTTTCCTGATTTCCAGGAAAGATCCTCGCCAATCTTTCCTTGCAGGAAGGAAAGATCGCCCGTGAAAGGAACCAGGCGCTCTCCAGGGCCCAGCGTTTCCATCCTCCGTACCTGTCCGGGGCACCCTGCCCTGGTGCAACGATGGGGAAATCCCCTTGAATCCCTGCGAGGGCGGGTATAACCTACGCTTGATGAAGGGGTTGACGGCGCGGCAGCGCCAGGTGCTGGATTTCATTGTTCGGTATCGGCGGCAGTACGGACGGTCGCCGTCGCTCCGGGAAATCGCCCGGGCCCTGGGCCTCCGAAGCCACAGCACCGTGTATCGCCACCTCCAGAGAATCCAGAAAAAGGGCTACCTGGAATGGCAGGGCGGCCGCCGGGGCGCGCTGCCCGTGGACGCCTGCGCCGACTGTTTGCGGATTCCGGTGTGGAACCTGCAGGAATTGCCGCCCTACGGCGCCGGCACCCCGGTACGGTTCGTGGAACTCCCCCGCTGGCTCCTGGATGGCCCGGTGGATCCGGACCGCCTGTTCGCCCTGCCGGGCCGCTCCCTGGGCCTGCCCGAGGGCCTGGTGGTGCTGGAACGGAACCCCCAAACCCTGAGGCCGGGCGATGCGGTGCTGTGTTATCGGCCCGAGGCCGGCATCGGGCTCCAGAGGGTACGCCGCCAGGGCACCCGCCTGTTCCTACAGGACGCCGACCACGGCCAGATCCCCTTAGATCGGCCGGACGCCCGGCCCCTGGTGCTCGGCCGGGTGGTGCTGGCCCTGCTCACAACCCTGCCCGAGGCCCGATGATGCGGCGGCACGGTGTGGTGGACCTGCCCCTGCACTACGGCCGCGCCCCCCGATGGCTGTTTCAGCGGATGGTGCGCCTGGCCGGCGCCATCCTGGAGGCCATCGTGGTGGACCTGGGGCCGGAGGAAGCCCTGCGCCGGCTTCAGGATCCCCTGTGGTTCCAGGCCTTTGGCGCCCTCCTGGGCTTTGACTGGCACTCCTCCGGGCTCTCCACGACCACCACGGGCGCCATCAAGGAGGCCCTGCGACAGCGCGACCTGGGCCTTCTTGTGGCCGGAGGCAAAGGCCGCACCTCCCGCAAAACCCCCCAGGAGATCCAGGCCTACGCGGAACGCTACGGCTTTTCGCCCGAACCCCTGATCCGCACCTCGCGGCTTGTGGCCAAGGTGGATTCCGCCGCCCTGCAGGACGGCTACGAACTGTATCACCATGTGATGGTGTTCACGCCCCAGGGCCGGTGGGTGGTGATCCAGCAGGGCATGAACCCCAAAACCCGGTACGCCCGCCGGTACCACTGGAGTTCCGAGGGGCTGCGGTCCTTCGCGGAGGAGCCCCACACGGGCATTGCGGCCCAGCGGCGGGAACGCGCCGTGCTGAACCTGGTGGCCCGCCGGAGCCGCCAAACCCGGGCCGTAGTGACCGACCTCACCCGGGAACCGCCGGAACGCGTGGTGCAGGCGTACCGCCGAATCCGCGAGCACCGGTTGCCGGCCCATCACCCCGTGTACCGCGAGGACATCCGGCCGGAGAACCTGTACCGCACCCTGCTCAAAACCTACGAGCGGCTGCCCGAGGACTTTGAAACCCTCCTGGGAATCCAGGGCGTGGGAGCCCGCACGCTGCGCGCGCTCTCCATGGTGGCCGATCTGATTTACGGCGCCCGGCCGTCCTTTGAAGACCCGGCGCTGTACAGCTTCGCCCACGGCGGCAAGGACGGCTACCCCTATCCCGTGAACCGCCGGGTGTACGAACGGTCCATTGATGTGGTGGAACGGGCCATCCGCCTGGCCCGGCTCGGGCGCCGGGAAACCTTAGAAACCCTGAAGAAACTTTCACGGCTTTTCTCGCCGGAACCCGGCGAGCATAGGAGGTGAAGCATGCAACGGTTCTTGTGGTGGAGCCTCCTTCTGGCAGGGCTCGGCCTGGCACAAGCCGAAACCCTGCTCAAGGTTTTGCCCGCCCCGGGCCCGGACCAGGGCCTGTACGCCTGGGGCCTCACCTTTGTGAACGGCCACCTGGTGGTGGGCGACGATTACACCGGCACCCTTTCCGTGGTGGACACCGCCACCGGCCAGGTGCTGGAAACCCTGGGCTTTCCCTATCCCTCCAACCACGGACTGGCCTTTGACGGCGAAGCCCTGTGGGTGGCCCCGTACCGCTGGGACTCCCGGTACCTGTACCGGATGAGTCTCAACGGCACCCTGCTGGACTCCCTGTATGTGCCCGATTTCGCCGCCGGCGACTATGTGGGCGGCCTGGCCTGGGACGGCGAAGCCCTGTGGGTGTCCATCTACTACCCGAACACCTACCCGAACCTGTACCGGGTGGACCCGAATACCGGCGTTGCCGTGGACACGATTCCGGCCGGAGGCCTGCAGCCCTTTGGCCTCGCCTACGGCAACGGCAGCCTGTGGAACGCCATGGACGACAACGACGGCGACCCCGAATGGATCTGGGAACTGGATCCGGCGACCGGCACCCCGCTGCAGCACTTTGAAAGCCCCACCGGCCATCCCCGGGGCCTGGCCTGGGACGGCGAGGCCCTGTGGCTCGTGGCTGCGGCGCCGCCCTCCTGGAACGGCGGCTTCGCCCTGTACCGCATTGACCCCTACGGCCCCGGCACACCCCGGCTCTCGGCCTCGGTCACCTTCGTGAACTTCGGCCAGGTGACCGTGTCGGATACGGCGTGGTGGGACCTGCAGATCCAGAACACGGGCACCGCCCCCCTTGTCCTGGGCCCGGCGGAAAACAGCGAGCCCGCCTTTTTCCTGGGCAACCCACTGCCCGACACCGTGCCGGCCGGCGCCACCGAACTCCTGCACTTCGGCTTCGCTCCGCCAGCCCCCGGCGCCTACCTGGACACCCTGTGGCTTGCGACCAACGACCCCCTGTGGCCCCGGGTGGGCTTCCACTTGCAGGGGGAGGGCCTCGCCACCGGCCCCCAGATCTTCCTGCCCGAAACCCTGGTGGACTACGGCACCCCGCGGGCCCGAGCCTTCGTGCGCCACTGGCTGCCCGTGGTGAACCCCGGCAACGCGCCGCTGGAGATCTACGCCCTGAACACCGATCCCGCCGACCGCTGGCGGCTGTGGCCGGAACCGGACCTGCCGCTCACCGTGGCGCCCGGCGACACCCTTTTGCTGCCGCTGTGGTACCACGCCACCCCCCGGCCCGACAGCAACCTCGCCCCCGGCAGACTGCTTATTGTGAGCAACGACCCGGCCCACGACACCGCCCGGGTGATCCTCCAGGGCGGCTGGCGGGCCGGCGGCCTGGAGGAGGGCGCGGTCATCTGGCAACTCCAGGTGAGCGGCGACCTGTGGACCCACTTCCGGGCGGTTCGGCTGTTTGAAGACCTCAACGGCGACGGGGTCGCCGAGGTGCTGGGCTCCTCGGAGAACGACACCCTGTACTGCGTGAACGGCAACGCGGACGGCCCAGCCGAGGTGCTCTGGCGGTTCTCCTATGGTACCACCTACACCGAGCGCGGCCTTTTGGCCTTTGCCGATATGGACGGCGACGGCACCCGGGATGTGCTCCTCGGCACCGTATGGGGCGACCGCGCGGTGCACGCGATCTCGGGCCGCACCGGCCAACCTCTCTGGACCTTTGACACCCATGCCTACGGCCAGGGCGGCTGGGTGTACGAGGTGGCGCCCTTTGTGGACCTCACGGGCGACGGCGTCCCCGAGGCCCTGGCCGCCACCGGCGACGACAGTTACAACACCGGCCCCCGCAGCGTGTTCTGCCTGAACGGGGCCACCGGCGAGGTGGTATGGCGGGCGCTCACCGGCTATGCCGTGTTCGGCACCCGGGCCATTGCGGATATCAACGGCGACGGCATTCCCGAGGTGGCCTGCGGCACGGGCGACGGCTCGCCCGACGCCGCCCGGGTGTTCCTCCTGGACGGCGCCACGGGCACCCCCCTGTGGCAGGTGCAAAGCCCCCTGGACGCCGTGTGGACCGTGGAACCCCTGGCCGATCTGGATGAGGACGGGGCGCCGGACATCGTGGCCGGCAGCAATCTGGGCGTGTTCGCCTTGAGCAGCGCCACCGGCCAGGTGCTGTGGTCCTTCAATGCGGGCTCCTTCTGTACCGACCTGGATCTCGTGCCCGACCAGAACAACGACGAGGTGCCCGAAGTGGTGCCCTCGGGCACCGTGTCCCACGGGTACCTCCTGGACGGCCGCACCGGCCAGCTCCTGTGGCTCGCCAACACGCCCGACATGGTGTTCGCCGCCGCGGTGGCCCCAATCGACACCGTGTATCCCGACGCCTCTCCGGTGGTGGTGTTCGGCACCGGCTACACCAACAACACCCTGTTTGGGGTGCAGGCCTGGGACGGCACGCCCGTGTTCTCCTGGCCCCAGGGGGCACCGGTGGAGGATGTGCAGGTGGTGCCCACTGTGGACCTCTATGCGTCGCCCGATTACCTGGTGGGCCTGCGCGACGGCCGCCTGCTGATGATCAACGGCACCCTGCCCTATGCCGTGGAGGAATCCCCGGGCGGCACCCCGGGCCCCGGCCTTCGGATCCTGACCCCCGTGGTCCGCCAACGCCTGGAGGTGCAGGTGCCCGGTCCCCGGGTTTTGCTGATCTTTGACGCCGCCGGTCGGCGGGTGCTGTGCCGGCGGGTTTCCGGCGGTCGGGTGGCGCTTTCCCTGCCCGGCCTGCCTGCGGGCGTGTACTTTTTGACGACGCCGGAAAAACACCCGGCCGCCCGCTTTGTGGTCCTTCCCTGAGAAAGGAGGCCTCCATGCCCAAGGTGCAGGTGGTTCCGGTACGAACCCCGGAACAACGGGAAGCCTTCCTGCGGCTCCCCTGGAAGATCTACCGGGACGACCCCTACTGGGTGCCGCCCCTGCTCTCGGAGGAACGCAAACACCTGAGCCCCCGTCACAACCCCTTTTTCCAGCACGCCGAGGTGGAACTCTTCCTGGCCCTGCGCGACGGCGAGCCCGTGGGCCGCATTGAGGCCCACATTGACCACAACTACAACGAATTCCACGACGAACGCACCGGCCAGTTCGGGTTCTTTGAGAGTGTTCCGGACCGCGAAGTGGCCCATGCCCTCTTTGACACGGTGGTGGAATGGCACCGGCAGCGGGGCATGGAAACCCTGCTGGGCCCCTTGAGTTTCAGCACCAACGACATCGCCGGGCTCTTGGTGGAAGGGTTCCAGATGCCGCCCGTGTTCCTGATGGCCTACAACCCGCCCTATTACCCCGAACTCCTGGAGTCCTACGGATTTCAAAAGGCCAAGGACCTCCTGGCCTACCGGATTGACCTGGACGACGCCTTCTGGAGCCGCACCCACCGCATCCTGCAGCGCCTGGAACCCCTGATGAAGCGCGCGGCCGAGCAGGGGTTCACCATCCGCGACATCAACCTGCGCGACTTCCGCAACGAGGTTCGGCGTATCATGGCCATTTACAACGACGCCTGGTCGGCCAACTGGGGCTTCGTGCCCCTCACCGACGCCGAGATCTATCAGATCGCCACGGACCTCAAACGGGTGGTGATCCCGGACCTCGCCAAGATCGTGGAACACCACGGCACCCCGGTGGCCTTCGCGGTGGTGCTCCCGGACTTCAACCAGGCCATCAAGCCGCTGAACGGCCGCCTGTTTCCCTTCGGTATCCTGAAGTTCCTGTGGCACCGTCGGAAGATTGACGGGCTCCGCGTGTTCACCCTGGGCATCCGACGGGGCTACCGCAAGCGGGGCGTGGATTCCATGCTGTATTACCACCTGGTGAAGTCCGGCGAGAAGTACCGGGACCGGTACCGCTGGGTGGAGGTTTCCTGGCTCCTGGAGGACAACTACCTGATCCTGCGGGCCACCGAGTTCATGGGCGGGTACCTGTACAAACGGTACCGCGTGTACCGGCTGAATCTCTAAGGACGGCCGGACCGCTACGAAACCTGCACCACCACAAGGCCCGGAACCCGCCGGAACTCCTTGATGTTTGCCGTGATCGGGGGAGCCGGTGTACCAGGGCCGAAGTGTCCTTCAGAGCTCTTCGGGATGCCCTGGCCCCCACCCTTTCTGAAGTTCGCGAAGGGTCTGCTCCACGGCTTCGTCTTCGGCCCATACGCCGTGCGCCCGGGCCAGGGCGTTCCGGCGCCGCTCCTGCACGATGCGGCGGAACTCCTCCAGCACCTGTTCCACCGCCTCCGACACGCTTCGGGCCCCGGTGTACCTCACCGCCCATTCCAGGTTCTCGGGCTTTCGGAAGTACAGGGTCTTTCGCACACCCATGGTGTCGCCTCCGGCAGAGGATAACCGTACGATACTCCCACCCGGGGGTTCCCGCAACCCGGGGCGGTGCCCGGTACGCCGGGGTCCTGCAAAATCAGAATACACAAAAGGAGGCAAGCAATGCCCAGGGTGATGGCAGCCGTCAGCATTTCGCCGGTGGGCAGCGGCATGAGCGTCAGCCGTTATGTGGCCGCTGCGTTGAAGGTGCTCCGGAACCAGAACCGGGTGGCCTACCAGATCGGCCCCATGTTCACCACCCTGCTGGGCGAGGCCGACGAGGTGTTCCGGCTGATCCGCGAGATGCAGGAGGCCGTGTTCCGGGAGGGCGCCGTGCGCGTGTCCACGGTCATCAAAATGGACGAACGCCGCGACAAAGACCTGACCTTTGAGGGCAAGGTGCAGGCCGTGGAACGGCACCTCAAGGTGGAGGCCCCATGAAGCGCCTCGTGCTCCTTTTGAGCGCGGTCGCCCTGCTTTCCGCCGAAGGCGTGACCCTTCGCATCGCCGGGCCGTCCACGGCCGTGGGCGGCATCGGCTACTGGGTGAAGCAAAAGGCCGAGGAATGGGCCCGCGCCACCGGCAACCGCATAGAGTACATTGACACCCCGGCCGAAACCGATGCCCGCCTGGCCCTGTTCCAGCAGTACTGGGCCGCCCACAGCCCGGATGTGGATGTGTACACCATTGATGTCATCTGGCCCGGCATCGCCGCCCCCCACGCCCTGGACCTCCTGCCCTACTTTTCCGAAGCCACGCTGGACAGTTTTTTTCCGGCCTATGTGAACAACAACACGGTGCGCGGCAAGCTCGTGGCCATCCCCTTTTACGCCGACGCCGGGCTCCTGTATTACCGTACCGACCTCCTGGAGAAGTACGGCTACCCCGGGCCGCCGGAAACCTGGGACGAACTGGAACAGATGGCCCAACGGATCCAGGAGGGCGAACGGGCCGCCGGCAACCCCGACTTCTGGGGCTTCGTGTGGCAGGGCAAGCGTTACGAGGGGCTCACCTGCGACGCCCTGGAGTGGCTTGTGTCCCACGGGGGCGGCACCATCCTGGATTCCACCGGCCGGGTGACCGTGAACAACCCGCGGGCTGTCGCGGCCGTGGCGCGGGCACGCCGCTGGATCGGCTGGATCACACCGCCCGGGGTGACCAACTACGCCGAAGAGGACAGCCGCAATGTGTGGCAAACCGGCAACGCGGCCTTCATGCGGAACTGGCCTTACGCCTACAACCTGGGGAACCAGCCCGACAGCCCGATCCGGGGCCGGTTCCGGGTAACCGTTTTGCCCCGCGACACCTCGGCCCTGGGCCGCCACGCCGCCACCCTGGGCGGCTGGCAACTGATGGTGTCCCGGTACTCCCGGCACCCGGAGGAGGCCGTGGCCCTGGTGCGCTACCTCACCTCCTACAAACTTCAGCGGGAACGCTCGTTGGAACTCTCCCTGCTGCCCACGCGCCCGGCCGTGTACCGGGACCCCGAGGTGCTCCGGGTGCGGCCCTGGTTCCGGGATGTGCTGAAGGTGCTGGAAAACGCCGTGGCCCGGCCCTCCACCGTGGCCGGAGCCCGCTATAACCGCGTGTCCCAGGCCTTTTACTCGGCCGTGCACCGGGCGCTCACCGGCGAGGCGACACCCCGCGACGCCCTGCGCGACGCCGAACGCCGCCTGAAACGGATCCTGCGCCGGTAACATGGGCTCGGTGGCAAAACGCAGCACAGCCTGGCTGTTCCTGTTGCCCGCCCTGGCGGCGTTCCTGCTGGTGGCGGCCTTTCCCCTGGGCCAGGTGTTCTTCTATTCCCTTACCGACGCCACCCTGAGCGCCACCGAACCCTGGCGCTTTGTGGGCCTTGCAAACTACCTGGACCTCCTGTTCCACGACCCCGATTTCCACCAGGCCCTCTGGGTCACCCTGGTGTTCACCGTCGTTTCCGTAGCCCTGGAAACCCTGCTGGGCCTGGCCATCGCCCTGCTCCTGAACCGGCCCTTTCCCGGCCGCAACTGGGTGCGCGCCGTGGTGCTCCTGCCCTGGGCCATCCCCACGGTGGTGTCGGCCCAGATGTGGCGCTGGATGCTGCACGACATCTACGGGGTGGTCAACCTGCTGGGGGTGTCGCTGGGCCTCCTGCCCCACAAGGTGGCCTGGCTCTCGCAGCCGGCCACGGCCCTGCCCACCCTGATCCTCGTGGATGTGTGGAAGACCACGCCCTTCATGGTGTTGCTGCTGTTGGCCGGGCTGCAGGTGATCCCCCGGGAACTCTACGAAAGCGCCGAAATGGACGGCGCCGGCGCCTGGCAGCGGTTCCGCTTCGTGACCCTGCCGCTGCTCTGGCCCATCCTGCTCGTGGCCGTGATCTTCCGCACCGTGGACGCCCTGCGGGTGTTTGACCTGGTGTATGTGATGACCGGCGGCGGAAGCCGCACCGAAACCCTGGCGGTCTATGCCCGCCGGGTGCTCATTGACTTCCAGGAACTGGGCTACGGCTCGGCTCTCTCGGTGGTGATCCTGCTCCTGATCCTGGGCTTTGCCGTGCTGTACGCCCGGCAGTTGCGGGAGGGCATCTATGCGTAAGCTCGGCCTGGCCGCAGCGGTCATCCTGCTCCTGGTCTACTGCGGGTTTCCCTTTTACTGGGCCGTGATTTCGTCTTTCAAACCCTCGGCCGCTCTGTTTTCGCCCCACCTGGAACTCTGGCCCCGCGCGTTCACCTTGGAGCACTACCGCAATGTGTTCCTGCACACCCGGTTCCTCCGGAACATTCTGAACTCGTTGATCGTGGCCGGAGGCACCACCCTGCTGGGGCTTCTCGTGGGGTCGCTCGCGGCTTATGCCCTGGGGCGGCTGCCCTTTCCGCCCCGGCGGGCCGTGCTCTACCTGGTGCTCTCCATGAATGTGTTCCCCCACATCTCCATCCTTTCGGGCCTGTTTGTGCTGCTCCGGGCGTTGCACCTTTTCAACACCCACCTGGGCCTCATCCTGTCGTACCTCCTGTTCGTGTTGCCCCTCACGGTGTGGGTGTTGACCCAGTACTTCCGGGCGTTGCCGCCGGAACTGGAAGAAGCGGCCTATGTGGACGGCGCCGGCGTGTTCCAGGCCTACTGGCGCATCCTGCTGCCCCTGGCGGCGCCGGGCATGGTGAGCACCGGCCTGCTGGGCTTCATGGCGGCCTGGAACGAGTTTCTGTTTGCCCTGACCTTTACGGTGGGCGACCGGGTGCGCACCGTGCCCGTGGCCATCGCCCTTTTTGGCGGGGCCAACCCCTACGAGATTCCCTGGGGCTCCATCATGGCGGCCTCGGTGGTGGTCACCCTGCCCGTGATCCTGCTGGTGCTTGTGTTCCAGCGCCGCATCGTGGAAGGGCTGACGGCCGGCACCGTAAAGGGCTGACCGGCCCTTACCGCCGCAACAGCACCGCCTCCAGAGCCAGGGCCAAAAGGGCCAGTGCCAACAGCCAGGGGGCCAGGGCCACGCTCCGGAGTTTCAGGAATTGGCGGAGGGACATCACCCGGACGCCCGGCATCTGGTGCCAGCGTTCCGGAGGTGCCACCCGGGGGTCGGACTCCTCGGTCGGGCACACCACGGTGAACCGGGCTAAGGTGTCTTCGGCGGCGAGGACCCGGTAAAACCCGGAGTGGATGGGTTCGTGCGGTTCTTCTACGAACAGGTCCTGAAACCCCGGCAGGGAACGGT
>JALXEF010000166.1 GCA_027069855.1 Caldifarciminota bacterium
GTTGAGGGTGACGGCAAATCGGTACGCTGCGGTGGCCCGCACATCGCTGATGGGGTGGATATCGGATGCCAATGCCTGCTTCAGCGTGGAGGGCGTCGGCGTTTCGCCCGCGTTCAGCAAAAGTTCCACCGAACGCAGCCGCTGCACGGTGGGGTTCACGGCTCCGGCGGCCATGCGAACCGCGCCTTCGGCTGTGCGCACCGCGGCCAGCGAGACCACAGCGATGGCCTGGCTCTGGCGAAGCCCCACCTTTCGGTAGTAAAACGGGAGTTCCAGCGATTCGGACGGAATCCGGATCCGCCGGATCACCTCGTGGGGTTCCCGGACCGTTTGGCGGTAGCCCGTGTAAAAGGCCTCCAGGGGCACCCTGCGGGTCCCCCGGGGCGAAAGGAGCTCGATTTGGGCCTCCAGCACGAGAAGCGGAGGCCAGAGGTCGGCCGCTGGAGATGCGTTGGCCAGGTTGCCGCCCACCGTGGCCATGTTGCGGATCGGCGGGCTGCCGAATTCCCGGGCCGCCGCGTGCAGCAACGGTGCCAGGTCCCGCACCAGCGGCGAGGCCAGAAGGTCGGCCACCGTGGTAAGGGCCCCGATCTCCAAGGCATCGTGGTGGACCCGGATCTCGTTCCACTGGGGTTTCAGGGCATGGAGGTCTACATGGTGGCTTTCGGGGCTCAGGTCCACCTGGCCCCGCTGCAGAGCCACGGAGAGATCGGTGGCCCCGGCCCAGAAGGCCTGAACCGGCCACCGGCTCAGGATCTCCAGCAGTTCAGCCTCGTTTTTCGGAAGATGAAGCATGATGCTCCTTTACGGCCCGTTGCACGGCGCGGAGGATATGGGTATAGCCGGTGCAGCGGCACAGGTTGCCCGCCAGAGCCCGCCGAATCTCGGCGGCATCCTCGGAGCCTCCGTTGAGCACATAGGCATAGGCGGCCACCACGAACCCCGGCGTGCAAAAGCCGCATTGCAGCGCGTCTTCCTCTTCAAAGGCCCGGAGCAGGGGAGTGGCCAGAAGCCCCTCGGCGGTCCACACCTCGGCGCCGTCCAGTTGAACGGCCGGCAGCAAACAGGAGAGCACTTGCTTGCCGTTGTAAAGGATGGAACAGGCGCCGCACTCCCCCTCGCCGCAGCCCTCCTTGACGGAAATCACATCCAGGGTGTCGCGCAGGAGGTCCAGCGCCCGCTGGAAGGGCTGGGCCTCCGTTTCTATCCAGCGTCCGTTCAACCGAAACCGGATCTTCACCGTGGCGCCTCCGGGTGCAGCAGGTGCCAGAGTTTGCTCGGCGTGATCGGAATTCGGTGGATTTCGGTGTTCAGGGCGTGGACCACGGCGTTGATCACGGCCGGAGGGGAGCCGTCCATGGGCAGTTCCCCGAGGCCCCGCGGACGGTCGCCTTGCCGGTACAGGAACTCCACCTCAAACTCCGGGGGCAGGTCCAGCGCCGTGGGCACGATGTATTCGGCCAGGCGGCTTTCCACAAAGCGCCCGTCCTTAACCTCCAGGTTTTCCATCAGGGCGAAGCCGATGCCCTGGGCCACGCCCCCGTGCACCTGACCCTCGGCCAGCAACGGATTCACCACGGTGCCCACATCCTGCACGGCCACGAACTTCAGGGGTTTCACCTGGTAGGTGGTGAGATCCACCTCCACTTCAGCCACATAGCAGGCCCAGGCGTAGTCCAGGTACGCCTTGCCCTGAAACCGTTCCTCGTCCCACTCCACGCCGGGGGGCAATCGGAAGGCCTCGGTGATCTCCAGGGCGGTGGGCTCGGCTTCAAACAGCCGGTGCACCGCCTCTTCGTAGTCCTCGGGTTTCTCCAGCGGCCGGCCGAGGGCGGCCTCCAGCCGGTGCCGGATGCGGCGGCCCGCCTGTTCCAGGAGGCCCCCCACCACCATCACGGTGCGGGAGGCCACGGTGGGACCGCTGTCGGCGTTGTACCGGGTGTTGGGGGTGGCATACCGAACCCGTTCCAGGGGCGCGCCCACCACGTCGGCCACGATCTGGCTCAGCACCGTAAGGGTTCCCTGGCCCATGTCCACGCTGCCGATGCGGATTTCCACGGTGCCGTCGGGCAGGAGGACCAGGCGGGCCCGGGAGGCCAGTTTCTTTTCGCCGCTGCCGGTAAAGCCTGCGCCGTGCAGGAAAAGGGCGAGGCCGATGCCGCGCCGCCGGTTCGGATGTTGCCGGTTCCAGGCCTCAAGGGCCTGTTGGCGTTCCCGGTACCGGGATACCTCCAGGGCCCGCTGGAACACGGCCTGGACCCGTTCAGCCTGCTGCATCACCTCGCCGGTGGGAAACGCCTGGCCGTTCTTGAGCAGATGGCGCCGTCGGAAGGCTATGGGATCCTGCCCCAGGTTCCGGGCCAGGAAGTCCATGTGCCGTTCCAGGGCGAAGAGGGTTTGGGGAGCGCCGAAGCCCCGAAAGGCGCCGCTGGGAGGGAGATTGGTGGCCACGGCATAGCCCCGGATCACCACATCGGGCACATGGTACACCCCGGTGGCATGAAGGATCGCCCGCGCCAGCACCACCGGGCTCAGGGTGGCATAGGCGCCGGCGTTCAGATAGACCTCCACCTCCATGGCCAGGATCCGGCCGTCGGCGCCTATGGCCGTGCGGTGGCGCACCACGGACGCGTGCCGCTTGGTGGTATAGGCCATGTCCTCGTGGCGGTCGTACACGATCCGCACGGGCCGCCGGGCCTTCAGGGCCAGGAGGTAAGCGTAGGCCGCCAGCAGCGAGGGGTACTCCTCCTTGCCGCCGAAGCCTCCGCCCGTGGGCGCCTGTTCCACCTCCACCTCCCGGCCGCCGGTGAGGGCGCGCAGGGCGTTCCGCACATAAAAGGGGCACTGCATGCTGCCCACGATCTTGATGTCGTCGCCGGGGCGGTAGAGGGCCAGCATCCCCTGGGTTTCCAGGTACACATGCTCCTGAAAGCCGGTGCGATAGGTGGCCTCCACGACCTGTACGCCGGGCTGGCGGAACACCGCTTCGGGGGTTCCGCGCCGGATCTCGTACTTCACAAAGAGGTTGTCAGGCGGATACACCCGGGGCGCATCCGGGCGCAGGGCGTCTTCCAGGTCATACACCGCGGGCAGGGGCTCCAGGTCCAGGTGGATATGGGCGAAGGCCGCCCGAAGACGCCGGGGATCGGGATGGGCCAGAAGCAGGATCGGCTCGCCGATGTACCGCACCCGATCCTCGGCCAGGAACGGCTGGTCGGGCAGGATCATGGGGTTCCGGTTCTCGCCGGGAATATCGCGGGCCGTGACCACCACAAACTCGTTCCAGGGAAACCCGGGGTCCAGGTGAACGCCCTTCAGGCGGGCATGGGGCACGGGCGAGCGGTACACGGCGCCATGGAGCATCCCGGGCACTTTCAGATCGGCCACATACCGGAGGGTTCCCCGGAGCTTGTCCCGTGCGTCAATCCTTGGGATGGGTTTGCCCACAAATCGGCCCATTGTGCCTATTATACCCCTGAGTTGCCGACGCCGAAACGGCCTGCATTTTCAAGGCGTTCATTGCAACGGCCGCCGGGGTTCCGTAAAATTGGCCTGATATGAAGCGACACCTGCGAAATTCTGTGGGCCTTCTCCTTGCCCTGGTGATCGGTGCCCTCGGGGCAACGCTGTACGACAGTTACCAGCAGAAAATCACAAAGCGACAGATGCTGGAAGTGTTCACCCGCGCCCTGGTCCGCATTGAACGCACCTACGTGACCGAAAAAGACCCCGTGAAACTCATTGAGTCCAGCATTCAGGGGATGGTGCAGGATCTGGATCCCTTTTCCGCCTTGCTGACCCCCGAAGAGTCCCAGGAGTGGATGGTCCAGACCCAGGGAAAGTTCGGGGGCCTCGGGATCCAGATCGGCATCCGGGACGGCTGGCTCACGGTCATCGCCCCCATTGAGGGTACGCCGGCGTACCGGGCCGGCCTGCGGGCGGGCGACCGGATCATCAAGATTGAAGGAAAGTCCACCCGCGGGATCAAACTGCAGAAGGCGGTCAAACTGCTGCGGGGCAAGCCCGGCACAAAGGTAACCATCACCATCCAGCGGCCGGGCCTGGACGAGCCCTTTGATGTCACCATCACCCGGGCCATCATTGAGATCCACGCCGTGCCCTTCTACACCCTGCTGGACCATAACATCGGCTATGTGCGGCTCACCACCTTTTCGGAAATGGCCAGCCGGGAGGTGAAGGCGGCCCTGGACTCCCTCTGGGCCCAGGGCGCACGGCGGTTCGTGCTGGACCTGCGCAGCAACCCCGGCGGCCTGCTCCGGGAAGCCCTCCGGGTTTCCAGCCTGTTCCTGCCGGAGGGCAGCATCGTGGTGTCCACCCGGGGCCGGATCCCTGAGGCCGACACCGTGCTTCGGGCGCCCTTCGGCCCCGAGATCCCGGATACCGTGCCCGTCGCGGTGCTTGTGAACCAGGGGTCGGCGTCGGCTTCGGAAATCGTTTCCGGCGCCCTGCAGGACTGGGACCGGGCCGTGGTCGTGGGCGACACCACCTTCGGCAAGGGATCGGTGCAGCGCATCTATCCCCTGGGCTACGGCTACGAACTCAAGCTCACCACCGCCTACTACTACACGCCCTCCGGCCGGTGCATCCATCGGCCCCGCAAGAGCCTCAACGACCTGGACTCGCTGCAGGCCGACACCACAACCCACGACACGCTGCCGGCTTACCACACGCTCCGGCTCCGCCGCACGGTGTACGGAGGCGGCGGCATCACGCCGGACACGGTGGTGGTCCCGCCGCAACCCCCGAAACTGGTGGTTCAGGCGGTCACGAAGGGTGCGCTCTTTGACTTCGCCGTGCGGTTCCACCAGAAACACCCCGAAATCCGGCAGGATTCGGATCTGAACATCAGCGATGCCGTGCTGGAGGAGCTGCGCACCTATCTGCGGCAGGAAAAGGACCTGGACTTCACCGACGAGGAGTTTAACCAGGCCCGCGACGATTTCCGCTACTGGCTCTCCCTGGAAATCGCCGAGAAGTACTGGGGCATGCAGGGGCGGTACCGGTTCGCCCTGAAGCGGGACCCGGTTCTGGAAACCGCCGCCCATCTGCTGGCCCAGGCAACCAACACCGAGGCCCTGTTCCAGGAAGTGCTCCACCGGTAAGGCCGCAAAACAGGAGGCTGTGCCGTGAACCGGCGCGTTTTGAAGGAGGTGTTGAAGGAGCAGGGGGGGCGGATCCTGCTGCTGGTGGCCGACGGCCTGGGCGGTGTGCCCCATCCTGAGCACGACGGCAAAACCGCCTTAGAGGCCGCCCATACGCCCCATCTGGACGAACTGGCCGGACAATCGGCCCTGGGCCTCACGATTCCCGTGGCCCGGGGGATCACACCGGGCTCCGGACCGGCCCACCTGGCCCTCTTCGGCTACGACCCCGTGGAGCATGAGATCGGGCGTGGCGTGCTGGAGGCCTATGGCATCGGCATGGAACTCCGGCCCGGCGATGTCGCGGCCCGCGGCAACTTCGCCACCCTGGACGCCGAAGGCCGGGTTGTGGACCGACGCGCCGGCCGCATTTCCAGCGAGGAGTGCAAGCGCCTGGTGGACAAACTCCGGGCCCATATCCGCCGCATTGAGGATGTGGAGATCCTGCTGGAGCCGGGCAAGGAACATCGGTTCGTGGTCGTGTTCCGGGGCGAGGGCCTGGGGGCCAACCTGCCGGATACCGATCCCCAGAAGGAGGGCGCGTTTCCCCTGGAACCTCAGGGCCTCGACTTCAAGTCGCGGGAAACCGCCCGGGTGGTCAAGGCCTTCCTGAAGAAGGCCCGGGAGGTGCTCAAGGACGAACCCAAAGCCAACGGCATCCTGCTCCGGGGGTTCGCCAGCCTGCCCAAACTGGAATCCTTTGAAAAACGGTACCGGCTGCGGGCCCTGGCCCTGGCTTCCTACCCCATGTACCGCGGAGTGACCCGTCTGCTGGGGATGGAAACACCCCTTTCCCTCAAAACCTTTGACGACGAACTGGCCTACCTGCGGGAGCACGGCGCCGAGTACGACTTCGTGTACCTCCACTACAAGGACCCCGATAAGATGGGCGAGGACGGCAACTTCCCCGGAAAGGTCCAGAAGATTGAGGAGCTGGATGCCCGGCTTCCCGAAATCCTCCAGTTGGGCTTTGATGTGGTGGCGGTGACGGGCGACCATCCCACCCCCTGCCTGCTCAAAAGCCATTCGTGGCACCTGAATCCGTTTCTGTTGCACAGTCGCAACGGCTACGCCGGCATGGACGGCCTGCCGGCCTTCAACGAACGGGTGTGTCGCCAGGGTTCCCTGGGGGTGTTCCCCTCCCTGGAGGTGATGCCCCTGTTGCTGGCCGCCGCCGGACGGCTCAAAAAGTTCGGCGCCTAACCCGGGCCCGAACCAGGGCCCACCAAAACGGTTTCAAACAGGAGGTGCATCATGGCACGGTTCCAGGGCGCAAAGGTTACCTGGTTCGGCCATTCTGCTTTCAAGGTGGATACGCCGGGGGGCAAGGTGGTGCTGATTGATCCGTGGCTGGACCATCCTGCGGCGCCCGCCGGCGCCAAGGAAAGCATCCAGAAGGCCGATTTGATCGTTGTCACCCACGGCCACGGCGACCACATCGGCAACACCGTGGAGATCGCCCGGAACACCGGCGCCACCGTGGTGGCCATCTATGAAATCACCCTGTACCTGTCCAAAAAGGGCCTCACCAATCTCGTGGGCATGAACATCGGTGGCACCTACCGGCACGGCGACCTGGCGGTGACCATGGTGGAGGCCACCCACTCCGCGGCCATTGACGACAACGGCACCCTGATCCCGGGCGGCGATCCCACCGGCATCATCCTCACCCTGGAAAACGGCTTTCGCATTTACCACATGGGAGATACCGGCCTCATCGGCACCCTGGACGCCATCCGGGAACTGTACCATCCCGACCTCCTGCTCGTGCCCATCGGCTCGCTGTTCACCCTCGGGCCTGAAGAGGCCGCCTATGTGGTGCGGAAACTGGATCCCCGCTGGATTATTCCCATGCACTACAAAACCTTCCCGGTGCTCACCGGCACCCCCGAGGAATTCCGGAACGCCCTGGCACCGGAGTATCGGGACCGGCTGATCGTGTTGAACCCCGGCGAAACGGCCGAATGATCCGCCAGGAAATCAAGGCTCCGGAAACACAACTGTCGCTGGGTCAACGGCGGGTGGTGCTCACCCGCCTTGACCCGGCGCTCTGGCGCGTGCGGTTTGAAACCCAGACGGGCGAGGTGCTGGATTCCCGCTTGCTGCTCACTGACCTGGAGGGCGCCGAACTGCTGGCCCTGCCCGATTACCTGGACCTGCCGGTACTGCTCCGCTTTGAAGAACCCCTGAAGGTGCCGCCCCAGGTGCGGGCCGACCTTTACGCTCTGCTCCCCGTGCAGTACGAAATCGTGGTGCAACGGCAAAACCTCCGGATGGTGGTGGGATCCCTGGCCCCTGTGGATCTCCAGACCTCCTGGGAGGGCCCGCCCACCGAGGGCGAACTCGTGTACCACTTCCAGACCCCGCTGTTCCGCACGCTGAAGGCCGAGCGGGTGCCCCCGGGCACCGTGGCCCTGGCCCTGGAAATCCGAAACACCACGGCCGAGGAGAAAACCCTGGACCACATCCTGGTGGATTCCTACCAGTTGTCGCTTTACGACCTGGAGGGGGTCCTGGTGGCCGAGGTGGTGGAGGTGTATCTGAATCCGGCGGGTGTGGAAATCCGGTACACCGACCGTTCACCGGCCAAAGAAGCCCGGGAGATCCGCCGGGGGCTGGAAAACGTCCGAAAGCGGGGCCTTGCCAGGATCACCAGCCGCACCCTGAAGTCCTTTGTGTTCCGGGAGTTGATCTGACATGGAAAACCTCTGGCTTTCCGGTGAAACCTGGCTTCGGGCGGTGGGCCTGTTCCTGGCCCGCTGGGGCCTGAAACTGTTGTGGGCCATCCTCATCTTTTTGCTGGCCCGGATTGCCGACAAACTCGGCCGCAAACGCCTGATCCCCCGGCTTACCCCCAGGGCCGCCACCCACACCCGGGTGCTGATCCAAACCCTTTACATGTACGGGGTGTACATCGTGGCCGCGGTGTGGGTGCTGGCCGTGTTCGGCGTGAATCCGGCCGGCATTTTTACCGCCCTGGGCCTGTTTTCCGTGGCCATCGGCTTTGCCGCCCAAACCTCGGTGTCCAACCTGATTTCCGGCCTGTTCCTGCTGTTTGAACGACCGTTTTCGGTGGGCGATGTGATTGAGGTGAACGGCCAGGTGGGCATCGTGCTGTCCATCGGCCTCCTTTCCACCCGAATGCGCACCTTTGACAATGTGCTGCTCCGGGTGCCCAACGAGAACATCCTCAAAAGCACGGTGAAGACCTTTACGGCCTACGAGATCCGCCGCATTGACCTGGAGGTGGGCATCTCCTACGACGACGACATTGACCGGGCAAAGGAGGTCATCCGCCGGTTCCTGGACGAAAATCCGGTGTTCCTCATGGAACCGGAACCCATCATCATGGTTTCGTCTTTGGGCGACTCCGCCGTAATCCTCAAGGTGATGGTCTGGATCAAACGCACCGACATCCTGCGCGCCAAGGACACCCTGGTGGGCGGCGTGAAAAAGGCGCTGGATGAGGCCGGGATTACCATCCCCTATCCCCAGCGGGTGGTGCACATCGTGAATCCTCTGGAGGAGGCGAAGGCCCCGTGATCGCCCGGTATCAGCGGCCCGAGATCGCCCGGCTGTTCACCCTGGAACACCGGTACCAGACCTGGCTCCAGGTGGAACTCGCCGTGCTCCAGGTGCTGGAGGAACACGGCCGGATTCCGAGGGGCGCCTTTGCGCGGGTGGAGGAGCGGCTCCGAAACTGGCCCCCGGAGGCCCTGGCCCACCGCGCCCTGGAACTGGAACAGGAAACCCACCACGATGTGGTGGCCTTTCTGATGGCCGTAGAGGAGCGCGTGGGCGAGGAGGGCCGCTGGATCCATTACGGCCTCACCTCCTCGGATGTGGTGGACACCGCCTTCGCCCTGGTTTTGACCGAGGCCACGGACCTGCTTCTGGAGGCCACCGACCAAGTGCTCCACACCCTCAAGGGCCTGGCCCTGCGGTACCGCGACCTGGTCATCATGGGCCGCACCCACGGCATGTTCGCCGAGCCCACCACCCTGGGGCTCAAGTTCCTGGGGTTCTATCAGGAATTCCGGCGGAACCGCCACCGTCTGCAACAGGCCCGGGAGGAGATCCGGTACGGCAAACTCTCGGGCACCGTGGGCACCAACGCCTACCTGGAGCCCGACCTGGAAGCCGAGATCCTGCAACGGCTGGGGCTCCGCCGGGAGCCCGTGGCCACCCAGGTGGTTCCCCGCGACCGGCACGCGTTTCTTCTGGAAACCCTGGCCCTGACCGGGGCCGCCGTGGAACGCCTGGCCACGGAGATCCGCCTGCTCCAGCGCACCGAGGTAGGTGAAGTGGAGGAGCCCTTTGAGGCCCGCCAGGCGGGCTCCTCGGCCATGCCCCACAAACGGAACCCCATCCGCTCGGAACGGCTGTGCGGCCTGGCCCGGGTGCTTCGCGGCTATGTGCAAACGGCCCTGGAAAATGTGGCCCTCTGGCACGAACGCGACATCTCCCACTCGTCCACCGAGCGCATTGTGGTGGCCGATGCGTTTCAGTTGCTGTACTACATGCTGTGGCTGTTGAACCGAGTGCTCCAGGGGCTCCGGGTGAACGAGGCGCGGATTCGCGAAAACCTGACGCGCTTCGGCGACTTTTACTACTCCCAGCCCCTGCTGCTGGCCCTGCTGCGACGCGGCGCCCCCCGGAGGCAGGCCTATTATTGGGTGCGCGAGGTATCGCAGCGGGCCTACGACCGCCGCACATCTTTCTTGAAGGAAGCCCAGGAACACGCCGAGATCCGTCGGGTGCTGCGGCCCGAAGACCTCCAGGCCGTGGTGTCCTTTGACTTCACCCGCCACATTCCCGAGATCTTCCGGAAGGTCCTGGGCTCCGACACCTCCGAATAGACCCCGGGTTTTATACCATCACCAGAACCAACCGGGAAATTCTTTCTGTAGGAACGGCGTCAACCGCGACGACCGGAATCGTCCCCGCCCCTGGTAGGCCACGCTCCAAGTCGGCTCCACCTCTGGCGGGCCAGACATCAATTCATCCCCGCCCCTGAC
>JALXEF010000167.1 GCA_027069855.1 Caldifarciminota bacterium
GACATTTTAGACAAACTGAGTCGGGCCATCCATCAGGCAGGGGGGTACAAAAATGTGGAAGGCGTTTGGTACCACTTGGGTCTAGCCCTCCGGAGTGCGGGGCTGTACGAAGAGGCAAGGTCCACTTTTGAAAGAGTTATTGAAAGCAATCCAAATTCTCCTGTGGCAATACAATCGGCCTTCCATTTAGCACGAATCGCCATCCTTACACGAAATTTCTCCCGAGCCGAGGAAATTTTGAACTGGATCAAAGAGAGAATAGAATCAGACAAAGATGTTCTGAGATGGGCAAATGTCTGGGCTGGTCTTAAAGTCCAAACGGACAAGATTAAAGGGGGATGGGAACATCTCGCCGAGATCGTACACAGATTCAAAGATACGACCACGCCCAAGCAACATCCTGGAACCTGGATATATGTTCTGGTTTCCTACGCAGGGGCCTCCATCCTGCTGGATCGATTCCAGGAAGCAGAATCTGCCCTACAGGAGGCAACCAAAATCCTCGCAAACCTTGCTTCAGAGGGAGATCGTTTCCGTGATCGCGGGTTCGTAGTTGTATATATCAACCTGGGGGAACTCTACCGGCTGAAAGGGGAACTGGAGAAGTCTCAGGAGATCCTGCAAAAGGCCCTGGAACTCGCTGAAACCCACGGACTACAAGACTTCCTGGCCGATGCCCGCATGAACCTGGCCCACACGCTGGCGGAATCTGGCAAAAACCTGGATCAGGCGGAGGAACTGCTCACCGAGGCCGAGGCCTTTTACCGAAGTCATGAACACCACGCCGATCTGATAGAAATTCTCCTGATCCGCGCCAAGATCCTGTGGCAGCGGGAGAAGAAAGAGGAAGCACTGAAACTGGCTCAGGAAGCTCTACAGAAGGCTGTGGAATACGCCCTCCAGGCCAAGGAGGCGACCATCGCCGAAACCCTGTACCACTGGACCGGGAAGGTTTCCTACAAACTCCAGGCCGTGGAGGCGTACCAGAAAATCGGAAACGAAGCCCGCGCTCAGGCCCTCAAGGGCGATTAAATCCCCCTGCCCCATAAGGGCCAGGCCCACTCCAGCAGGAGCCCCAGAAGGAGGAGGGCACCGGCCCGCCGGGTGAACCAGAAGGCCCAGCCCACATACCAGAGGGGCCACACGGGCCAATCCTTCGGGGGTTCCTGGGGCCTGGGCTCACGGTGGACCTTTACCACCGTCCGAAGCCGCGGCAGGGCCAGCAGCGAGAGCACCGCCGGCCAAACGAGCGCTCGCGTGAAAAGCATCGCGGCCATCACCGCGAAGTACAAAGCGAACAATCCCAACTGAAGGCGTAACGCCCGGGGCCGGCCCAGGAGCACCGGCAAGGTCCGGATGCCCCGGGGCCGGTCCTCTTCGCACTTGTCCAGGTGTTTGCCCATCAAAACCGTGGTCACCAGAAGGCCGTAGGCGACCGCCGCCCAGCCCACCTCCGGCCTCAGGTTGCCAGCAAGCACATAGTAGGTGCCCCCGACCATCAGCGGCCCCCACACCAGGAACACCGAGAGCTCCCCGAGGCCCCGGTACTTGAACCGGAGCGGCGGCGCCACATAGAACACGCTCAGGAAAAACCCGGCCAGGCCGAAGGCGAGCACCGGCCAGCCCCGAAGCCGGGTGAGCACCACCAGAATCCCGAGATCTATCAAGTTGAACAGCAGGATCAGGCCCATCAGGCCCCGCTCGGAGATCCAACCTGCCAGGATCGGATGCGGCGCATACTGGGCCCGGGGATAATCGGGCGCATCCATGCCGTACCGATAGTCCAGCCAGTCGTTGATCAGGTTGTTGGTGAGGTGAGCCAGCACCAGCCCCACCAGCACCAGCAGGAACGGACCCCAGGCGAAGGCGCCGACCCGCAGGGCCAGCAGGGCCCCGATCAGGGCCGAGGTCAGGGTCATGGAAATCACGCACACCCGGGTGATCACCAGAAACCGGGTGATGGGGTCCAGGTTCCCGTCCGCTTCCGGCGGATTGCAGGTCCGATACGCATGGATCCAGCGGCGAATGGTTTCCACGGCCTGGTAGTATAAACGCACCACGGCGTATAATTCGGCCCGATTCGGAGAGGTTTTCCATGGCACCCCGGGTGTTGATGATCGTGTACGAGTACTACCCCTATGCCGAGAACCGCGTGCAGAACGAAGCCCACAACCTGGTGGACGCCGGGTTTGAGGTGGATGTCCTGTGCCTGCGCAAGGGCGACGAGCCTGCGGTGGATGAGTATCGCGGCGTACGCATTTACCGGCTCACGGCCCGGGAAAAGGCCCGGGGCAACCTCTGGAAGTACATGGGCGCGTACCTGGATTTCACCCGGCGGGCCCTGGTGGCCGCCACCCGGCTGCACCGAAAACGCCGGTACCACCTGATCCAGGTGAGCACCCTGCCAGACTTCCTGATTTTGGCCGCGTTGCCCGCCCGCCTCATGGGCGCCAAAACCGTGCTGGACTTCCACGACCTCACCCCGGAAATGTTCATGTCCCGCAAGGGATGGGCGGAAAACTCCCCTATGATCCGACTTCTGAAACTCGTGGAACGGGGTTCCGCGGCCCTGGCCCATCGCCTGCTGGCGGTTTCCGAGCCCCATCGCGACGCCCTGGTCGCCCACGGGTTGCCCGCCCACAAGTTCTTCGTGTACATGAATCTGCCCGATCCGGAGGTGTTCCGCCCCTGCCCTCGCATCGGCCAGAACGATGGCCGGTTCCGCTTGGTGTACCACGGATCCATCATGTACCGGCTGGGCCTGGATCAGATCGTGCGCGCCATGGAGATCCTGCGCCGGGAGAATCCCCGGATCCAGCTGGTGCTGTACGGCGAAGGCGATGCCGCCGACTTCGTCCAGGAATTCGTGCGGCAACACCACCTGGAAGACCAGGTGGTGTTCCACCGCGGCATCCACCCTATGGCCGAATTGCCCCCGAAACTGTGCCAGGCCAACGCTGGCATCGTGCCCCTGAAGCCCGATGTGTTCAACGAGATCATCCTGCCGGTCAAACTCATGGAATATGTGGCCCTGGGGTTGCCGGTGATCGCCACCCGAACCCGGGCCATCCAGCACTACTTCAAGGACGACATGGTGCTCTTTGTGGAACCTCCGGTGACCCCCGAGAAGTTCGCCCGGGCGGCCCTGCGCCTGGCCCAAACCCCCGACCTGGCCCAGACCCTGGCCCGGAACGCCCGGCGGTTTCTGGAAACCCACTCCTGGGACCGGCAAAAACGCGAGTATGTGGCCTGGGTTGCCGACTTGATTGGCCATCCCCCGCCCCGTACCCTGTGAGGTGGTGAAACATCTATGACGACCCTATGGGCCCTGTGGTTGCTGGCCGGAGGGGGCTGGGCCGGTTCGGCACCAGACCCCGCAGTTCCCCCGGCCTGGCCAGGCGTGGAGGCTCCGATTCAGGCTGTTTATCGCCAGGTTTTGGGCGCACCGCCGGCACTCCTGGCCCGCCGCCCCGAGGCCCGGCACTATGTACTCCCGGGCCCGCAGGATCTTCCGGACCCGCAAACCGGGCCCGTCCCCCTTGTGATCGTCACCACCGACGCCCTGCGGGAACCCTTTGACTCCCTGGCCGCCTGGCACACCCGGAACGGCCTGCCCGCCGTGGTCCGCACCACCTCCTGGATCTACACCCACTACACGGGCAGCGACCCCCCGGAACGGATCCGCCACTTCCTGCAAGAGGCCTGGCGCCAGTGGGGCACCCGCTACGTGCTGCTGGGCGGCGGAGCCAACGAAGTGCCTCCCCGGTATGTCCATGTCCGCTTTTCCCACGATTCCACCGAAAACTGGGTGCCGGCCGACCTCTATTACGCCTGCCTGGACGGCTCCTGGAACGCCGACGGCGACGCCGTGTTCGGCGAACCCGAAGACAGCCTGGACCTCGTGCCCGAACTGCTGGTGGGCCGGGTGCCGGCCCTGTTTCCGGAGGAAGCCTGGAACTATGTCCGCAAGGCCATCCGATACCGGGAAGTGCCTGGGGGCGATTCCTCCGGCGCCTTTGTAGAAGACCCCCAGCGCATCCTGCTCCTGGGCACCCTCATCGGCCTGAACCACGGCCCCCTGTACTGCGAATTTGTGGCCCAGCACCTCCCCGCCGACCGCACCCTTCTGAAACTCTACGAAACCGAGGATCACGACAACAGCCTGGAGGATGTGCTCGGAGCCCTGGGAAGCGGCGTGGGGTTCTTTTACCTCAACGGCCACGGCAACTACAACAACCTGTATGCCAACTACGACCCGGCCGTCCCTATGAACGCCCAGGTGATAGAAACCCGGCTGCCCAACAAGGATCACCCGCCCTTTATGAAGGCCGTGGTGTGTGATGCCGGCGCCTGGGACCGCTTCGGCGTGTTGATGCGCCTGCTCCTGGTGCCCCGGGCCGGCGTGGTGGGCATCATCGGCGTCACCCGGTTTGATATACCGGCCAGCGAACTGGTGTTTGACACCCTGCTGGCCCGGGTGCTGTACCGGATACCCCAGATGACCTTTGGCACGGCCGCCCTATCCCTCGTGGGTGCCCTGCCCCTGGTGGACCAGGACAGCGTGATCCGGTACCTGTACCTCAGCAAAACCCTGCTGGGGGATCCGGCGCTCCTCTTCTGGCAGCAATCGCCGCGCCGGTTTCGGGTGGAAATGCAACCGGCCGTCCTTTCCCCAGGGGTCCACTCGCTTCGGCTCACGGTGCGCGATTCGGCCACAGGCGAACCCGTGCCCGGGGTTACGGTGGCCGCCTATAAGGCTGCAGAAACCTACGCCGTGGCCTCTACAGGCCCGGCGGGCCGGGCCACCCTCCAGGTGTCGCCCCAGAGCCCCGGTACCCTGTGGGTGGCCCTGCGCCACGGGGATTACCTGCCCTTCCGAAAGCCCATAGCGGTGGCGTCGGCACACCAGGACCTGCGCCTGGTGGGATACCGCCTGACAGAAACCCAGGGCGACGGCGACGGCCAGGTGGACGCTGGTGAGGTGTTCCGGCTGGTGCCCGTGGTGCGCAACTTCGGCCGCGACACCGCCTATGCGCTGCAGGCCACCTGGATCCCGGAGGACCCCTGGCTCCGGATGCTCCACGCCCCACAAACCCTGGACCACCTGCCGCCGGGCAAGGAGGCCGAACTGGCCCCCGGCGCCGCCCTGTGGATTGCAGCGGATCCTCCGCAACCCTATGCCCGCCTGACTGTTACCCTGCGCTGGCAAACCTCCCCGCACAGCCCGGTCAGCGGCACCCGCACCTGGCAGGAAACCCTCCGGATCACGCTCCGGGCTCCAGCCGTTGTTCTGTCCCACTTTTCCCAGGAATGGGCCGGCGTCACCCTGAACCTGCATCCCCACTTCGTGAACATCGGCACCGACGACGCCGAAGAACTCCAACTGGTATTCCAACTGGTTCAGGGTGCCGGCACCGTGCTGGATTCCGTCGTCGTGGTACCTGTACTGCCGGCCGACAGCCAGCCCCACGACACCGCCCTGGCCCTCCGGTACCTGGCCAATCCCGAAGATCCCCCGGTGTTCCAGCTCACGGTATACCAGGGGCTGCGGCAGATCCTGAGCCGGCTCTGGAGCCCCACGACGCCGGCCGCCCCTGCGAACCTACGGGCCCTCCGGGAGATCCAGACCCTGGACCTCTCGTGGGACGCCCGCCCGGGCACCCGCTACCGCGTGTTCCGCAAGGCCCCCGGTGAAACAACCTTCCGCCTGCTGACACCGGTGCCGCTGGCCCTGAGCCGTTTCGCCGACGCCCCCCTCTCCCACATGGGCCCCTACGCCTATTTTGTGGAGGCCGTGGATTCCTTCGGGAACCTTTCGGCACCTTCGGAAACCCTGTGGGTGTCCCTGCCCCGGCTCCACCCCGGATTTCCGGCGGCCTCCGGCATCAGCCAGGAATCCAATCATCCGGTGGCGGCCGACTTAGACCCCGCGTATCCCGGCCTGGAAATCGTGTTCGGCGACCTCCTGGGCCGGATATACGCGTACCATGCCGACGGCACCCCGGTGGCCGGCTGGCCCGTGGAGGCCGAGCCGGAAATCTGGAACGCTCCGGCCGTGGCCGACCTGGACCAGGACGGCCTGCCCGAGGTGGTGGTAGCCCCCCGCTCCGCCGAGAATCGGGTGTATGTGTTCCAGGCCGACGGCACCCCCAAGGCCGGCTGGCCCCAGAGCTACCCCGGGGGCAACACCGACGGCACCGCCGGCGCCTACGCCTCGCCTGTTCTGGCCGACCTGGACGGCGACGGCAACCTGGAGATCCTGCTGCACACGCTCCAGGGCCGGCTCCTGATCTGGCGGGCCGACGGCACCCCGTTCCAGGGTTCCTCCCCCGAGGTGTTCACCACCGGCGCCGACAACTGGGACACCGGCACCCCGGCCGTGGCCGACCTGGACCACGACGGTCTGCCCGAGATCCTGCTGCCCTCCAACTCGCACGCCTCCGTATATGCCCTGAAGCCCGACGGCACGGTCCTGCCCGGCTTTCCCCTTAACCTCAACCTGCGGGTGAAAAGCCCGGTGGCCGTAGCCGAAATCCAGGGGCAGCCGACCCTGGCCTTCGTGGCCAATGTGGGTGCCTTCCTGGGATCCGTGGAGTGGCGACGGGCCGACGGCACTTCCCTGCCGGGCTTTCCCAAAACCGCCTTCTTTTACTGGGGCGGGCTCTACGCCCAGCCCTCCTTTGTAGATTTCAACGGCGACGGAGTGCTGGACCTCGCGGTCAATCGCGGCGACAGCGTGGTGGTGTACGACACCCTGGGCCACACCCTGCTGGCCGCCGCTGTGTCCCACGGCCAGAACTTCGGAGGGGTGGTAGGGCAAACCGGCCAGGTGTTCTACAACGACGAAAAGGGGCTCCTGTGGGCCTGGACCCCGGAGGGCGTGCCCCAGGCATTCCCTCTGGCCCTCTACGACCACATCACCACCACGCCGGTGGTAGCCGACCTGGATGTCGACGACTCGCTGGAGTATGTGGTGCTGACCACGGGTCGGCTGCTGGTGTTTGATCTGCCCACGGCAACCCGGGACGCGGCCTGGGCCATGTTCCAGTACGATGCCCGGCACCAGGGGTTCGCCCCCGAGCCAGACCGGCACCCTGCCGTACAGGGAGCCGGGCCTTTGATGCCGCCGCTGACCATCGGCATGCCCTATCCCCAGCCCTTCCGGCACACCCTGACCCTTCCCCTCACGCTGCCCGAACCCGGCACGGTCCGCCTGGTGCTGATGGACGCCGCGGGCCGGCGACGGAGCCAGAAAACCTGGCACCTGGGCCGGGCCGGCTCCGTGCTGCTACGGTGGACCCCGCCGAACCTGGCCTCCGGCGTGTATTTCCTGCGGATCCACACGCCCTGGCGCACCGAAACCCGCCGCCTCCTCCATGTCCGATAGCGCCTTGTCGCCGGCAGGCCGGGGCTCCAAAATGGAGCCCGTGATGGATTCCCAGCGCCTCATCTTGCTCGTGGGCTTCATCGGCTCCGGCAAAACCACCTACGCGCGCGAACTGTGGAAGGCCGCCCCCTATCGGCTGGTGCGGGTGTCCATGGACGACCTCATCCAGATGCTCAGTTTCTACGACTACCAGCGCCACCTGGTGGACCTGTACCGCCGGCAGGAGCGGGCCACTGTGATCCATGCCCTGGCCCGGGGCCTGGATGTGGTGGTGGACCGCACGAACCTGGACCGCAAAACCCGCCGCGTTTTCCTGGAGATCGGCCTTACCTTCCGCCGCCTGGCCGCCCGGGCACTGGAACTTCTGCGGTCCGAGGGCCTGTTCGGCCGGCCCCATCCCCGGGAGATCCAGCGGGCACTCCTGCATTTGATCCAGCCCCTGGAAGATCGGGAGGCTTTCGCCACCGCCCTCACCGAGGCCATTGAAACCCTGGCCCGGGGTGGGGGCGCCAGCCTGTTCCCCTGGAGCCCGGAGCCCCCCAACCTGGAAACCTACTTTGAGCGTCTCCGTACACTGCGCCTGGAGGCGGTTTGGCTGAGGGTTCCGCCGGAAATCTGCCTGGAACGCCGCCTCTCTGACCCTCTGCTCCCCTATCGCGAGCAGGTGCGTACCGTGGACTGGCAGGCGGTCCTGGAGAAGATGCAGGGCCAGCTGGAACCCCCTTCCCTGCGGGAAGGCTTTGACGAAATCCGGATCCTGGACGCCGACCTGCGGCTTCAGGAGATCCTCACTCCCCGTACCCATGGGTGAACTTCGGGTTCTGGAGGTCATGGAAACCGTGGGTGCCGGCGGCGCCGAGATGCGCAACCTCCAGATTTTTCGGCTCCTGGCCCGGCGGTACGCGCCCCACCTGCGCCTGGCCGTGCTGAGCTTCCGGTCCGGCCCCCTGGAGCCCGAGTACCGCCGCAGTCCCTTGGCCTTTGAAGTGTTTGAGGAACGGGGACGGTGGGCTCCCTGGAACTTCTGGCGGTTCCGCCGGCGGGTGGCCCGGTTTCGACCCCACCTGGTGCATGTGCACGGCTTCAAATCGTTGGTGTACGCGGTGGCGGCCTGCCAGGGCCGGCGGGTTCCGCTGATGCTCTCCTGGCACGGGTACCGGGCCCTGGACACCCGTCGGGACATGCAGTGGGTGCTGCGCCGTGTTCAACGCCGGCTCCGCCTGGTGGAGGCCGTGAGCCCGGCGGTGGCCGACCTCCTGGCAAAGAAGGGCGGCGTTCCCCGGCGCAAGATCGTGGTGCACCCCAATGTCATTGACACCGAGCCCTATCAACGCCTGGTGCCGGCCTACGAGCGGCCCCGAAACCCGGAGGATCCGCTGGTCATCGGCATGGTGGGGCGCCTGGCCCAGGTTAAGAACTACCCTCTGTTCCTGCACCTGGTGCACCGGCTGGCCCAGGAGTTTCCCCGGTTGGAGGCCTGGATCGTGGGAGACGGCCCCCTGCGCCCGGAACTGGAAGCCCTGGCCCGGTCTCTGGGGATCGGCGACCGGGTGCGTTTTCTGGGGTTCCGGCGGGACATTCCCCAGATCCTGGCCCGGATGGATCTCTTTGTGTTCACGAGCCACGCCGAGTCCTTCGGCCTGGTGGTCGTGGAGGCCCAGGCTGCGGGCCTGCCCGTGGTGGTGTCCGATTATCCGGCGGCCTCGTTCCTGGTACAGCCCGGAGAAACCGGCTATCTGGCCCGCCGTGGCGATCTGGAGGACTTCCTGGACAAAACGCGGCGCCTTCTGAAGTCGCCCGAACTCCGGCACCGGCTGGGCCGGGCCGCCCGCCGCCACGCCCTGGAGCGATACTCCCTGGATGCCTATGTGGCCAACCTTTATCGGCTGTATCGGCAACTGGCCCAACAGCCCTGAATTGCACCGTTCAAAAAGGGCTTGTACAATGTAGGCAGCGGCTCGTATTGGGAGGCTAAAACCTATTTCCGCCGATTCCCCTGAGAACCAACAAGGAGGTGTTCCATGCGGCGTCTTGGCTTGGTGGTCGGCCTGTTGATCCTGCTGGGATCCCAGGCAGGAGCCCAACAATTCAACTTCCGCTGGGGCGGCTACGGCCTGTTCCGGGCCACCTATCATCCGGATTCGGGCTCCCATTTCACCGCCCGAACCTGGACCATGACCATGGACCTGTACATTACCGCCCGAATCCGGGGATTTGGCACCATGGAAATGCTCCGGTGGAACGAACAGCCCCTGGAGGAAGAGGATGTGCTGCTCACAGCACCTGCCCTGGGCTTGATGCCGTCCCCTATCAAGGAAATGTGGCTCTCCTGGGAGTACCTCACCGGCCAGAAGGTGCGGATGGGTCTGATTGCCCTGCCCCTCGGCGGCAACCAGCAAATGCAGATTGACTTTTACTGGCCCTTCCCCCACCGGCCCATGTGGGGTACCGAGGAGATGCTCGTGCTGCCCACCTCCCTCCCCTGGTCGGAACCCGGCCTGGATTTCAACGGTGCTCTGCTGGCCGGCAATTTGATCTATGACTTCGGGATGTTCCAGGGCCCCCGGATCGTATGGCATCAGCCCCTGATGGGAAGCATGCCCTGGGTGTACAACTTCGCCGGCTGGGACGCCGACCACCTCCGCGACAACAACCGCGACAAGGCCTTCGCCGGAAAACTCGCGTACCAGGGGATCCCGGG
>JALXEF010000168.1 GCA_027069855.1 Caldifarciminota bacterium
GTTCGGCAGCGTCGGCCGGGTTTCCTTGCCCTTTTCCACACCGATGGCGATCCAGTCAAACTCAGCATTGGGGTCGCCAGCGCCGGATTTCACCACAAAGCCTTGAGTGGTCACTTCGGGCACATAAAGGCCGCTCCAGCTCTTGGGGGTTACCGTGACCGTGATCTCCTCCCGGGAAGACACGAACTCGGAGAAGGACCTGGGGAAGGTGATACGGGCTTCGCCGTTTATGAGTTTGGCCTTGCCGTGGGCCACGATTTCCTGGCGTTCGGCTTCAATAGCCGAGAAGGATTCGTATTCACCTTTGGAATCGCGTTTGAAGGTGTGCCAGCCACCGTCGGCGTAAGCGTTACCGTCGGCCCTGAAGTAGAATTTGGTAGCCGGAGGGCTCCACCCGGAGGTACCTGTGTCTGCAGCGAACACGGCGAGATACTCATCAGAAGTGGCTCCGTGCGTGTTTTCAACATACAGGGTGGGGTAATCAAATCCGGCGGTATCGCTGACAAACACACCACCGTATTTTGCGCCTTCTGCATAAACACCGAACCAGCCAGCACTATCAACCAAAAGGCCCTCCTGTCCAGCCTCCCATACACTTAGGCCCGCCTGTCCAGCATGGTCAACAGAAAAGCCATCCAGGCCGGCATCTCCCACAACAACGCCGTACACGGAAGCGTCCTCAACAGTAATGCCGTTATTCCACGCGTTTCTTATACGAACACCATCCTCAGCAGAATTAATCGTGATCCCGTTATACCCATCTTCCACAGCGTTGATGTAGATCGCGGGACCGTGAGCGATGTTCCCGATGTAAATTCCACCGGAATCCGCCTGGGTGATGGTCATTCCCCACCTGGCCTGGCCGACATAGACGCCTTCCTTTTCCGCCTTGCGCACATAGAGGCCCTGCCAGCCAGCACTGTCAATATAGGCGCCGTAGGCCCCGGTTTGGTCGACGAAGAGCCCGGAGAACCCTGCCTTGGACACCGAGAAGCCGCTGAAGTTTGCGTAGCGCACATGGACGCCGTCGGAAAAGAGGCCCTTGGCACTATCCACTTCAATGCCGTAGTTGTTGGCAGAGCCCACGAAGATGCCACCGGAATCAGCCCGATGGATGACCAGGCCCACATTGCCGGCATAGTCCACCTGCACGGCGTTCCGGGGCACATCCCACACATGGACCCCGTGCCGGCCGGTGGAGAGGATGCCGAGGCCGTCGTTATGGGCGCCGCCCACTTCAAAGGCGTCGTCCCCGGCGTTCAGCACATACATGCCCTCATAGCCAGCACTGTCCACAAGGACTCCGTAGGGGGCGGTTTTTACATAGACTCCTGTGCCGGCAGCGTAGTTGACCCTCAGGCCATCGCCGGTATAGCCCTTGGCGCTGTCAATCACGATGCCGGGGCCGTTCTGCACTGTGCCGATCTGAACGCCCCCATGGCCAGCGGAATCGATTGTAAGCCCGTTGTCGTTCGCGTGCTTCACATAGAGCCCGTTTGTCCCTGCTTCGCTTATAAAGATTCCGTCGTTTGCTGTTGTGCCCAGATAAAGGCCCCAGTAGCCTGCATGGTGGATGTCAATGCCGTCGTCTTCAGCGTAGTTGATTCGCAGGCCTGTACCGACCCATGCACCGCCGTAGGCGTTATCCACCACCAAGCCGGCGCCGTTTTGAACTGTGCCTACATGCACGCCTTCGGAATCAGCAGAGACCACATTCAGCCCGTAGTTGTTTGCGTGGAGCACCCTCATACCGCTGCTATCAATCTCCAGATTTCCCAAAATCTTTACAGGGCCCTCAAAGTAGCCGCTGTAGGTGGCACCCGGCAGGCCGTTGGAGACCGAAACCTTGAGCCCGGTGATGCCGTAGAGGCCGTTGCCCGTCCGGCGGATCAAGAGTCCGGGGCCGGAGGGGGCGCTGATCCGGGTGGAATCCGGCCGGTTGCGGAAGAGATACTTTTGATTGGTGAGCAGGGTGTCGGTGGCAAGGGCGTATTGGGCGGTGTCCGCCGTCTGAGCGTGGGTGGCGAGGTCTGCGGTTTGCGCGTGGGTGGCGGAGTTCGCGAGGTCGGCGCCGGCGGCGAAGGCTGCAGTGTCGGCGTGATGGGCGTAAAGGGCGATCAGGGCCGTATCCGCACGGATGCTGTGGGAGGCGTTGCTTGCGTTCTGGGCGTTGGTGGCGACATCCGCCCGGAGGGCGAAGTTGGCCGTATCGGCCCGGGAACTGGCCCCCGCGGAAAGGGCGCTAAAGGCGAAGTTGGCGGTGTCCGACTGGAGGCTGTGGAAGGCGTGGCCCACCGACACCAGGTGTTTTCGGGGGCTCAGGATTTCGGAGCCGACCTGGATTTGCAGGTAGAGTTTCCGGCCGTTAAAGAGGTTGGCGGGTAGAGGATTCACCGAGCCCAGCACCACATGGAAGTAGCCGTCCACCACTGGCACATTGGAGTGGGTTTCGGACCAGTACTGGGTGCCGCCGGTGGCTTCGGACCAGAGGCTGAAGGTCATGGTGAGGTTGCCGTTGACCGGGGTGGTATCGGAGGAGTTGGTGAGGAAACCGGAGTAGTTGATGAGGTGGGGAACGTTTTTGGACCGTGAGGTCCCCCGAGTGCCGATGGGTGAGACTGCGACGAGCCATAGCAGCACATAGAGCATGACCTACCCTCCTTTCCTTTGGCGGGGTATCGGGGAAGACGGGAGAGATCGGGTCCTTGGGCCCCCTTCCCGCGAGGTGCCAGGGCCTTTCCCCCTCGCCTTCTCCAATAGGCCCCGACGGTTGCTCTGTGCTCGTCTGCCGCGGGGGATAATAACCCAATCAGCGAAAATTTTCAAGTCATTTTCATATATTCCCGGTTTCATAAGCCGGTATATGCAGATCTTTGAAGAACTCCGGGGCTTGCTTAGGCCGGCAGGGATGGGGCCGGGGTTTGCAACTGGTGCCACCGGCAGAGGAGTGGAAGGAATCAGATTGGGGGCGGGGCGCCCGTGCGGGCGCCCCGCCCCCAGTGCCAAGGGTTTGTCGGGTTAGCGAAGGCTGCGGTGCCGGAG
>JALXEF010000169.1 GCA_027069855.1 Caldifarciminota bacterium
GGCCTCATCGGCCGGGGCGGCGGGGCGTTCGTGGTGCCCTTGCTGTACCTGGCCGGGCTGGAACCCCGGCGGGCCGCCGCCACCTCGGCCGTGGTGGTCACCCTGTCCGGGATTTCCGGCGTGCTGGCCCACCTGAAGGTGACCGCCCGACCCCAGTGGTCCCTGTGGCTTGCCACCATTGCGGCGGTGCTGCTGGGCAGCCAGCTCGGGGCCCGCGTGATGGTCACCCGCCTGGATTCCCGCCGGATCAAACTCCTCTTTGGATGGCTGCTGTTGGGCGTCGCTTTCCTCATCGTGGTCAAGGATGTGCTGTGAACACGATCGTGCCCGGGTTTTTAAGTTTGAAGATCTGAGCCCGGGGTCCTGAGACCACGGGACGGGGAACCCCGCAAAGGTCCGGCCACGCCGGCAAGGCCAAAACCTCCCTGGCGAACGCCCTCGCGGCCTCATACAATTGGAACATGCAGCCCCTGATCCTGAACCTGGATTTCGCCGAGGGTACCGAGCGCCTCGTGGCCACAGGAGGGGCGTGGGCAAAGGCCCTGAAGGCACCCGTGCACCTGGTGCACATCCTCACGCCGCCCACGCCGGCCGTGGACCCCGGCGTGTACGGCATCACCCCCGTGGACTTCGTGGAAACCCTGCGACACAGCGCCGAACAGCGCCTGCAGGAATACGCCCGCCGCCTGCCCGAGGCCCTGCCGGAGATCCACCTGGAGGTGCTCCTGGGCCATCCGGTGGACACCTTCCTGGAGTACCTGCACCGCCACCAGGGCATCGCCGGCTTCGTGTGCCGCCACGCCAACGCCCTTACCCGTTTTCTCTGGGGCAACCTGGCCGTGAAGGTGGCCCGGAAGGCCCCGGAACCCGCCCTGCTCTTGCCGGAGCACGATCCCCAAACCCCTCCGCTCCCGCAGAAACTCCTGGTGCCTGTGGACTTCTCGCCGGCCTCCCGCCGCGCCTTAGAGGCCGCCTGGCACCTGGCCCGGGCCTTTGAGGCCCGGCAAATCGATCTCCTGCATGTGCTTCTGGACGCGCCGCCGCCCGGCGTCCCCCCGGAGATGCTGAAAACCCTGGAAGCCTACCAGGCCGAAGCCCAGCAAAGGGCCGACGCCCTGCTGAGCGAATGGGTGGAGGAAACCCGAAGGACCACCGGGGCCGAGAGCCAGGCGTTGCTCCTGGAGGGCCTGCCCACGGAGATCATCCCCAAAACCGCCCGGGACGGCGGCTATCACCTTTTGGTGATGGCCCGGCGGGGCCAGTCACCGGCCGAACGGGTGCTGTTGGGGAGCGTGGTGGAACGGGTCATTGAAACCCTGCCCATTCCCCTGTACCTCACCGCCCGGTAACCCTCCTGCTTGGCCCGGCCGGGCAGGTGCTCTATCCTAAGCGGCCCATGGCGGCAAAAAAGAAACTGCTCATCGTAGAATCGCCCACCAAGGCCAAAACCCTCAAGGGATACCTCGGCCGGGGCTTTGAGGTGGTGGCCTCCAAGGGGCATGTCAAGGACCTGCCCCCGCGGGAGTTCGGGGTGGACCTGGAACACGGGTTCCGGCCCAAGTATGTCACCGTCCGGGGCAAGGGCGAGGTGCTCAAGCAGATCCGCCAGAAGGCCAAGGAGGCCGGCGAAGTGTACCTCGCCTCCGACCCCGACCGCGAGGGCGAAGCCATCGCCCACCACATCGCCCAGGAGATCCAGAAGGCCGGCAAACCCGCCGATCAGATCCACCGGATCCTGCTCTTTGAGATCACCCGCGAGGCGGTGCGCGAGGCCCTGCGCCATCCGGGCACCATTGACCAGAACAAGGTGCTGGCCCAGCAGGCCCGCCGCATCCTGGACCGCATCGTGGGCTACAAACTCTCGCCCCTCCTCTGGAAGGTGCTGTACCGGGGCCTTTCGGCTGGCCGCGTGCAAACCGTGGCCCTCCGGCTGCTGGTGGAACGGGAAAAGGAGATCCAGGCCTTTGTTCCCCGCACCTACTGGCTGGTGTTCGCCCGGCTGGAACACGCGGGCAAGGCCTTCCGCGCAACCCTGAAGGAAATCCGGGGCGAACCCTTTAAGTCGTTCGACCACAGGGAAGAAGCCGAGGCCCTGGTGGAGCGGCTCAAAGACCAGGACTTTGAGGTCCTGGAGGTCCAGAAGCGCACCCGCACGGTATCGCCGCCGCCCCCCTTCAAGACCTCCACCCTGCAACAGGCGGCCAACCAGGCCTTTGGCTTCACGGCCCGCCGCACCATGCAGCTGGCCCAGCAACTCTACGAAGGCGTGGAAATCCCGGGCATCGGTACCCGGGGGCTCATTACCTACATGCGTACCGACTCCGTACGGCTGGCCGACAAGGCCGTAAAGGCCCTGCGCGACACCCTGGCCCGGGAATTCGGGCCGGAATTCCGCAACCCCCGGGTTCGCACCTTTGCCGACCGGGGCGCGGTGCAGGGGGCCCACGAGGCCATCCGGCCGACCGATCCCGCCCTCACCCCGGAGATGCTCCGGGGTAAACTGCCTCCCGACCTCTGGAAACTCTACGACCTGATCTGGCGGCGCGCCCTGGCCAGCCAAGCCCGGCCCGCCCGCCTGGTGGTCACCACCGTCCGCCTCCGGGCCGACGACACCGTGTGGCAGGCTGAGGGCAAGGTGCTGGACTTTGAGGGCTTTTACCGCATCCTCGGAACCCTACCCCGCGAAACCGAACTGCCTCCTCTGGAAGCCGGGCTCCGGCTTCGGCCCCAGAGCCTGGACATTGAGGAGCGGCAAACCGAGCCGCCACCCCGGTACACCGAGGCCTCTCTGGTCAAAACCCTGGAGGAACTGGGCATCGGCCGGCCGTCCACCTACGCGCCCACCATCGCCACCCTCAAGGAACGCAAGTATGTGGAATCCCGGGGCCGCGTGCTGGTGCCCACGGAGCTCGGCATGCTGGTGACCGACCTCCTGGTGCCCCGGTTCCCGGAGATCTTTGACTACAAGTTCACAGCCCGCATGGAAGAAGAGCTGGACCAGGTGGAGTCGGGTGAGCGTTCCTGGCAACAGGTGCTGGAGGCGTTTTACCGGGAGTTCAAGCAGGCCCTGGACCAGGCCACAGGCCAGATTGAGGAGATGAAAAAAGAAACCGTGGAGGAAACCGAGGAAACCTGCCCGCTGTGCGGCGCGCCGCTGGTGGTCAAGTGGGGGCGGTACGGCACCTTCCTCGCCTGTTCCCGGTTTCCGGAGTGCCGGTACACCCGACCGCTGAAGCAGGAGATCTATCCGGGGGTGGCCTGCCCTGTGTGCGGCAAGCCGATGGTCATCAAGCAGGGCCCCCACGGCCGGTACCTGGCCTGCATTGATTATCCCCGGTGCAAGGGCACGCGTCCGATGCCGGCGGGCATCACCTGCCCCAAGTGCGGGGCCGAGGTGGTGGAGCGCCGCAGCAAAAAGGGGCGGGTGTATTACCGGTGTTCCAATCCGGAATGCGATTTCGTGCTGTTCCAGAAGCCCGTGCCCCGGCCCTGCCCCAAATGCGGCCATCCCTTTCTGGTGGAACGGCGGCGCCGGGGCGGCAAAACGGTGTGGGTGTGCCCGGAATGCAAGTTTGAGATGGAACCGGAGCCCACACCCCAGGAAGAATCCCGTTCCTGAGGCGTCCGACCGCCGCGGGGTCCCGGGGCGACGCCGGCCCTTCCTCCGATGCGACCGTTCTATCGTGCCACCCCGCAAGGCACTGCGAGAATCCCGAGGACGCTGCCGAGGGTCTGTGTCTCAAGAGTTCGTGATCGCCGCTGAAGCGGCTCCTGCGGAGCACCCCCACCTCAATCCTCCCCCTCAGGGGGAGGAAGTGGTTGGGCTGCAAGGAGTTAGCGTAAATCGGCACCTTGAGAGGGAGAGGAAGTTGCTGGTGGGCAGGGAGTTAGCATCGGACCCCGGACCCTAATTCGTCCCCGCCCCTGGCGGGCGGGGATTGAGGGGTGGGGGTGCAGCCCGAAGGGCTGCAACATGTAGGAGCGGCTTTAGCCGCGAAAAATTCTTGGAGTGCGGCACCTGGGTGCCGCTCTGGAATTCTGGCATAAGGCCTTCCAGTGCTGTTGTGGATGGGAACAACGCCACTTGTGAACGGGGAACCCCTGGCTTTCAAAGCGGTGCTGAGGCACCGCAGTCCAAGAGTTCGCGATCGCCGCTAAAGCGGCTCCTACAAAAATTTGCCTCCGGTAGGAGCGGCTTTGGCCGCGATAAGTTTTGGGAACACGGCCCCGGGTGCTGTCCCCGCCGCGTGCGCACCGAAAATATCGGGAGTCGGTTGCAGGGCGGCAAAACACCGGGTCACCAGGCGCCGCCGCCACCGCCGCCGATGCCGCCGCCGGCGGAACCGCCACCCGAAAGGCCGCCACCGCCACCCCCACGGGTGGGCGCCGAGAACAGGTTATTGAAACTCCCCATCGTACCTGCGATGCTCTGGCCGAACCCCTCCAGGCTCATGGGATCGCCCGAGGCCGTCACGAACCAGGTCGGCGCCGTGGTCAGCAGGCCGTCAAACACCTCCAGCAGCCGGTCTTCCAGGCCCAGGGCCACGGCATAGGGCATCAGTCGGGAGAAGTACTCGTTCAGGTCGCGATCCCGGCCCAGCCGACGGATCTGGTCCTGCTCCACCCGCCGCAGGAACTCCTCAAAGCCCTTGACCTCCAGGTACTTACGAACCCCCTTGGGGGTCTTGCGGGGCATCACGCGGCTAAAGAGCATGATGAAGATGCCGGAAAGCAGGAGACCGGGAATATAGGCCACCGACACCCAGGCCTTCACCATCAGAAACACCGAAACGATGAACCACAGGATCCCTATGGCCACCATGGACCCCCGCACTGTGTCCGGCGAAGTGGGAAAATAGCCGGCCTTAACCACCGCCTTGTAGAACGCTTTCTCAATTCCGGAGAACTTCTCCCGAAGTTGTTTCTTCACCTCGCCGGAGCGAACCTCCTGCCCTTCGGTGCGCGGAGGGGGAAACAGGGCCCGCAGCAGTTTCTTTTCGTGGACCTTGAGGCCCGAAAAGTCCGGGTTTTTCAGCTGGAAAGTGAACCGGTGCAGGGTAAAGAACAGGATCCGCACCGGCTCCGACCGGATGGTGAGATACCCCCGGCGGGCAAGGTCCAGAACGGTGGCGCTGAGGTCGCGGGGATCCAGTTTTTCGTCCACCAGGATGCCGGCCTCGCCGGGCGTGAGGTCCTCCGGGGGATCGTAGCGGACCACTATACTCCGGCGGAGCGCCGGGTCCCGGCCCCAGCGGTACCAGATGCCCAAAAGCAGAAAGAGCACCACCAGGGGCAGGAAATAAAAGCCGTTGTCCACCACGAAATGGACCCCCTGTTCCAGCACATCGGGTTCCTTGAAGAACTGCCGGGGCATTTCCACAAACACGGTGAGCGCGCGGCCGGGCATCACAGCCTCCCGGGGTTCGAACAGCAGAATCCCCGGGGCCAGGGTATCGGGCCACAATTGATGATCGCGGCTCCCGGGGTATCCCAGCCAGGCATGGGCCCGCTCCACGGGCGTATCCGGGGGCAGGTGCACGATGACCTGGCCGTGCTCCAGGGGCACCGACCACTGGGGTCCGATGGCGTTGAAGTACAGGTAGGCGTGGTCGCCCTTGAGGTCCAGGCCGTAGCGAACCGTGTACACGATGTCGTAGGTTTCCAGGTCCCCCAGCCAGCGGTCGGGGTCGCCGATCCTCAGGAAGAGGTCGCGGCCCCGGAGCCGGGTCAGATAGGGCTCGGGCTGGCCGTTGCGCAGTACCCGCCTCACCTGCGCCCGGATGTTCTGGAAAAAGATACCTTTGCGATAGAACACCGGGATCTCGCGGTAGATGCCGTGGTGGCGGTCGCCCCGGAAATCCACGGTGTACCGCTCGTGCACCCGCAGGGAGAGATCCGGGCGCACGATGATCTCAATTTGGTAAGAGGGGATGCTCCAGGCAAGCAGCAGAGCCAGCAGAAAATCAGGCCCCAAAAGAAACCTCCGGGCGTTGTTCCTCGGCTTCGGGGATATCAAAGTACTCGGCCGGTGGGAACCGGAACAGGTTGGCCACGATGTTGCCGGGGAACTGCTCGCGCCGCACATTGTAGTCCCGGGCCACGGCGTTGTAGTACCGCCGGGCCATGAGGAGGTCGCGCTCAATCTCGGCCAGTTGCTGCTGCAGGTCCAGGAAATTCTGGTTGGCCTTGAGGTCGGGATAGTTCTCGGCCACGGCAAACAGTTGCCGCAGGGCCTGGGTCAAGAAGTTCTCGCCCTGGGCGATCTCGCCGGGGGTGCCGCCCGCGGCAGCCTGGGCCCGGGCGCGGGTGACATTCTCCAGCACCCCGCGCTCGTGCTTCATGTAGCCCTTGACCGTTTCCACGAGGTTGGGGATGAGGTCCCACCGGCGTTTCAGATGGGCTTCCACATCGGCCCAGGCGTTTTTGACCTGGTTGCGGAGGGAAATCAGGGCGTTGTACTGGCCCACACCCCACAAAAGGGCCAGCACCACCAATGCCAGAAGAATCCACAGGGCCATGCTCGCCTCCCGGTTTTCGGCCAGAGTATAGACATCGGAGGCGGGCCCTGCAAGCCAGCGGGCCGGATGCGCGCCGGATCTTCAGCCCCAAGGATTCCCCTGTCGGCTCAGGCGACCCGAAAAACCCGACGGACGGTAGGCATCACCGGGTCTTTTGAGACAAATCCATGGAACTGGAGTGGCCGGGCATGAACCGGGCCGAGGGGTCCAGGAAGGTTTTGGCGCTGTTGACCGCGATGGCGGCCTGGCCGAAGCCCACGGCCAGGAGTTTCAGGTTGCCCATGCCCTCCACGAATACGGCGTCGCCCGCAGCGAACACGCCGGGCAGGTTGGTTTCCATGCGCGGGTTCACCTTGATGTACCGGCCCTCAAAGGCCAGGCCCCAGCGTTTGACGGCACCGGGATCGGACTTGAACCCCAGGGCCAGGATCACGGCGTCCACGGGCAGGGTTTCCTCCTCGCCGGTCTGGTTCTGGAAGATCACCACTTCGGTGACCCGCCGGCCGTCGCCCCGGACCTCCTTGAGTTCGTAGTGGGTTTTCACGGTGACCCCGGAGGCGAACAGGGCCTGGACGCTGGCCTCGTGGGCGCGGAACCCCTCGCGGCGGTGGATCAGGGTCACCTTCCGGGCGATGGGTTCCAGGCTCAGGGCCCAGTCCACGGCCGAGTCGCCGCCGCCCACGACGAGCACCCGCTTGCCCCGGAAATCCTCCGGGTTGCGCACGAAGTAGAACACACCCCGGCCTTCGTATTCCTTTACGCCGGGTCGGTCCAGGGTATTGGGTTTGAAGGCGCCGACGCCGGTGGTGATGATGATCGCGCGGCCGTGGTGCACCCCTTTGGAGGTGCGCACCTCGTAGGTGCCGTCGTTCAGCCGCCGCAGTTCCTCGGCCCGCTCGCCGAGCACGAACTCGGGCTGGAAGGTTTGGGCCTGGGTGATCAGGTTGGCCACCAGGTCCTTGGCCTTGATCTTCGGGAACCCGGCCACATCGTAGATGTACTTTTCCGGGTACAGGGTGACGAGCTGGCCCCCGAGTTGTTCCAGGGCCTCGATCACCCGCACCGACAGGCCGCGGAGGCCGGCATAAAAGGCGGCGAACAGGCCCACCGGCCCACCGCCGACGATCAGCACATCCCGAAGGCTCTCGTTTGCCTGCATGGTTTCACACTCCTTTCGCTCCATCGGGCGTTGAAATTGCCCCGGGCGAAACACCCGGGGCAAAGGCGTTCAGAGGTTCCGGCACCCTCACCGATTGGGGATATGGATGGCGCGGCGGTGCACATTCTCGGCCGCTTCCATCAGCACCTCGGTGAGGGTGGGATGGGGATGCACGGTGAGGCCGATATCCTCGGCCGTGGCCGACAGTTCCAGGGCCAGGGCCGCCTCGCCGATGAGGGACGAGGCCTCCGGCCCCAGGATGTGCACCCCCAGCACCTCGTCGGTTTCCGGGTGGGCGATGATCTTGGCAAAGCCGGTGGATTCCCCGTAGGTCAGGGCCCGGCCGTTGGCCAGGAAGGGGAACCTGCCCACCCGCACCTCGCCGAACTGTTCCCGGGCGGCCTCCTCCGAGAGGCCCACCGAGGCGAGTTCGGGCTCGGTATAGACCACCGACGGCATGGCCCGCACATCGTACTCGGTGCTCAGGCCGGCGATGGCCTCGGCGGCCACGATGCCCTCCCGCGAAGCCTTGTGGGCCAGGAGGGGCGGCCCCGTAAGGTCGCCGATGGCGTAGATATGGGGCACCCGGGTTTGCATCCGGCGGTTCACCGGCAGAAAGCCGCGCTCATTGGGCTGCAGGCCCACGGCCTCCAGGCCCAGGCCCTCGGTGTTGGGGCGGCGCCCCACGGCCACGAGCAGCACCTCGGCCTCAAAGGTTTGCAGTTCCCCCTGGACCTCGGCCTGGACCCGAACCCCGTCGTTCCCCTTCTCCAGGCGGGTGGCCCGGGTTTCGGTGAAGATCTCAATGCCCTGGCGCTTCAGGGCCCTGGCCAGTTCCCGGGCCATTTCGGCGTCGGTGCCGGGCAACACCTGGGGCATGAGTTCCAGTACGGTCACCCGGCTGCCCAGGTGGCGGTACACATAGGCGAACTCCAGGCCGATGGCCCCGGCGCCCAGCACCAGGAGCCGCTCGGGCACACCCGGCAGCGCCACCGCCTCGTTGGAACTCCACACCCGTTCCCCGTCAAACTCAAAGCCCCGGAGTTCCACCGGCCGCGAGCCGGTGGCGAGGATCAGATGCTCGGCGGTCACCCGCCGGCGTTGCCCCTCGGCATCCAGGATTTCCACCGTGTGGGGATCCTGCAGGCGCGCGGTTCCCTGGATCCATTCCACGCCGTTGGCCTTCCAGAGGGTTTGCACACCCTTTACCAGGCGGCGGACGATGCCGTCCTTCCAGCGTCGGAGTTTGGGAAGATCCACCCCCTGGTCCTCCAGCAGCAGGCCCATCTGCTTGCGGGCGTGCTCGCCCTGCACCCGGAGATGGGCCGCGTGGAGCAGGGCCTTGGTGGGAATACACCCCACATTCAAGCACACGCCGCCCACATACTGCTTTTCCACCACGAGGGTCTTCTTGCCCAATTGGCCCAGGCGGATGGCGGCGACATAGCCGCCGGGCCCGGCGCCGATCACCACCACATCGTAGTCGTAGGCCATGTCCCTTCCTCCGGTTGGTGTGCCTAAATCTACAGCATCAGGAGTTCCGGGGTTTCCAGGTAGCGGATCAGGTCGTTCATGAAGTAGGCCGCCTGGGCGCCGTCGGTCACGCGGTGGTCAAAACTCAGCGAGAAGTAGGTCATGTGGCGGACCTCAATCCGGTCGTCCTCCAGCACCACCGGGCGTTTCTGGATGCGGTGCACGCCCAGGATGGCCACCTGGGGGTAGTTGATCACCGGAAAGGAAAACAGGCCGCCGATGGACCCGATGTTGGTGATGGAAAAGGTGCCGCCCTCCACATCCTCCAGGGTGAGGCGGCCCTCGCGGGCGCGCTGGGCCTTATCGGCGATCTCCCGGGCCAGGTCCAGAAGGCCCTTTTGCTCGGCGTGGTGGAGCACCGGCACCACCAGGCCCTGGTCGGTGGCCACGGCGATGCCGATGTTGTAGGTGTCGTGGAGCAGGATCTCGTTGCGTTCGTCGTCCACGGTGGCGTTAAAGGCGGGGTGCTTCCGTAGGGCGGCGATCACGGCCTTGATGATGAAGGGCAGGTACGAGAGTTTGACGCCCTCGGACTCGGCCATCGGCAGCAGGCGCTGGCGGAGCTCCACAAGACGGGTGAGATCGGCCTCGTCCACGTGCAGGGTGTGCACGGCGCGGTCCTGGGAAAGGCGGAGGCGCTTGGCGATCTCGCGCCGCAGGCCCCGGAAGGGTACGCGCTGGGC
>JALXEF010000170.1 GCA_027069855.1 Caldifarciminota bacterium
TCGCATCGTGCTGCCATGGCAAATCACTCCTTTTGGGGGCCGCAAATTATACGCCCCGCCCCTGCCGGGTCAAAGGGCACCGGCCGGCGCTGTTTTTCTGCCTGTGGCAACCCTGCAGATTCGGGGGCCTACCAGGGGCATCGCCGCTCTTTATGGTTCCATCCACGGTAGGAGCACCCCGGGCTTCTAAGGCTCAATCTTTACGGTAATGGGTGCCGCGGCTTTCGGGATTCCGAAGGGCCGAACGCGCTACCACCAGGGCCGTTTGCAGGCCGTTCCGGAGTTCAATGAGCCGGGGGCAGAGTTTGGTGTTGCGGTAAAAGTTTTCCACCTCCAGCCACAGGTGCCGGAGATCGCGCACCGCGCGCTGCAGGCGCTCGCGGGTTCGCACCACCCCCACATAGTTCCACATGATGTGCTTGAGGGTTACCCAGTCCTGCTGGATCAGCGCCGGGTCGGGCTCCTCGGTGCCCGTATCCACCCATTCGGGCAGGGTGTATCGTGCGGGGTCGTCCAGGTCCGGGAAATCCTGCTGCACGGCCCGGGCCGCGCGGTCACCGAACACCAGGCCCTCCAGGAGCGAGGTGGACGCCAGGCGGTTGGCACCGTGCAGTCCGTTGCAGGCCACCTCGCCCACGGCGTACAGGCCCTTCAGCAGGGTGCGGCCCCACAGGTCGGTCTTGACCCCGCCGCAGGCGAAGTGCACCACCGGCACCACGGGGATCGGTTCCCGGGTGATGTCTATGCCCCGTTCCAGAAGCCGGTGGTACAGGCCGGGGAAACGCCGGCGGATGAACTCGGCCGGCCGGTAGGAGGCGATGTCCAGAAGCACATATCGGTATCCGTGGAGGGTCATTTCTTCATGGATCGCCCGGGCCACGATGTCGCGGGGGGCCAGCGAGCCCGCGGGATGATACCGTTCCATAAAGGGTTTGCCGTCGGGCGTCTTCAGCACGGCGCCCTCGCCCCGCATGGCCTCGGTGATCAGGAGGTTCTGCTCGTCTTCGCTGTAGAGCGCGGTGGGATGGAACTGGATGTACTCCATGTTGATCAGGCGGGCACCGGCCCGATATGCCATGGCGAAGCCGTCGCCCGTGGCCACCCTGGGGTTGGTGGTGTGCAGGTAGATCTGGCCCAGACCTCCGGTGGCCAGCACCACGGCCCGGGCCAGGAACCGGTGCACCCGGCGGGTACGCCGTTCAAAGGCATACACACCCAGCACCTCGTCCGGTGCATAGCGGTCCAGGGGATGGGCACCGTGGTGCTCCGGCGTGATGAGGTCCACGGCCAGGTGTCCGGGAAACAGGACGATATTGGGATGTTGATCCGGGTGCCGGAGAAGGGCGATCTCCAGGGCCTTGCCGGTTTCGTCGCCCACATGCAGGATCCGGGGGGTGCTGTGGGCCGCCTCGCGGGTAAGGTGAAAGTCGCCGTCGGCCCGGTCAAACTGCACGCCCAGGGTGTGGATCACGATCTCCTGAAGCAGCCGGGGGCCCTCTTCGGCCAGGATCCGGGCGGCCTCGGGTAAACCGGCCCCGGCGCCTGCCTGCAGGATGTCCTGCACCAGCGCCTCGGGGTCACCCTCGCCCCGGAACACGATGCCTCCCTGGGCCAGGTAGGTGGCACTCTCTTCGGGTCGTTCGGCCTTAGTAAGCACCCCCACCCGGAGCCCTGCCTGGGCCAAGCGCAGGGCTGTGGTGCCGCCGGCGATGCCGGTGCCGATGACCAACGCGTCAAAGGTCTTCATGGTGCTGCAGATGCTGGAGGAAGGTATCCAAGAGAATCTGGTGGGCCTCAAAGGCCAGGGGCGGCGGCTCCACGAAAAAGGCCACCTCCCGGGCATCGTCGCCGGCCCGGGGGGTGCCCCCGTCGGCCTGGATTTCGTAGCCGATGACCACCACGCGGCCGTAATAGCGGCTGGGCTGGGAGGCCACGGCCACAAGTCCCCGGAGCACGCCGGTCAGGCCGGTTTCCTCGGCCAGTTCCCGGAGTACCGCCTCCTCGGGTGATTCATCCAGTTCCAGGAAGCCGGAGGGCAGGGCCCACTCGCCCTCCTTCGGCGGCACGCCCCGGCGCACCAGCAGCACCCCCTGGCCCGGGCGGTACACCAGTGCAGCCACGGCAGGTACCGGATTCTCGTAGATCCATCGTTCACACCGGGGGCAGTAGGCGCGTTCGCGGCCCTCGTGGGTGCGGCGGCGCTCCAGGGGAGATCCGCAGTAGGGGCAAAAGAGGTACGGATACTGGGGTTTCAAGGGTCAAAAGGCGGAGGGTGAGGGACTCGAACCCCCAAGGGGCTTGCGCCCCGGCGGATTTCAAATCCGCTGCCTTACCAATTCGGCGCAACCCTCCGCAGCCCTAAATTGTACGCCTGGCGGAGGGCGCCGGGGAAGGGAAATCCCTCCGAGGTTTCGTTGCGTACAACCTTACCGCCTCCCTCCAACAAGATGCCCCAACGCCCCTGTCATGGAGGGCCGATTCCGCTGCGGACGAAGCCCCCATCCCGGAGACCCAGGAAAAGCACTGAGCCTACAAAGGCATTAGTCCCGTCAATCCGACAACAAGGGTTTTCCGCTTCCGCCCTCGGGGGAACTGGCGAATCCGGGAAGGTTTACCCCGGTTCCAAGGCGACGGGATCACAACGCGGAGCGACCATATCAGGGGGAAACAGATGGTCATCCATGAACACCACTGAAGAGGTTGGAAACAGATCCGCCAGATGCGTTGACGGCGTTTTCCCATCGTGCTGTTGCATGAGACGACAGCAACCTGGTCCGCTGACAGAGCCCGAGGTGTGCACTCTCCCCTCATCCTACCCCTGCCCCCCCGGCCTGAACCCTCTTCCTGCAAATCCTTCACGATGGATGCTTCTGGTGGAGGCCGTGTAAAGAACCCTACTTTCTTCGCCTCAACGCAGGTCCTCGCAAATTTCAACGGATAACAACTACAGGTGAAGTGATCCTCCTCTCGCCTGACTTCACGACGATGTAATAAATTCCTGGTGGCACGAGGTGGTTCCTGAAATCGGTATGACGCCAGTTCCATACATGACGCCCACTTCCATAGTGCTGTTTTCCAGTGTGGAAAACGCGCCTGCCCGCCAAGTTGTAGACGGATATCTCAACAGACCGCTCACCGGAAAAGTCCATCCACACCGAACTGCCGCATATCCTGATTCCATTCGCAACAACCGGGCTGGGTTCACCTTCCACCTTCACGGGCGGGGTGTATTTGTACCACCAGGTAAAGCCACCAGCAAACCTATAAAACTCAGGATCCGGGTTGAAGTACGCGGTGGTTACATGGACATAGGCGATGGAATCTTCCGGTGGTACCGGGTTCGGCGCATCAATCACGAGCATACAATCCGCAGATTCATTGGGCAAGAGAAGAACGGAATCGGGTTCCACATAACCATTCCATCCGGGAGGCAGTCCGGTCAGGTCAACACCGTTACGGACGAGCAAGGGCAGCGTATCCGGGTTTGATACCCTGAAGTAAACCGGCTCTCCAGGAACGACTTCTTCGGTGAAAACAAGGTTTTTAGAAGAGATCCTGCCATCTTCCTCAAACAACCACGAGGAGGACAGGGTATCTTCAGACCCATCGTCTACCCAAGCGATAAAAGACCAGTAGGGTTGCCCATAAGCGTTCGGCCCAGCCGGATAGGGAACAGGAATGATGGACGAGTCACCGGGAGCTATGTAGGTTATCAGTGTGTCCATATACGGAGCCCAGGTGCTGGTGTCCGACACATTCAATACGGTGGTGGGGTCAGAGAGCAACACATGGATCGTGACATCCGTTGCAGGATCATCCCCTGGGTTTTTAGCGAACAGAAAGAGGGTATCTTGATTAAAGGACCAGCTGCATACCCATGGCCAGAAGGGTGGTTCATACCAGGATCGGCATGGCCTTCTGATGATGACGATGGTGCCCGATATCACCGTGACATTATAGGTTGACTGAAAAAGTCCGATAACATCCGTGTAGCTGTTGTAAGAGTGTGAGCTCAAACTTTGTAAAGTGCCCTGCGCCGAAACTGTGATGGTATAACTCCCCACCTGGTTGGCGTTTATGTTCCACGAGGTTGCATTTTGACCATTGAAGTTATCGCTGAGGGAGTTGAGCCATGCTATCAAGTTATGGGTGGGGTCGTTGTTGGGTAGGCTCAGCCCTGCTGGAAGGGAAATCGTTGCAGAGGATTGGCTGAGCGGATACCTGGGTTGATTGGAGAGCGTACTGAGAGGAGGAGGACCTGTGTACGTTGGCCCCACAACGATGCTGAATTGGCTTCCTTTCTTAACCACAGAGGGCGGCATGGTGCCGATGGCCAGCTCCCACGGGGCAGCAAACAAGAAGTCGCCCTGCCAGAGACTGTTCCAGAATAGGTTTCTACTGCACCTCCATAAGCCTAAGGCCGGATCAAGTACAAAAACCCATTTGGGCCCGAACCAGTACTGATAAAGAACAACCGCATGCCCTTCTGTGTTGTGCGTCAGGGTATCCTCTATCGTGTCTGGAGATTCAATGAAGTAGATCGCACCAGAGTGGAGGTAGGCATTCAGCGAATCCGTATTTAGAAACAGGATCAGTGGATATCGCAATGCCGATGAATCTGGAATTTCCCCAAGGGAATCGGGGGCATCGGGGTTGTATGGAACGCCATATATCAATGCCACCAATTGCATGAAGTTCCACCCCTGTTGCTTCCAATTGTCTTCACATGCAGAGTAACCGGGTTTAACACCGTTGATTGCCTGTCTCCACGAGTACCCCGATCCATTCCAATATTGCAAAGATGAGTCGTTCGTGCTTACAAAACTCTGGCTTGAGAAGTGAGCGGCCCGTCGAAGGTCGGTGATGAAAGTTCCCGTCCATGCTCCTGCACCTTGCCAGTCATCGGTATTGGCAACGGCTCGTATTTCCCTTTGCGGGTACCGTGGGGGATTCGCATTTGCCTTCACATTGCCTTCAAAGAAGGCAAAGACCATCTGCAGAGCAGCATCACTACACCAGTGATTTGGATAGGGTGGGTTGCCGAGTTCCCCGAACACCGCCCAACCGCCAGGGCCATTCAGCGGCCGTTGGGAGTGATACCACGGGGGCAACTGGGCATATGCGAGACCACACATACATATCATAACCACACTTGCCGCATATGCGGCGCGCCTCATACTCTCACCCCCTTAGATCTGATGGCTTTACAAGTGTGCACCCGAAACTTTAAAATGTCAATATGGCTATTATTGCACTATTTGCCTAAATTTGAGTTCTCGTGGCTCTTTGTGCTTTATAGTCCAGCGGGATAATGTGCTATGGAACCGCTACTCGCCCAGATCCAGGAAACCGGAGGGCAGGGCCCGCTCGCCCTCCCTCGGCGGCACGCCGGCGGATCATCAACATGACCCCGGGCCCCATCCTAAAGTTCCGCTGAAACGACCCTTATCAGATGCCTTGCGGTAGGTGCGGTCGCCGCCCAGACAGGACTGTTTTCGGTGCTATCCCTGGAGCCAGAGGGTTTTGAGGAGGGCCAGGGCCAGGATGCCGGTGATCAAGAGAAGGGTGCTTTTCTCGGAGTGCAGAGCCCGGGCCAGGCTGGGATCGGGGCCGCGGCGGCTCCGGCTGTGGCGGCCCGGCACCGGCACAAACCGCGGGGTTTCCCGCCGGTACTTGCGATAAACCTCGCCGAACTGCTGCTCCAGATAGGCCTCCTCGGCCTGCACAATGAGGGTGTATTCCAGCCAGAACAGCACGATGTACAGGAGCCAGAGCCACAGCAGGGTGCCGGAAAGCACCATCAGGAAGCCGGCCCCCAGGAAGAAGTTGCCCAGATAAATGGGGTTGCGCGTGTACCGGTAGGGCCCCCGGGTGACGAGTTCCGGGGCCTGGATGCGGCGGGAACGGGTGGTGGGTCCGGTATAGGCCACCGAAGCGATCCGCAGAAGTTCTCCGATGACGATAAGCCCCAGCCCGGCGATCCACTCCTCAACGCCGGCGCGGCCGAAGAACAGGGCCAACAGCACCAGCGGCACGCCCGCGTAGCTCCGCAGGCGGAACAGTTTCCGACCCCAGCGCACACCCGGCTGCTCAGATTTCATAACGCCTGAGGTTTTCGTGGATGGTGCGCAAAATGCGATGCGCCAGTTCCAGGGCCCGCAGGCCGTCCTCGCCGGTCACCGGCGGCTCCTGGTCGCGGGCGATGGCCCGCAGAAAGGCCGCGAGTTCCAGCGCCAGGGGCTCCTGGTTGCGGTCCACCTCCGGGAAATAGGGCAGCACGGTGCCGTCGCGCAGGAGATAGACCTCCACCTCCTTCTTGCGGGTGTCCAGCGAGATGTAGGTGTCCTTCTGGAAAATGCGGAACTTGCGCATGTGGGCCGAGTACACCCGGGAGGCCGTGAGGTTGACGGTACAGCCGTTTTTGAAGCGGATGCGGGCGTTGGCGATGTCCACCTTGTCGGTGAGCACGGGCACGCCCACGGCATCCAGGAACTCAATCTCCTGAGCCCCCACGAAGTAGAGCACGAGATCCAGATCGTGGATCATAAGGTCCAGCACCACGTCCACATCCGTACCCCGGCCGGGGAACAGCGTGAGCCGGTGGCTCTCAATGAACCGGGGGTTCTGCACCCAGTCGCGGATGGCCAGCACCGCGGGGTTGAACCGTTCCACATGGCCCACCTGGAACTTCACCCCCTTTTCGCGGGCCAGTTGCACGAGCCGGCGGGCCTGATCCAGCCGGGGGGTCATGGGTTTTTCCAAGAACAGGTGCCGCCCGGCCTCCAGCACCTGCCGGGCCACCGGGTAATGGGTTTCGGTGGGGGTGACCACGCTCACGGCCTCGGTGGCCTCCAGCAGGGCCTCCAGGGAGGGAAACGCCTGAACACCCCAGCGCTCGGCCACCTCCCGGGCCCGCTCGGGCCGGATGTCATACACCCCCACGAGGTCGGATTCCTCCAACTGAGCCAGGATCCGGGCGTGCACGGACCCGAGGTGTCCTACCCCCACGACGCCGGTGCGGATCATGCGCGCCTGCCTCCTGCACGACGGATCACCCCGCGGCGGCTGTTGCGGAAGAAGTCCACCAGGTGCCGGATCTCGGGATGGGTTCCAAAGGCCTGGAGCAGTTGCTCCAGGGCCTCCTCCAGGCGCAGGCCCGGGGTGCGGTACAGCAGGCGATAGGCCTCCTTCAGGGCCTGGATCGCCTCGCGGCTGAAGCCCCGGCGCCGCAGGCCCACAAGGTTGGGGCCGTACACCCGGGGCGGGTTGCCCTCCACCAGCATATAGGGCGGCACATCCAGGTTGATGCGGCTCATGCCGCCCACCATGGCATGGGCCCCGATACGGGTGAACTGGTGCACCCCCACCAGGCCCGACACGAAGGCGTAGTCTTCCACCTCCACATGGCCGGCGAGTTGGACATTGTTGACCAGGATGACATGGGAGCCCACCCGGCAGTTGTGGGCGATATGGGCATAGGCCATGATGAAGTTGTGGTCGCCCACCCGGGTTTGCTGGCCTTCGCCCGTGGCCCGGTGGATGGTGACGAACTCGCGGATCAGGTTGTGGTTGCCGATGACCACCTCGGTGTCCTCGCCCTGATAGGTGACATCCTGGGGCGGCATCCCGATGGCGGCGGCGTGGTAAATCCGGTTGCCCTCGCCGATGGTCACCCGGCCCTCAATGCGGACATGGCTCTGGATCACGGTGCTCGGGCCAATGCGGACCTTCGGGCCGATGACGGCATAGGGCCCGATTTCCACCCCCTCGGCGATCTCCGCCTCGGGATGCACCACGGCCGTGGGATGGATCCGGCTCATGCGTCCACCACCGAAGCCATGAACTCGCCCTCGGCCACGATCCGGGTGCCCACCCGGGCCACGGCCCGCAGTTTGGCCAAACGGCCGCCGAAGCGGAGCAGTTCGCCCTCCAAAATCAGGCGGTCGCCGGGCCGCACGGTGTGCCGGAACCGCACCTTGTCCAGGCCGGCGAACACGAGGAGTTTGCCCTCGGGATCCGGCACGCGGTGCAGCAGCAGGAAGCCGCCGGCCTGGGCCAGGGCCTCCACGATGAGCACGCCGGGCATGATGGGGTTTTCCGGGAAGTGGCCGGTGAAAAAGGGCTCGTTCATGGTGACATTCTTCACCGCCTGGATCCAGGTGTCGTCCAGGTAGAGCACGCGGTCCACCAGCAGGAAGGGATAGCGGTGGGGCATGTAGCGGAGGATCTCGCGGATATCAAAGTTCGGGGTGGCGGCGGCCACGCGCCGGGCGAGGGCTACATGCAGGGCATGCCCCCCTTTCCACACCACGAACCGGGCCCGGGGCCGGTGCCGGCCCAGGGCGAGGTCGCCCACGAGATCCAGGATCTTGTGGCGCACGGGTTCGTCGGCAAACCGCAGGCCGTCGGGGTTCATAACGGAGCCGTTGGTGCGGAACACCAGGGCGTTGTCCAGGGAGCCGCCCCGGGCCAGGCCCCGCTCGTACAGGGCCTCCACCTCGTCTTCAAACAGGAAGGTGCGCGCCGGAGCGATCTCCCGCAGGTAGGTTTCCGGGGTCAGATGCAGGTGCAGCGCGCCCTGGAGCAGGCCGTTGCGGTAGGACACGCCGTACAGCACCTTCCAGGCATCGGCCGGGGTCACCTGGGCCCAAGCGCCGTCCTCGCCCTCCAGGAACACGGGATCGGCGGGCGCAAAGACCGGCACCTCGGCGTCCAGTTCCTGCAGGGGTGTTTCGGCGATGCGGCGGGCGTATTCCAGGGCGCTGCCGTCGTAAAAGGGGGCCTCGTCGTGGCTGAAGCGGAGCACGGCGGCATCCACGCCCAGGCCGAAGAGGGCCGAGAGCACGTGCTCGGCCACCTTCAGGTGGTGATCCCCGGTGCCGATGCCGGTGTACCGCCGGGTTTCCACCACGGCGCCGGGAACGGCCTCGTAGGTCTGTCCTGTGGGTTCGTGCACCAGCAGGAAGCCCACGCGGTCGGTGCGGGGTTCGATCAAAAGGCGCACCTCCTCGCCGGAATGCACGCCGAGGCCGCGGAACTCCAGGGAGGTTTTCAGGGTTTTCGCCTTCATTTTTCCTTCAGCCGTTTTTCCAGGGCCTTGAGCCGCCGGAACAGGTCTGGAAGTTTAAAGAACAGGGCCATGGCCCGCAGATACTGGGCCCGGGGGCGGGCGTAGGGGCCGGAGTACACCTCGCCCGGCGGCACATCCGAGATGATGCCGGCCTTGGCGGTGAGCACGGCCCGGTCGCCGATCTTCAGATGGTCGGCGATGCCCACCTGGCCGCCCATGAGCACATGGTGCCCCACGGTCACGCTGCCGGCGATGCCGGTCTGGCCGGCGATCACCGTGTGGGGGCCGATCCGGACATTGTGGCCGATCTGCACCAGGTTATCGATCTTGGTGCCCCGGCCGATGCGGGTTTCGCCCACCGTGGCCCGGTCAATGCAGGTGTTGGCGCCGATCTCGCAGTCGTCCTCAATCACCACCCGGCCCACCTGGGGAATGCGCACGAACCGGCCGTCCTGTTCCACGAAGCCGAAGCCCTCGCGGCCGATGACCGCCCCGGGCTCAATGCGCACCCGGTGGCCGATCTTGGTGCCGCGGCCGAGATAGACCCCGGGATAGATGAGGCAGGCCTCGCCGATCTCCACCTCGGGCCCCACGAACACACCGGCCCCGATGCGGGTGCCGGCGCCGATGCGCGCGCCGGCCTCAACCACGGCGAAGGGCCCGATGCTCACATCCTCGGCCACCTGCGCCTCGGGCGACACCCAGGCCAGGGGGCTGATGCCCTCCTGGTGCCAGTCGGGCCGGCGGAAAAGCGCGAGAATCGGCACCATGGCGGCCCGGGGATCGTCCACGAGGAGCCAGGCGCCGACGCCTTCAATATCTCGGGCCTCGCGGGCCACGACGGCGCCCACCGGCGTTTTCAGGGGGGCCTTTTCGGAAAACAGGAACACCAGCCGATCGTCGCCGCCCTCCTCGGGCAGGGCTACGCCGCGGATTTCCCGTTGGGGATCGCCCACGAGCCGGGCGTGGATCCGGCGGGCCAGGTCAGCAGTCTTCACGGGGCGGCTCCTTGGCCTTGATCTGGTCCAGGATGTCCAGGAGTTCGATGATGTCGTTGATCTCGTAATCGGCGCCGGAGTTCACGGTGCCAAAGGTGTCGCCGTAGCGGGCGAACACGGTAACCATGCCCAGGTGGGCGGCACCGGTGATGTCGCGTTCCGGCCAGTCGCCCACCATCATGGCCTCCCGGGGTTCCACGCCGAGTTTCTCCAGGGTCACGCGGAAGGGCTTGGGGGAGGGCTTGCGTTCGCCGGTGTCGTCGTAGGTGACCACCACCTCAAAGAAGTCGTGGAGCCCGACCTGCACCAGGCGGGTCCAGGCCTGAAGCTGCGGTGCATCGGACACGACGGCGAGCCGGTACCCCCGTTTCAGGAGTTCCATGAGGGTGTACCGCACATGGGGATAGAGCACGAGGGCCGCGTCCTTGGCGCGGCGATACGCCACGATGGCGGCGGCCAGCATCCGGGGGTCTTCGTAGCCGAGGTGGCGCTGCAGGAACCGGTTGAAGATGCGCTGGTCCTCAATGCCCACCTCGTCGTAGATCTCGTAGATTTTGCGGACGACTTCGTCCTTGGACATCTTGAGGCCGGCGTCGATCATGGCCTCGGCCGCCGCCTCCACCCCCGCCTCCTTCATGCGCATGAAGTCCACCAGGGTGTTATCCAGATCAAACACGATGGCGCGGATCATGCCCCGATTATAGGTGCGGCGCGTAGGGCCTGCAAGGAACGGGCCGTTTCCAGCCGCGGCCGGAGAACGGCATTCGGGAAAGGGTGTTTTGTCTCTAAGGCGTTTTGGCGCGAAAGCGCCAAAACGCCTTAGGATACGCCCATCTTTTTGCGTTTGGCCTGGAGCAGGTCCAGGAGTTCGGCCAGGGGCCGGGTGTTGACAATCTGCTGCGGGCCGAGCCAGGCCCGGCGGGCTACCCCCACGCCCAGGCGGATCTGCCACAGCTGGCCAGCCTGGTGGGCGTCGGTGCCGATCTCCAGAAGCACACCCCTTTCGCCGGCGAGCCGGGCGTGCACATCGTTGAGATCCAGCCGCTCGTAATAGGCGTTGATCTCCAGGAAGGTGCCGGTTTCCAAAGCCTTTTCCACTAAGGCCTCAATGTCCACCCGGTAGCCCTCGCGGGTGGAAATCAATCGGCCCGTGGGGTGGCCGACGGCGTGCACATAGGGGTTTTCCATGGCCCGGAGGATGCGCTCGGTGGCATCCTCGTCCTTGCGCCACTGGTGCACCGAGGCCACCACGAAGTCCAGTTCGGCCAGCACCTCGTCGGGGTAATCCAGGGAGCCGTCGGGCAGGATGTCCACCTCGGTGCCCTTCAAGAGCCGAAAGCCCTCAAGACGGGCGTTGATGCGGTCAATTTCCGCGTTCTTCTTCCGCAGCCGGTCAACTTCCAGGCCGTGGGCGTACTTGACGCTCTGGGAATGGTCGCACACGGCGATGTACTCGTAGCCCATCTTCTGGCCGAAGCGCACCAGTTCCTCCAGGGTGGCGGTGCCGTCGGAGTACTTGGAGTGCACATGGAGGTCGCCGCGGATCTCGTCGTATTCCACGAGACGGGGCAGTTTGCCCTGCTGGGCGGCCTCAATCTCGCCCCGGTCTTCGCGGAGTTCCGGCGGGATCCACACGAGGCCCACGGCCTTATAGACGCTTTCCTCGGTTTCGCCGGCGATCTTCTCGGCGCCCCGGAACACGCCGTACTCGGAAATCTTGAGGCCCATGCTCCGGGCGATGCCCCGAAGGTGCACATTGTGGGCCTTGGAGCCGGTAAAGTACTGCAGCGCGGCGCCGTAGGATTCCGGCGGCACCACCCGCAGGTCCACCTGGTACCGATCCTGGAAGATGGCCGAGCCCTTGGTATCGCCGGCGGCGAGCACCCGAGTCACCTGGGGCAGCGACACGAACTTCTGGATGATGCTGCGGCCGTGCTCGGGCCGGGCCGCGGCCAGGATGTCCAGGTCGCCCACGGTTTCCTTCATGCGGCGGAAGGAGCCGGCGGGCGAGATTTCCAGCACCTCGGGCACCTGGCGGAGGGCCTCCACGATGGCCTGCACCAGGGGATAGGCGGCGCCCAGGGGAATCCGCTGGGCCATGCGCTCGTAGAGTTCCAGGCCCTTTTTGATGTTTTCAATCTTTTTCGGGCCCATGCCGGGCAGGCGGGCGAGGGAGCCGTCCTCCAGCACCCGTTTGAAGTCCTCCTTGGTGCGCACGCCCAGCTTTTCATAGGCCAGGCGGAGGGTTCGGGGGCCGATGCCCTGCACCTCCATGAGGTCCAGGAGGTCCTGGGGCACCTGTTTCATCACCTCTTCGTAGCGGTCAATGCGGCCCTCGTCCAGGTACTGGGCGATTTTCTTGGCGATGCCCTCGCCGATGCCGGGCAGGCGCATGAGGGCGGCCATGCCGCCTTTGCGGTAGATTTCTTCAACGTCCTCGGGCAGGTCTTCCAGCACGCGGGCGGCCTTGCGGTAGGCCACCACCTTGAAGGGGATTTCGCCCAGGAATTCCAGGGCGTCGGCCATGCGGTCAAAGATCCGGGCCAGTTCCTGGTTTTTGTTCATGGCATAAGTATGATACGGCGGCGAATCGGGCGCCTGGAGGCGTTATGCCTGCGGCGAAACCTCCAGCCAGCCGTTTTCGTGGCGGTACCGGATGCCCAGGAAACGTTCGGCCACCCACAGGGCGGTTTGGGTGTGGGAGGTGAGGTGCTGCACGGCCACCCGGCCGCCCCGAAGGGCCAGGATCCACACCAGGTTGTCCTGGAGATGGGGGTCCACGGCGTCGCCGGAACCCAGGAACCGGGCGGCTTTCCGGGCCAGGCGCCGGCCGATTTCCTCGGCGGGCACGCCCCGCTGGCACAACTGGTCCACGCCCACGGGCCGTTCGGCCGGGCCCAGGACCAGGGTGGCGGAACAGCCGGGCGAGCGGGTAGGCCAGGACCGGCCGCGGAGTTCCGGATGGAGCCCCAGGGCTTCCAGTTCCGGCAGCGCGCCCCGCAGGATGCGCTGACGCACGCGGCGGCCCTCCAGGCTGCGGCTCCCCTGGATCCAGAGGACCTGGGGAAACCGCCGGAAATCCACGGGCTCCAGGTTCAGGGGATCCAGGCGCTGCAAACTCTCCAGGCGGCGGGCCAGGGGTTCACCGGGCCGGAGGGGCCGCACCCGGAGCCGCACCACACCGCCGCCGGCAGGGTAGTAGCCGCGGTTTTCCGCGGTGGCCTCCAGGTGTTCGGCCAGCGGGCGGCTGTAGGGCAGGATCACCTGGTGCCAGTAGTCCCAGGTCATGGAAAAGGGCACATCCGTGCCGCCCACCAGGCGCAGCCGGCACCCCTCGCGGGCCAGCACGCAGGCGGGCAAAAGGGTTTGGAGGAACAGGGGGATGGACCCGGCGGTTTTGAAATCCACGGAGCGCGTGCCCCCGCGGGGCTCGGCCGGGTAAAAGGTGAGTTCGTTAAGCCCCACCCGCAGGTCTTCGGGCTCGGTGCGGCTGCCCGGCGCAAGCCAGAGCAGGGTTTTGACGATGAACAGGTGCTGGGTTTTGAGGCCGGGCTGGCGGCGGCCCTGCCGGATCCGGACCACCCGAAAGGGTTTGCCGGTGATCAGGCTGAACACCAGGGCGAAGCGGACGATCTGGCCGCCGCCCTCGCCGTACGCGCCGTCCAGCAGCAGGGGTTCCGCCACGCTACGGCAGCGTGCGGGTGATGACCTTTCCGGCTTCCAGCAAAGGCACGATCAAGCGCCGGTGCAGGGTGTCCACGCCCAGGTCGGCAGGGGTCCGAAGGTCTTCGGCGATCACCCGCTCCTCGCGCTCCGGGGCCCAGAGCACAATGGTGCCGGACCGGTACCCGCTCACCACGAAGTCGCCGTTTTTGCAGCGGCCCAGGCCGTCGCCGCCGGCCACGAACCGGAATTCATGGAGCAGTTGAGGATCCTGCATGTCCACCGAGCGATACAGCCGGGCCGGTGTGGTGAAGGTGATCACATACAGGGTGTCGCCCTCCACCCAGAGGCCGTTGGGATGGGGCACGGAGATCCAGCGCAGCACCTTGCCTTCGGCATCCAGTTCGTACACGCGACCGGCCTGGGTATCCGACACATACACACGGCCGTCCGGCGTGGCGGCCACATCGTTGAGAAATTGGGGCGGCTCGGGAAAGGCCCGGGGTCCGGCGAACAGGCGGACGGTGCCCTCCTGGAGCGACACCCATTGCAGCCGGTCCACATCGGCCACCACCACGCCGTCGCGGAGGGCTGCCATGCCCTTGGGATCCCGAAGCCCACGGGCGAACACCCGGGGTTCCTTTTCCTCCTGCCACTGCCAGATCACGCCGTCGGCCTTCTGGAAGGCCCCGATATCCGAGATCAGCACCTGGTTGTCCAGCACCAGGGCGCTTTCCGGGTGCACAAAGGCCCACAGCAGAAAAAAGCCTGCCAGGCTCATGATGCTCACCTCCTCGGGGAAATTTTACGGGTGGAGCGCCTGGAGCCGATCCACGATTTCCTGGCCCAGGCCCACGATGTTGCCCATGGTGACCACCAGGAGTTCGCGGGCCGGCAGGCTCAGGAGGGCCTGCACCACCCGATCGGCCGGTTGACCCTCCAGGTTCCGGATCCGGTCGGCGGGCACGCCGTGCCGCCGGAGGGCGGCGGCCACCGGATGCACCACGAACCCGGCCAGAAGGTACCGGTCGGCCACGAGATCGCGGCCCAACAGCCGGGCGAAGGCCTCGGTGCGTTGCGGCCGGTCTTTGCGCGCCACGAAGAGGGCCACGGTGGCCACCCCGGGGTGCCGGGCCACCACATTCTGCCAGATCAGCCGGGTGGATTCGGGGTCGTTGGCGGCGAAGGCGTTGTAAACCCACAGGGTTTTATCGGGCAGGGCGATGCGGAACCGCCGCAGGGCGCCGGGGTCCGGGGGCGCCTGCCACATCCCCTTCAGGGCCTGCTCGCGGCTCAGGCCGAAGTGCTGCGCCACGGCCAGGGCCAGGGCCACATTCTCGGCGTGTTCCACATAGGAAAAGCCGTCCAGGTCGCCGGGCTGCACCCACTCCTCGGGCCGAACCACCACCAGTCGGCTGCCCCGGCGCCGGGCTTCGGCCTCCAGAAGCCGGGTGAACCGCTGGTCGGCGGTGAACAGCACGCCGTTCCTTGGCGTGGTGAGCGCCAGGTGGCGTGCCACATGCGCGAGGGTGGGGCCCATGGTGTCCAGGTGGTCTTCCCGGATGTTCGTGATCACGCCCACGGTGGACTGCACGATGCGGTCTTCCAGCACCCGCAGGTACTCGGGCGTGATGGCCATGCATTCCAGCACCAGGATGTCGGCGCCGGCCTCTACGGCCCGTTGCACGATGCGGAGTTGCTCCAGGATGTTGGGCCGGCCCGCCCGGAACACCGGCACCTCGCGGCCGTCGGGGAACAGGAACCGGGGGGCGGTACCCGTGGTTTTAGCCGCCACCCGGTGGCCCGGCAACTGCCGGAGCGCCGCATAGATAAGCCGGGTCACCGAAGACTTGCCCCGGGTGCCGTTGACATGGATGCGGTGGGGAATCCGGGATAGGTTCCGCCGGTGCCGGTGGTACCGGTACGCCTCCACCGCCAGGAAGGTGGCGGTAACGCCCAGCGAAACCTCCAGCAGGGGCATGGCTATCGGCGGAGCAGCCGCCAGGACCCGCTGAAACCCACGGTCCAGGCGTCGTAGTTCTTGAAGACCAGGGAGGTGGCCGAATCCGTGGTGTGCACGCGGCGGCCGCGATAGGCCACGAAGCCGAACACAGGCGGCCCGCCGGGAACCGGCCGCAGTACGGGCGCCTGGATCCGGAACCCGGCCTCCCGGTCCTCGCGGCCAAAGTGCAGAGCGTCGTCGGCCCGGTTCGTCAGGTAGTGTTTCCAGGTGAGGGAGGCCGAGGCCCTGAGGGCGGCCACCCGGAGCTCCAGCTGGCCGGTGACGAAGGCATAGCTGGCATCGGGCTCCCAGGGCTGTACCCGGGTTCGGTACACCCCGAGCCGAAGCCCCACGCCGTACCGGCGGCGCTTGCCCTCCAGCCGCAGGTGCCACCGCTGGCCGGAAACATAGGCGAAGGGTTCATCGTAGCGATACCCGGCCCAGCCCAGGCCCACGGTCCAGGAGCCCCTCCGCAGGGCACGGCGGCCCCAGACCTCGGCCGAAAGGGCCGAATACCTCAGGGGATCCGTGCGTTGCAGGCTGCGCCGATACACGGGCCGCACATACACGCCGGGCCGAAGGGCGAGGCGGAACCCCAGGGTGTGCCGCCGTTTCAAGCGGCGGCTGCCCTCCACGGCCACGGCGATCCGGTTCTTCACCCGGTTCCACAGGTAGCCGTAGGCCGTGAGGGAGCCCGAGAGCCGGCCGCGGCGGCCCCGATGCGTGAGCGTGGCGCGGAGCCGAAGCCGCAGATCGGTGGGGTTCTGGACGTCGGGATACCGGTACCGGGCGTCGCCCGCGCGGATCCGGTCCAGGTCGTCGGGGGCGAAGGTAAAGGGATTGCTGAGGAAGGCCAGCTGGGTTTGCAGGCTTAAGGTGGTGCGGGCCCGGCGGGGCAGGCCCACGAGGAAGAGCGGCACATAGAGGCTCCCTCGGGGTGCGCCCAGGAGCCGTTCCCGCGGCGAGGTTCGGCGCGAACGGCGTTTTTTGGTCTTCGGCACCTCGCGGTAGAGTTTCACGAGGCCCCGGCCGCCGGTCACCTCCACCCGGTACCGGTGCTCGCCGGGCGGCACCTTCAGAAAGCGCTTACGGGGCCGGGTTACGCGGAGGCTGGTATCCTCCAGCACCCGGGCCCGGAGCGAGGGTTTCCAGCGGTCCTTCAAGCGGAAGATCACCGAATCGCCCTCCAGCACCCGGAACGCCACGGGCGTGTTTTGCAGCGCGCGGAAATAGAACCACACCCGGGCCGGGCCCTTCACCTGGAACTCCACGGGCCCGTCCGGCCGCACCCAGTAGTAGGTGGTGCGCTTGTCCTTCACCGCCAGGGTGGCCGGCAGGCCGCCGGTCAGGGGCACCACCCGCCGCAGTTCGGGCTTGCGCCATTCGTAGTAGCGGATCCGCACAGGCCGGTCGCTGGTAAGCCGGTACCGGCCCTTGGGCAGGTGGATCCGCACCTCCCGGCGCCGTTTCACCTGCCAGGTCTTCAGGGGTTTGCCGTTCCTGAGGAGCCGCACCCGGGCCGGGCCCCGCTTGCTGAGGTTCTCCAGCCGGAACTTCACGCTCTTGCTGCGCTTGAGGGTCCAGCGGGCCGGATGCTTCCTGCTCACCCTCAGGTACAGGTACCGCACGCTGTCGCGCACCACGATCTGGCGGCGCCCCTTCAGGGCGGCCGTTTTATGCACCCAGTAGGCGGGTGCGGGCACGGCGACGGCCAGAAGCAAAATCAGGGCAAGAATGCGCTTCATACGGTGTCCTCCGGAGGTTCCTCGGGCCGGCGCAGGATCCGGCCCACCAGGTCATAGTGGGGCAGAAGCCAGAGCAACAGGGCGTTCACCAGAAGCAGCAGCACGATGACGCCCACCGAATACCGCGGCTCCCAGAACAGGGGGCCGATGCCGGGCTCAGGCGTGACCGCCGGCGCCACGGCCAGGCCGTACCGCCGGGCGAGCCGCACGATCTCCAGCAGGTGTACCACCGGCACCCCCTGCTCCAAAAACCGATACACAACCCCCTGCACCGGCAACCCCTTGAGGAACACCCGTTCCTCGGGCCGGTTCAGACCGGGCCGGAGCAGGTAGCCCGCCTCGGTGGTGCCCAAACTGGCCACGCCGCCGCCGATGTTCACATAGGCCCGGATGGGGCGGCCCGCTGCGGCCTCCCGGTACCGCTGCATCCGGAGTTCAATGCTTTTGGCCAGGGGCAGCACATGGATTTTGGGGATGCCGTTGCGGGTGATGGCCGAATCCAGCAGCGCCCGGCCCTCGGGCGAAAGACCGCGGCCCACATCGTCGGCCCCGCCGTAGGAGGCGGCGATGGACACCGCCGGGATGAGGCCGACCTGGTAGAGTTCGTGTTCCATGTCCAGCCAGGTCCAGGTGGGCCGGTTGGCGCCCCAGCTGGAGGCGCCCACCGAGGTGATCACGAGGGGCCGGGCCCCGAGCGCCTGGATCGCCATCAGCGTGGCCACATTCAGGGCCGGGAACGATCCGGTCATGCCCACGGCCACGGCGTCGCCCCGGCGCACGCCGGCCTCGTGCAGGAACTGCACCACGAGGGCCGCAAAGTTGGGGTTGATGCTGGTGAGTTTGGCCGTGAGGTTGCCGGAACTCGTGGTGATCGGCGAGTTTTCCAGGCCGATGAGGCCGGTTTGGGCCGGATCGTTCACCGGGTCGATCTCAAAGCCATGGGCCAGGAACTGCTGCTTGAGGAAGGCGAAGGCCCGGGCCGTTTCGCGGGCGGCCTGGAGCTTGACCTCAAAAAGCGGCGCCCGGGTTTCGTGGAGCGAGGCCTCGGCCGCCACCAGGCTCACCAGGGCCACGAGCGCCAGAAATACCATGTCGCGGAGTTGCAGGGCCCGCCGTCTCATAGCACCGGTGCCCCTCCGTGGATCAGGATCAAAAGGAGCCGGATCAATACCGTGACCACCAGCATCATGCTCAGGGTGGCCCGCACCCCCTGCTTGTCCATCCAGTAGGCCATGAGCCCGGGGATGATGAACCCAAAGGCCCGCACCGCCAACACCATGTCGCCCACGGGCGTTTGCGCCAGTACCTGGGAGGCCTGGGAAAAGAAGAAGCCGATGACCACGGCCAGGAAGAGCCGGCGCCGGCCGTACACCAGCACATAGCGGGATACCAGTTTCAAAAGGCCCAGGGTGAGAAAGGCGGCGAGCAGGGTGCCGAGCAAAAGGTCCCAGCGGGTGAGGATCAGGGCGATGTACCCGGGCACCACCAGGCCGCCGGCCACATAGCCCAGCACCTCGGAAAGGTACAGGGAGAGCAGAAGGCCGAGGGCAATGGATTCCGCCAGGATCATGGGTTCCAATTATGGGGGCGTGGGCCCCGGGATGCCATATCCTAAACCCTGCCGATGCCTGTACTGGCTTTCCTTGCGTTTCTGCTGGCCCTTATGGCCGCCCTCGGGCTCTACGGCCGGCGGCAGCCGGGTCTCTTGGGGCTCCGGGGGCTCAGTTTGGTACTCTTGCTGTTGATGGCCTGGAACCCCGGGGTGCCCTGGACCCGCACCCGCCACCTGCAACCCGTCGTGGTGGTGGACGCTTCCCGGAGCATGGGCCAGGCCGACAAATGGCCCCAGGTGCAAAAGGTGCTGCAACAGCGGCTCGCCGGGCACCCCCTGCGGGTGGTGTTCCTGGTGGATACCGACCTCGTGGCCCGGGTGGATTCCCCGGTGGGGCGGTTCACCGATCTCTCGGTGCCCCTTCGGCGGCTCCGGGCGCCGATCGTGCTGCTTTCCGACGGCCTGCACAACACCGGCCCTGCGCCCCTGGAACAACCTTTCCCCTACCCGGTGTCGGTGTGGTGGCCCCGGGTGGCGGCCGGGGTTTCGCCCCTGGCGGGCCTGAACCTGGAGGCGCCCCTGCGTCTGCTGGAACAGCAACCCTTTACCGTGGCCCTGCGGTGGGCTTCGCCGCCGCAGGCAGGCACGCTCCAGGTGTTCATAGACGATTCGCTGCTGGGCCGGTTCTTTGTGCCAGCGGGCGCTTCCTGGCAGCAGGCCCTGTCGGTGGCCGGGCTGCCGGCCGGCAGCCACCGGGTGCAGGTGCGCTGGGGCAGGTTTCAGAAAAGCCGCGCGTTGCAGGTGGATCCGGTGCCCTTCCAGGCGCTGGTGCGGGTGTACCGGCCGCTGCCCGTCGTGCGGTACCTCCGGCACACCCTGGAGGGCTTCGGCCGGGTGGAGGTGGTGCTGAAAACCCCTCAAGGGTGGCGTCGGCTCGGCGAAACCCCGAGGGCCGGCCCGGCCCCTGCAGATCCCGAAAACTACACCGTAGTGGTGGAGATCGCTCCGCCGGCGCCCGAGAGCCTGTCCGTGCCCCAGGTGATCGTGGCAGGCCCGGAGCAGCCCCGCGGCCTCGCTCTGCAGGCCGGCCCGTGGTGGTATCCGAACCGGCCCGACCTGCCGCCCCTGGACTACCTGCGGGGCCCGGCCAAAGGCACACCGCTCTTGCAGGTCAAGGGGCGCCGGGGCACGCTGCAACCCGTGGCCGTGATCGCCGGTCGCCGGCTCTGGCTGCTCAGCGGCCAGGTGTGGCGCTGGGCGCTGGCATCGCCGAGCCTCTGGGATTCCCTGTGGGGCCGGTGGCTGGGCCGGCTCCTGGCGGGCCGCGTGCTGTTCCGGGCCTGGATCCAGCCTCGGACAGCCGCTCCGGGCAGCCCCATTACAGTGGAAGCGCTGCTTACCGACCTGCGGGGCCGGCGGGTGCCCGGCGCCTGGGTACGGGTGCAAAACGGCCCGGAACTGCTGGAACTGGACCCCGGCCGGTACTCGGGCCGGTTACGGGCGGCCGACAGCCTGGGGCTGCATCGGATCCGGCTGGTCTATGGCGCCGGCGCCGACACCTTAGGCCGCAAAACCCTGAAGTACCGGGTGAAGCCCTTAGACCTGGAAACCCTCACCCAGGGCGTGGACAGCCTGTTATTGGCCGAACTCGCCCGGCGCACCGGCGGCCGGGTGTTGCCGCCCGCGGGCCCGGTAACCCTTCAGCCCTATGGGGAACGGCAAACCCGGAAACTCTACTTTGCGCGGTCGCCCTGGCTCCTGTTGGCCCTCCTGATCTCCCTGTTCCTGGAATGGCTCCTCCGCCAGCGCAGGGGGTGGCTGTAAAAACCCTTGCGCCATCGCCCACGCCGCCCTTTCGGCCTTTTATGACAGTCCGCTGTCACAAACTTGCAATTTTGTGACAGTGCGCTATCGCTATGGGCGCTGAAGCCCCGCAACTGTCCGTCCCGGTGGGCTCTTCGGGCCGGAGAGCACCCCACGGCCTGCGTTGAACCCACTTTCTCGCCCCCGGCGGCCAAGTGTTGCCGCCTTCGGCCTTGGTTCCATGTGCGGAGTGCAAACCCGGGGGCTTTTCGGTGCGGTTACCTCGGCTTTCTTTTACCTCACAGCGGAACGGTTTGTTATTGCATTCGGATGGAACGGTTGGTTCTCGGAAGTTCCCTGGGCTTTTGAATTACCCGGGCCATCTGCGCAGCCGCACAGGTAAATAAGGCAGGTCACGGAATCCCGGGGATGTTGCGAAGGCGGAAGGTGACTCGGGCGCCGTCCAGGTGCTCCTCCACGGCGACGATTTCGGTTTCCACGCCGAAATCCTTGAGGAGCCACACCAGGTCTTCGTACCAATCGTAGGCGCCGCAGGAGCGGCAAAAGGTGCCGGTGAACCGCACCTGGAAGGTATCCGGCCCCAGGTGTACCACCTGCGCCCGGGCCTCGGGCTCCCGGTACCGATTGTACTCGGCGACTGCGCGTTTCAGATGTTCCTGCCAGCGCATGGCCTGTAGGGTAAGGCCCAGGGAGTCATGGCCTCCCGGTATAACCCACTGCAATCCCACCCACCGCCCAGCCCAAAGGCCCGTATTCTAAATCCGTTGGGCGGCGGAGACGACGCTGCCGGCGTACAATTTCCCAATCATGGATTCTTCGCGCCGTCACAACATTGGGTTTCTTGAAGCGGTCAGCATCGGCATCGGGGGCATGATCGGCGGCGGCATCTTCGCCGTGCTGGGCCTCAGCGTGCAGATTTCCCGGGGTGCCGCTCCGCTGGCGTTTCTGCTGGCCGGGCTGGTGGCCCTCAGCACAGCGTATGCCTACGCCAAACTCTCGGTTCGCTATCCCAGCGAGGGCGGCACCATTGAGTACCTGGTGCGGGCCTTCGGCCCCAACGGCTTTTCCGGCGGGCTGAACCTTCTCCTTTTGGTGAGTTACACCGTGATGATCGCCCTGTACGCCTACGCCTTCGGCAGCTATGGAGCGGCATTGCTGGGGAACAGCACCGTCTGGAAACACCTCCTGATGAGCGCCGTGGTGGTTTTGTTCATGGGCATCAACGCCCTGGGCGCCTATGTAAGCGGCAAAGCAGAGGACCTCATGGTGGCCTTCAAACTCCTGGTGCTGCTTCTCGTGGCCGGCGCCGGCCTGGCCTTTGTGCACTGGCAACGCCTGGCCCCCTCCAACTGGCCCGACATGACCAGCGTCGTCGCCGGAGGCATGCTCATTTTCCTGGCTTACGAGGGCTTTGAACTCATCGCCAACACCGCCCAGGATGTGGAACGCCTGGAGGTGCTTCCCCGGGCCTTTTACACCGCCGTGCTTCTGGTTATCTCGGTGTATGTGCTGATCGCCGTGGTCACCGTGGGAACCCTGCCCTTGCACCAGATCCTCCAGGAACGGGACTACGCCCTGGCTGCCGTAACCCGGCCCGTGTTGGGAGCCACAGGCTTTTGGCTCGTGAGCCTGGCGGCCCTGGTATCCACCAGTTCCGCCATCAACGCCACCCTCTACGGAACCGCCCGGGCCAGCTATATGGTGGCAAAATACGGCCAGTTGCCCCGGATCATGGAGCGTAAGGTGTGGAAGGACGCCGCCGAAGGACTGATTCTCATTGGCATACTCGCCCTGCTCCTCGCCAACTTCGCCAGCCTGGAAACCATCTCTACCGCCGGCAGCGGGGGCTTTTTGCTGGTGTTCTTTATGGTGAACCTGGCGGCCTTCCGCCTGCGGCGCGAAATCAAAGCCAGGAGCGGCATCGTGCTTGTAGGGATGTTCCTGACCCTGATGGCCCTGGCGATCCTGCTGTTTCGGATGTACCGGCTGGCCCCGGAAGCCCTGGAAATTTTTGCCATGCTGGTGATCCTCTCCTTTGTTGCCGAAGGCCTGTATCGGCTCCGTACAGGACGGGAGCTCCGCCACTACCTGGACGACCGGCTGCGCCAGCGGGAGGAGAACCTACAAAACTGGGCCTCCTGGATTGACCTGGTGCTCCGCCACATCTACCAGCGTTTCAAGGACGCAGAGGTGTACCTGGTGGGCAGCCTGGCCCGTCACGAAAAGGCCCCCACCCACGATGTGGACCTTCTGGTCATTACGGAGCACCCTCCCAGCCCAAAGGAAGAACGCCAGGTGGCCAAGGAGCTCACCGAGGGACTCACCCGCCAGCACCCCGTGCATTTTCACTTTGCCTCTAAAGGGCAACGGGAGGCCGCGCTCCGTTGTGCCCGGGTATACCGGCGGCTTCAGCCTTCCTCCTGAGCCAGGATCAGCACTTGCGGGGAACGCGGCCGTAGCCGCAGAGGTTGCACTCCAGATCGCCGTTGGCGTTGCGGGTGATCTTGCCGATCTTGCAATGGGGGCAGGGATCGCCCTCCTTCAACAGCACCAGCCCCATGCCCAGGGCACCCTGGCTCATCTGCGTGCGGCTCTTGTGCAGCGGTTTCTTCTCGTCGCTCATGGTTCCTCCACCGGTTCTATCCGCTGGGCGGTGAGTTCGTTGTAAAACTTGAGGCGGCCCACCTGCTTGACCGCGTAAAACACCCCTTCCACCCGCACCCATTGGCCCTCCTGGATCGGCGGATGCCCCCGCAGATACACCTTCAACGAGGCCTGTCCGTCGTCCAGGCGGAAAAGGGTATAGGGATTTCCGCGGCGGGAAAACTTCTGCCGAAGGTTCCGCACCCGGCCGATGAGCGCCAGGTGCTTTTCATGGTAGGCCTCGGGCCGGGCCAGGATCCGGGCGATCAGTGAGGAGGTGTCCGGAGCCGGTTGCCGCGACGCCTGCACCCCGGTGGTCTCCTGTTCCACCACGGGCAGGCCCTGTTGCCACAGGGAATCAAAAAAGGCCGCCTGCTGATGCACGGCCAGCCCGTTGCGGATCAACACATTGGTCTCCAGGTTGTGGGTCAGCGCGTAGTACGACCAGTTGGTGGATCCCAAAAGCAGCCAGCGATCGTCCACCAGCAGCATTTTGGCGTGGGTGGTCTGGCCCCGTCGGTCCACGCGGACCGCGACCCCGGCCTGTTTCAACCGTTCCAGCACCCGACGGTTCCGGGGCCCCACCCGCCCCCGGAGGTGTTCCTCTCCGCCCTCGGTGAGCACCTGCACCACGACGCCCCGCCGGGCCGCCTGTTCCAGCAGGGAGTACAGGGTATCCAGCCGGTCGCCCGGACGGGCTTCAAAGAGTTCAAACATGAGGAGGCGGATGTGCCGGCGGGCGCTTTTCAAGAGGTCGCGGGCCACCGGATAGTAGGCCGGGCCGTTCACCGCGCGGGTGGCGGGCCGCAGGGCCACACACAGGTACAGCAGCGCACCCAGCAGCAGGCCCCCTGCGAAGGCCAGCACCACCCGTCGGGAAGGGAACCGCCGCCGGGCCATCGGGCTCAGGGAATCTCGGGTTCCCCGGTGTCAAAATGCTGCTCTTCCAGGCGGCGCAGGCGTTTCTCCAGGGCCCGGAGCCGTTTTTCCGGGCTGCGGTGCTGGATCCGCTCCAGGAGTTCCGGTCCCCGCCAGGGGGTCAACAGCAGCGTGAGGGCCGCGCCCACCAGGCCGCCGGTCAAAAAGAGCATCCAGAATCCGGTTTTGCCTCTCATCCGTTCTACTCCTGGTTGGCCACGATCCGCACGAACTTGTGCGGCAGGCGGCCGTCGTTGGTCTTGATCATCAACACACCGCTATAGGGCTTTTCCTCGCCCACGGTCACCCGCAGAAAGATCCGGCCCGTGTCGCCGGGCGCCAGGGTATCCGGCGACCAGCCGAGCACCTCCACCCCCTTGAAGCCGTTGATGGATTCCAGCACCAGGGGCAGCTGGCCGTCGCTGATGAGCAGGATGGTGTCCTCCCGAACCGTGCCGGGCTTCACCTGCCCCAGATTCAGCAGCGACGGATACACATAGCCCCGGGGCTTGGGCATGGCCTTCACCTCGCCCCGGATCAGGAGCCGCACTTCGGGCTGGTCGGGGTCGTTGGTGATCACGCTTACCACCTTGGTGAAGCGCCGGCCGCCGTAGCCCGTGGAGTTGAAGGACACATGCAGGGGCTGGCTTTCACCCGGCGCAATCTCGGTGCTCTTGAGCATGGTGGCCGTGCAGCCGCAGGAGGTGCGCACCGACAGAACCTTCAGGGTATCGTCGCCCGTGTTTTTCAGCACGAAGTCGTGGGTATAGACCTTGCCCTCGTCAATGGTCCCGAAGTCATGGACCGGTTCCGGCACCTCCAGGTGGGGCGCCGCCCAGAGGGCCGTGCCCAGCAGCAGAATGCCCCACACAACGCTCGTTTTCATGCCTTTCATAGCCCCTTAATCATACGCCGTCCCTTACAATTAGACCAACGGAGGTACGCGTGCATGCGGGGTTTGATTCTGCGCTGGATTCTCTCCATGATCTCGCTCTGGCTGGTGAGCGCGGTGCTCCGGGGGGTGGAAGTGTCGGGCTTCTGGGCGTTGCTCTTCGCCTCGGTGGTGCTCGGGATCTTTAACGCCCTGATCCGCCCGGTGTTGCTGCTGCTCACCCTACCCCTGAACCTGCTGACCCTGGGCCTCTTTACCTTCGTGGTCAACGGATTCCTCATCTGGCTGACCGGCCGGGTGGTGGAGGGCTTTGCGGTCCACGGGTTCCTGACCGCCGTGGTGGCGGCCATCCTGCTGGCCGTGTTCAACAGCGTCATCAACTGGCTGGTGAAGGGATGATGCGGACCGGTCGGTACACCCTGGCCCTTTTCCTGATCCTGAGCGGTTTCCTGCTGCTTTTGGACAACCTGGGGCTTTTGCAGGGGCAGGCCTGGCGCACGGTGGTGCGCTTCTGGCCCGTGCTGCTCATCTTCCTCGGGCTGGAGTTTCTGCTGGAGGAGCGGTTCCAGTGGATCCTGGTGTACCTGCTGGTGTTCCTGGTGGGCTTCCTGGGGGTGCTGGTGTTCCGATCCCTGGGCGCCTTCTGATCCATGCCCCTTCTGCTTTCCCCGGCCAAGATCAATGTCGGGCTCTTCGTCATCGGCCGCCGGCCCGATGGTTTCCACAATCTGGACACCCTGTTCGCCCGGCTGGCCCTCTTTGACCGGATCGAGATAGAGCCAGCGCCGAACCTTGAGGTCACCTGCCGCCCGATCGGGCCCCAGGGGGCCGAGAATCTGGTGTTCCAGGCCCTGAGGCGGCTCGCGGAGGTGCTGGGCCGTCCGTTTCGGTTTCGGGTGGCCATAGAGAAGCGGGTGCCCATCGGGGCCGGCCTGGGCGGCGGCTCGGCCAATGTGGCCGCGGTGCTGGCGTGGCTCGTGGAAACCGGCCGGGTGCCGGCGCCGGTGGCCCGCCGGGTGGCGCGCGAGATGGGGGCGGATGTCGCCTTCTTCCTGGAGGGCGGACCCTGGGCCCGGGGCCGGGGCCGGGGCGACGAACTGGAGCCCCTGACCGGGATGCCCCTCGGCGTTCCGGTGCTGGTGGTGGTGCCGCCCTACGGCGTCTCCACGGCCCGGGCCTACGCGGCCCTGGCACGCGCCGCCTCCTACACGCCGCCCGAAGAGGCCCGGGCGCGCATGGAAACCCTGATCTCCGCGCTAAAGCAACGCGACTGGAACAGGGCTCATCGGGCCCTGGCCAACGACTTTGAGCCCGTGGTGTTTCGGTGGCACCCGGAACTCAGGGAACTGAAGATGCATCTGCGACGGGCCGGCGCGGCCCTCGCCGGCCTATCGGGCAGCGGCGCCGCGCTCTACGGCCTTTTCCCTGACGGCATTCCCGAGGCGCTGCCCCTGCCCGAGGGTTTCCGAAGCCTGGCCACGGAGATCGGCCCGGCGGAGCAGCACGAAGGCGGCTGACCGGGCGTGGTCATACAGGGGCCGGGCGTCCACCCGCAGGTAAAAGGGATTGGTTTTCAGGGTGTCCACGCGCCGGGCCACGGCCACCCGCAGCCCCGGAGGCACCAGCCCACCCACGCCGCTGCTCACGAAGGTATCGCCCGGGGCCACATCGGCCCACGCGGGCAAATACTTGATCCAGGGCCGGGGTCCGCCGGCATACACCCCCAGCACCCCGGTGCGCAGGGAGGCCACGCCCACCCGAAGATCGGGGTGGTACACCGTGTTCACCCAGGCGGTACGGGGATTCACCTGCACCACCTTGCCCACCAGCACCTCCCGGTGCACCAGCACCTCGCCGTAGGCCACGCTGTCCCGGGCTCCCCGGTCGATGAGGATCCGCTGGGGCACGCCCAGGGGGTCAAAGGCCAGGGCGTGGGCGATCCGGGGGCTGGGCCGCACGCCCCACAGCGAGTCCAGCCGGGCCAGGGCCCTCCGCTGAAGGTCGGGGGAGAGGTCTATGAACACCTGGAGCCAGCGTTCGCGGTCGCGCTCGGCCGTGAGCAGGGAGGCCACCCGCTGGTCCAGGCGGTACAGGGGCCGGTACACCGAGGCCAGCAGCGCCCGGGAAGCAGCCTGGCGGACCGGCGGCAACAGAAAGAGCAGGGACAGCAAAAAGAACAGCAGGGTGGAGGTCCAGGAGGCGGCCCTCATCGTGTGGTGACCTGGCTCCGGGGCTGGATCAGCACCTTCCGGTACCGGTCAATCTCCTCCAGGATCTTGCCGGCGCCCAGGGCCACGCATTCCACCGGGTTCTCCACCACATTCACCGCCAGGTTGGTTTCCTCCCGGAGGAGGGCGGCAAACCCCCGCAACTGGGAGCCGCCGCCGGAAAGGTAGATCCCCCGGTCAATGATGTCGGCCACCAGTTCGGGCGGCGTGCGCTCCAGGGCCCGCTTCACGGCGTCAATGATCTGATACACCACGGGCTTCAGGGCCTCGCGGATCTCATCGGAGTTCACCTCAATGGTCTTGGGGGCGCCGCTCACAAGGTCGCGCCCGCGGACCTCCATGCGGCGGGTTTCCTCCAGGGGAAACACATTGCCGATCTCAATCTTGATCTGCTCGGCCGTTTGCTGGCCCACCTCCACCCGGTAGTGGTCGCGGATGAACTGGATGATGGCCTCGTCCATCTCGTCGCCGGCCACCCGGATGGAGGTATCGGTCACGATCCCGGAAAGGGAGATGACGGCGATCTCGGTGGTGCCGCCGCCCACATCCACGATCATGTGGCCGGCGGGCTCGTCGATGTCGATGCCGATGCCGACGGCGGCGGCCACCGGCTCGGCCACCAGCAGCACCTCGCGGCTGCCCGCGCTTTCGGCCGAATCGCGCACCGCGCGGAGTTCCACCTCGGTGACGGCCGAGGGCACGGCGATCAGGGTGCGGGGGTTGGCCCACAGGTGTTTGCTGATGGTTTTGGAGAGGAAGGTGTAGAGCATCTCCTGCACCATCTCAAAGTCGGTGATCACCCCGTCCTTCATGGGGCGTTTGGCGAGAATGCCCTTGTGGGTTTTGCCGAGCATCCGCTTGGCCTCGTAGCCCACGGCCAGCACCTTGCCGGTGGCCTGGTCCACGGCCACCACCGAGGGCTCGTTCAGCACGATGCCCTGCCCCTTCACATAGATCAGGGTGTAGGCCGTGCCCAGATCCACGGCCACCTCGTTGCCCCACACGCGGAAGAGCCTCTTGAAAAACGACAGCATCAGGTCTCCACTTCCTTTTTCAACTCGTAGAGCAAGTTTAAAGCATCGCGGGGGCTCAGGCTATCCAGATCCAGCGATTTCAGGCGTTGCAGGAGGCGTTCGGCCGCCTCGTTGCGGGGCGCCGGCGGCTGGAACAGGTCCAGCTGGGTCAGCCGGGTGCGGATGGTGCCCTCGCGTTCAATGTCCTCCTGGATTTCCCGGGCCCGCTGGACCACCTCGTCGGGGATGCCGGCAAGTTTGGCCACATGGATGCCGTAGCTGCGGTCGGTTTCGCCGGGCACCACCTTTCGGAGAAAAATCACCTTGCCCTCCCACTCCTTCACCTTTGTGGTGAAGTTCCGCACGGCAGGATACATCTTGCCGAGTTTTGAAAGCTGGTGGTAATGGGTGGCGAACAGGGTTTTGGCCCCCACCCGCTTCAGCAGGTATTCCACCACGGCCCAGGCGATGGCGAGGCCATCAAAGGTGGAGGTGCCGCGGCCCACCTCGTCCAGGATCACCAGGCTCTTCTGGGTGGCGTTCCGCAGGATGTTGGCGGTTTCAATCATCTCGGCCATAAAGGTGGAAACCCCCCGGGCCAGGTCGTCGGAGGCCCCGATGCGGGTGAAAATGCGGTCCACCAGGCCGATATGGGCCTCCGAGGCGGGCACGAAGGTGCCCATCTGGGCCATGAGGGTGATGAGGGCCACCTGGCGCAAAAAGGTGCTCTTGCCCGACATGTTGGGGCCGGTGAGGATGAAGATGCGGTGGTGCTGCAGGTCCATGTAGGTGTCGTTGGGCACGAAGGGCTCCTCAATCATGGCTTCCACCATGGGGTGGCGGCCGTCCTTGATGCGCAGGGTGCCGTCGTCGGCCACCTCGGGCATGACATAGCGGCGTTTCCGGGCCACCAGGGCCTGGGACTGCAAAAAGTCCAGTTCGGCGATCACCGAGGCCACGGCCTTCAACGCCTGGGCCTGGGCCACCACTCGGCGCCGCAGGCCCTCCCAGATCTCCAGTTCCAGCCGCCGGGCCCGCTCCTCGGCCGACAGGATGCGGGACTCCAGTTCCTTGAGTTCCGGTGTGTAGAACCGTTCGGCGTTGGTCAGGGTTTGCTTGCGGATGTAATCCTGGGGCACCCGGTCCAGGTTGGCCCTGGTCACCTCAATGTAGTAGCCCAGCACATTGTTGTAGCCCACCTTGAGGGAGGCGATGCCTGTCCGCTCCTTTTCCCGTTGCTCCAGCGCCAGGATCCGGGTTTTGCCGTGGTGGGCCAGGTCCAAAAGTTCGGCCAGTTCCTCGGACACCTCGGGCCGGATGAAGCCGCCGTCGCGCACGCTGGCCGGTGGATGCTCCACGATGGTGCGTTCAATCTCCTGGGCCAGATCCAACAGGGCCGGGGCCTGGTCCAGCAGGGGCTGCAGCAGGTCGTGGGGTTCCAGCAGGTGCCGGACCTCTTCAAAGCGGCGCAGGGACTCGGCCAGTTTGCGGGCCTCCCGGGGGCCGGCCTTGCGGGCGGAGAACCGCGAGACGATGCGTTCCACATCGCCCATGTCCCGGAGCAGGGTGCGCAGGGTTTCGTGGAGTTCGCGGTTTTCCACGAAGAGGCGGATCCGATGCAACCGGGTGCGGATGGCCTGGAGATCCAGAAGCGGGGCGATCAGGGCTTCCCGCAGGAACCGGCCGCCCATGGGGGTCAGGGTTTCATCCAGCACCGAAAGCAGGGAGAGGCCGCCCTCGTGGATGGGTTCCAGTACCTCCAGGTTCTTGAGGGTGGCGGTGTCCAGGTACAGGGTGTCCTGGAGCCGCAGCGGGCGCAGATTCCTGAGATGCTGGAGCATGCCGGGCTTTTTGTCGCGCAGGTACTCCAGCAGGGCGAGGGCCGCGCCCAGGGCCCGGGGCAGGTGTTCCACCTCAAAGGCCCTCAAGGAAGCCACCTGGAAGTGCTCCTGGAGTTCCCGGCGGGCGACCTCCGGGTCAAAGTGCCATTCCTCCAGGGGATACAGGGCCGCCTCTATGGCGTGGGGCAGTTCCGCGTCCCGGGGCAGGATGACCTCTACCACGCCCCGCTTTTCCAGTTCCTCCAGGGCGCGTTCCGGTGGGGCCTCAAACACGAAGAAATCCGCGGTGCTCAGGTCCAGGAGGGCCACGCCCCAGGGGTGGGCGGTGGGATTCACGGCGGCGATGAACTGGAAGTTCTTTTCGTCCAGCAGGGCGGGGTCCAGGACGGTGCCGGGGGTGATGACCTCCACCACTTCGCGGTGCAGCAGGGAGCGGCCCTTCTGGGGGGCCTCTTCCATCTGCTCGCAGATGGCCACCCGGTACCCGGCCTTCAGGAGCCGGGCGATGTAGGACTCGGCCGCGCGCACGGGCACACCGGCCATGGGCACCCGCTGGTTCTTGCTCAGGGGTTTGGAGGTGAGGGTGATCCCCAGCACCCGGGCGGCGACTTCGGCATCCTCAAAGAAGAGTTCGTAGAAGTCCCCCAGCCGGAACAGCAGCAATTCGTCGCGATACCGGCTCTTGATCTCGCGGTACTGCCGCAGGATGGGGGACTCCGCCATGGTCGGTTAATTATAGAGAGGCGGGCAACGCCCGGTTATGCCTGAAACCCCAGGAACAGGCCCAGGAGCAGCATCACGCCGTACACCAGGAACACCACCCACACCACGCCGCGCTCCACCCGGGTGAGCGTGGGGTACCGCCGGTGCTTCAGGTGGTGCCACTCCCTTTGAAAGCACGGGCAGGGCAACCGGTTTTCCATCTCCTGGATCACGGCGAACTTGGCATCGTTCAGAATCCGGTAGGCCCGGATCATGTAAAGCCACAGGGCGTTCCACAGGATCCCCACAACGCTGGCGGTCACCAGCAGCAGCGCCATCAGAACCCCGCCCTCACCAGGGGCCATGGGGTTCAGCAGGGTGCGGGCCAGGGAAAACACCGCGGCCAGGAGAACCGAATGCAGGGAGATGAAAAACCGGTTCGTGCGCTCCCGCCGGTGGCTGACATTTTCGGCTGTTTGCACATACACCTCGTATTGCCGCAGAAGGCCGTCTTCCCGGGCCGGAACATCGCGGCGATCCATGGTCCTCCTCCCTATCGGGCCCACCTACGGATGGCCTGCAGAATGGAGTCGGTGCGCCAGCCCACGATCTCGTCGGCCGCATCGGCCACCACCCGCGGCATCCGCTCGCGGCCCCGGGGTTTGACCCCGATGATGGGTTTGCCCATCTCCCTTGCCAGGTCCAGTTCCCGCTGGATCCAGTCGCTGTGGGCCGCATACATGCCGGCGAGCACCAGCACACAGTGCACGGGCCGGATCTGGTTCCGAAGGGCCTGTTCCAGGATGCGTTTTCCCACCCGCGTATCCGGGTCCACCACGGGGTCGTGCTCCGGTGAACTGTAATTTTGCCAGTGGAAGTAGGGGGCACGACTCAGAAGATCCACCAGGCGATCGTACTCCTCGTGATGCCGCCAGGCGTGGCTGATAAACAGGCGATAGATCCGCAATCTGGGCATGTTTCCCGTTCTTTTCAGGGTACCGGGGCAATGCCCCACAGCTTCCGTCTCCTCATCCAAAACTCAAGGCAATTGTACACCCCGGAAAGGGTGGTGAAGAGGGCCTCATCTCCCCGTCAAACCCGTATCCTGCGTCCGTCCCGACGTCACCGTCATGAACAGCATTTCTCACACGAATTTAAGACCATGGGACCAATTTGTTAGGGAAATGCCCAGGAAGGTCTATAGCAATCTGTTAAGAGAAAAACACCGTTAAATTTTTAGCGCTCCTGCTTCGCAAATTGCACAGAAGCTAAGTCAGAGCAAAATTGGACCCAGAATTCCTCAAGGAAACCTGCGGAGTTTTCGTGATTTGCTCTACCTGATTCTTATCACACGGTTTCCGTAAAAGTCTATTTCAATATATATTGATCCATCACTTCTTGTAGTGACAACGTATCTTATGTCTTTTTCGTTTGTTTTTCTATAAATTACTTCCGCTCCTTTTGCATGGTTGTAATACCGGTCAGTAACACTGGTATCTGAAAATCTACCATCTGAGACAAGAACGACATCAGGTTTAAAAAGCTGGAAAATATCTGAGCAGTAACCGGCCTCCCTTCCGTGATGTGATGCCACATAGATGGTCGTTCCCTCAATAGCCTCTCTAAAGTCCTCTCTCTCCAATAGTGCCTTCCATCCTGGTTCTTCTAAGTCTCCCGGCAGCAATATCTTCTGTCCCCTATAGCTGACAACTGCTACAAGGCTGTGATTGTTTAGATTGCTTAGGCCTCTTTCTTGCTGAAAAAAGATCTGGATTTCCACTCCCCCATTATTTTGAGGATAATGAGGATTTATATGCTCTGGAACTGGCGCGGTATAAGTTTTGTCTAATTCTAAATACAACTTGATCAAATCAGAATCTTCTG
>JALXEF010000171.1 GCA_027069855.1 Caldifarciminota bacterium
CCGGAGGTTCTCCAGCCCCATCTCCCAGAGATCCTGGAGAGGCTGGGGGATGAGAATTGGAGGGTGCGTTGGGCAGCCCTGGGGGTACTGAAGGTCTTTCCGCCGGAGGTTCTCCAGCCCCATCTCCCAGAGATCTTAGAGAGGGCCCTGGAGGATGAGGATCTGGTGGTGCGTTGGGCAGCCCTGGGGGTACTGAAGGTCTTTCCGCCGGAGGTTCTCCAGCCCCATCTCCCAGAGATTTTGGAGAGGCTGGGGGATGAGAATTGGAGGGTGTGCAGGGCAGCCCTGGAGGTACTGGAGGGCTTTTCGCCGGAGGTTCTCCAGCCCCATCTCCCAGAGATCCTGGAGAGGCTGGGGGATGAGAATTGGAGGGTGCGTTGGGCAGCCCTGGGGGTACTGAAGGTCTTTTTGTCAAGTCCTGAAATACGTTTACACCGGAAGGGGGGAACTCGGGTCATTGGATCTTTCTCCTGCCCATCGGAACGCTGACTCCGGCTGCCTCCACCTTCCCCTCGTACACCTCCACCGGGGTCGCGTATTCCAGCGCTTGATGCGGCCGGTCGGTGTTGTACAACTCAATCGCCTCCCTCACCGCCTTCCACACATCCGCCTCTCCACCCATCACCTGCCCTAAGCCGTACTCCGTCTTCAAGGTCCCGATGACCCGCTCCGCATACGCGTTGTCGTACGCATTCCCTACCTCTCCCATGCTCAACCGGATCCCCTTCCGCTCCAAATACGCCCGGTACCCCCGACTCCGATACTGGCTCCCATGATCACTGTGATGAATCAACCCCTGAACCCCATTCTTTGCCTGCCTCACCGCTCTTCGGATCGCCCTCAGGGCATGCTCCCATTCCAGAGTTTCCGCCAAACTCCACCCCACCACCTTCCGGCTGTACAGGTCCATGACCAGGAACAGGTACCGATACCCCTCCGAAGCCGTCTCCAGATAGGTGATGTCCGCCACCCACACCTGGTCCGGCCGATGAACCCGTTGTCCTGCCAGGAGGTTGGGAATCCGTGCAGCCCCTCCGGTTGTGGTCCGGGGGCGCTTCCGCCTCCGAAGGATCAGTAAATCCTGCGCCCTCAAAAGATCGTAGAGCCGATCCCTCCCCATCCGAATCCCCTCCTGCTCCATCATCGACCGGATCTTGACCTGGAGCTTCCGGACCCCCATCTGAGGATGCCTCCTCCGGATCATCCGCACCATGGTCAGCACCTTCTCCCCACGCTCCGCCTTCTCCTGCTCCCGGCGCTTCCTCTGGTAATACGCCTGACGCTTGATCCCAAGAACCGCACAGATGGCTGCAATGCTCACCTTCCCTTCCCCTTTCTGCCGCGCCCTCTCGATGATCTGCGTCCGTTTTTTTTCGCGTACACCACCCCGTACTCCTCCTGATACACCTCCAGGGTGCTCTCTAAGACCAACTTCTCCACCGTGAGATTGGATACCGCCTTCTCCAACTGTGCAATCCGTGCCTTCAGCCGCCGGATCTCCTCCTCCGGAGACTCGGTCTTCCCAGGCTGGGGCCGGGTTCCGTACTTCCGAACCCACTTCTGGATGGTGGTGTTGCCTCCGATTCCGTACTTCCGCTGCAGGGAGTGCATGGAGGCTCCGCTCTCATACTCCTGGACCACCTTCCGTTTGAAGGCCTCAGAGTACTGGATGGTTCCTTTGCGCTTCTCCACGACCTACACCTCCTTCACGATCTCCTGGGAGTTCCCCCCTCCAGAGTGTAAACATATACCAGGACGACACATTTTCGCCGGAGGATCTCCCGCCTCATCTCCCAAGGATCCTGGAGAGGCTGGGGGACGAGAATTGGTGGGTGCGCAGGGCAGCCCTGGAGGTACTGGAGGGCTTTCCGCCGGAGGTTCTCCCGCCCCATCTCCCAAGGATTCTGGAGAGGCTGGAGGATGAGGATCTGGTGGTGCGTTGGGCAGCCCTGGGGGTTCTAAAAGGTGTTTTAACGGCGATGGGGTCGGAGGCCGCGGAAAAGCGGACCTGGGATCCGGTGGCGCCGCCGCTGGGCCGATGGAAGCGACTTGGGTGCATTGTAACCTGGGGGTGGAAACGGGCAAGGCCCTGGGTGAAGGGGGTTCTGTCTGTGCTCGCATTTTTGGGGATTTCGGCGATTCCTTTGGGTGTTCTCCTCGGGTTCGCCCGTACGCACCCCACCCTCTTCTGGGGTACTGTGGGCGGGGCCCTGCTGATCATCCTTGGGATTATGGATTGGGCCTGGCGGAAGGGGGTGTGCGAGAAGGCCGGGCCGGAGGCACCCCAGTGTGACCAGGAAACGGCCCGGCGGGAGGAGGCCGTTCCAGCACCCGGACCCAGAGCACCTTAGCAATGGCTGTGCTCGGGTTTGGGGGCAGGGCACAGGAGCGGTGCCTCGGCACCGCTTTAGAATCCCCCGCCCCTCAATCCCCGCCCACCAGGGGCGGGGACGATTCGCTCGTCGCGGCTGAAGCCGCTCCTACGGAGACGGAAATTGCAGCGTCTAAAGCGTTATAGGAGATGTTGGGCGAAAACCGTTGGAACCCCGGTCCGATTCTATATAGAAGCCTCTTCAGCGGCGATCTACCCTCATCCTTTCCTGTTTTCACCAGAGGCCAGGACGACCCTTAAGCGGCATCCGTGTCCCGCAACCCGGTGCCTTCCGATCCGGTACCCGGGGTGGGTCACCATGTCCTGGCGCATCTACTGCGTTTCGTTGACTTAGATGAGGGGCTCCCGAATAATAGCCCCTTGTGGATGAGGGCATTTCCCATCATTGACCCTGGAGGTTCTACATGCGCAAACGCCTGATGGTGATTGGCCTGGACTGTGTGCCCCCGCGCTTCGTGTTTGAGGACTGGGCCGAGGAATTGCCGAACCTCAAACGCCTCGCGGATACGGGGATCCACGGCCCCCTGCGGAGCACCACACCTCCCATTACCGTGCCCGCCTGGGCCACCATGGTCACCTCCAAGGACCCCGGCACCCTGGGGTTCTATGGATTCCGCAACCGGGTGGACTATTCCTACGATCGCCTGGCCTTTGTCACCTCCCGCTGGCTGCGGGAGAAAACCGTTTGGGACTACCTCACCGAGGCCGGCAAAACCTCGGTGGTCATCGGCGTACCCCCTTCCTATCCGCCCAAGCCCCTCAAAGGCTGGATGATTTCCTGTTTCCTGACCCCGGGCCCGGAATCCGAGTACGCCTATCCCGCCGACCTCAAGCGCGAGATTGAAGCGAAGTTCGGCGAGTACCGGCTGGATGTCCGCAACTTCCGCACCCACGACAAGGAATGGCTCCTCAAGGAAATCCACGCCCTCACCGACCAGCGCTTTGATGTGGCCCGCTACCTTGCCACCACCCGCGACTGGGACTTCTTCATGTTCGTGGACATGGGGCCCGACCGGATCCACCACGGCTTCTGGCAGTTCATCGATCCCCAGCACCACCGGTACCAGCCCGGCAACCCCTTTGAAAACAGCATCCGCGAGTACTACCACTTCCTGGACCAGAAGATCGGCCAGTTGCTGGACGACCTGGCCTCCCTGGGCGAGCCGATTGACATCCTGGTGGTGTCCGACCACGGCGCCAAGCGCATGGACGGCGGCATCGCCATCAACGAGTGGCTGATCCAGGAGGGGTACCTGGCCCTCCGGGCCTACCCCGACCAGCCCACCCGGCTGACGCCCGACATGATTGATTGGTCGCGCACTAAGGCCTGGGCCTCGGGCGGCTACTACGCCCGCATCTTCCTGAATGTGGTGGGGCGGGAGCCCCAGGGCGTGATCCTGCCCGAGGATTACGAGAAGGTACGCCAGGAAATCGTGGACAAACTGGAAGCCCTGGGCGATGAACAGGGCAACCCCATCGGCACCCGCGTGTACCGGCCCGAGGAACTGTACCGCCGAACCCGCAACATTCCCCCGGATCTCATTGCCATCCTGGGCGATCTCTACTGGCGGTCCGTGGGCTCGGTGGGCTACGGCCCGGGCACGGTGTGGGTGTACGAGAACGATACCGGCCCGGACGATGCCAACCACGACTGGGACGGCATCTTTGTGATGAGCGGCCCCTCGGTGAAGGCCCGGGGCCGGCGCGAAGGCCTGAAGATCTACGATGTCGGGGCCACGATCCTGGCCTACTTCGGCCTGGAACCCGACGACGAACTTCTCGGAAAACCCGTTTCATTTGAGGAGGCGTAAACGATGTCCAAGGTGGAAAAGGGATTTGTGGTGTGGTTCGAGGGATTGCCGAGTTCCGGCAAAACCACCCTGGCCCGGCTGCTGGAACGCGAGCTCCGGAACCGGGGCCTGAAGGTGGAGGTGCTGGACGGCGATATCGTGCGGCAGTATTTCTCCAAGGGTCTGGGGTTTTCCAAGGAGGGCCGGATTGAGAATCTCCGGCGCATCGCCTATGTGGCCCATCTCCTGAGCCGCAACGGCGTGGCCGTGATCACGGCCGCCGTGTCTCCCTACCAGGAGGCCCGCGACCGGGCCCGCGAGATGATTGAGAACTTCGTGGAGGTGTATGCCCGGTGCCCGGTGGAGGTGTGCATTGAACGCGATGTCAAGGGCCTCTACAAAAAGGCCCTGGCCGGCGAGATCAAGAACTTCACCGGCATTGACGATCCCTTTGAGGAACCCGTGAACCCCGAGGTGATCGTGGATACCGATAAGGAAACCCCCGAGGAGTCGCTCAAGAAGATCCTGGCCAAACTGGAGGAACTGGGCCTCCTGCCCACCGAAGAGTCGCCGGCCGAGGAGGTGTACTCCCCCGAAGAGGAGGAGATGATCCGGAAGCGGCTGGAAGACCTGGGGTACCTGTGATGTTCTTCAAAAAGAAGGCGCCCAAGAAGCGGGTTTTCGTGCTGTCGCTGGACGGCGTGCCCTATACGCTGCTCCAGCGGGCCTTCGCCGAGGGCAAACTGCCGAATCTGCAGCGCCTGTTCGCCCAGAACGGCACCTTCCGCCAGATGCACTCCGTGATCCCCACCATCTCGTCGGTGGCCTGGAGCACCTTCCAAACCGGCCGGAACCCTGGCAAACACGGCATCTTCGGCTTCGTGGACCGCGATCCTCACACCCTCAAGATGTACATCCCCACCGGCGCCCATATCCGTACCAACACCCTGTGGGAGGTGCTCTCGCAGGCGGGCAAGCAGGTGGTGGTGATGAATGTGCCCAACACCACCCCGCCACGGAAGGTCAACGGCGTGCTGGTGGCCGGGTTCCTGTCCATGAAACTGGAAAAGGCCGTGTACCCGGACCGCTATGTGGCCCCGTTGCGCAACCTCGGCTATGTGATTGATGTCAACCCCATGCTGGCCCAGAAGGACCTGCACGGCTTTGTGGACCGGCTCATGGAGGCCGTGCGGAAGCGCAAGGAGGCCACCTTCTACTTCATGAAGGAACTGCCCCAGTGGGACTTCTTCATGGTGCACATCATGGAAACCGATCGCATCATGCACTTCCTCTGGGCCCAGATGGAGGACCAGGATCCGGAGTTCGCGCCCCGCTTCTGGGAGTTCTTCCGGGTGGTGGACGAAACCGTGGCCGAGATCCACGAGGCCCTGCCCGAGAACACCCTGTTCCTGAGCCTCTCCGACCACGGGTTCACCCGCGTAAAGGCTGAGGTGAACACCAACTACTGGCTCCGGGAAAAGGGCTACCTCAAGTTCAAAACCGACCAGCCCCGGGACCTCGTGGACATGGATTCCACGGCCCGCGTTTACAGCCTGATCCCCGGCCGGTTCTACATCAACCTGCTGGGCCGGGAGGCCGCGGGGTCCGTGGTGCCCGAGGAGTACGAGGCCTGGCGGGACCGCCTGCTGGAGGAGATCCCCGAGATCCAGGACCCCGAAACCGGCCAGAGCGTGATCCAGAAGGTGTGGAAACGCGAGGACCTGTACTGGGGCCCCCTGGTGAAGCAGGCGGCGGATGTCATCGCCCATCCGGTGGACGGCTACGACCTCAAGGCCCAATTGGCCGGCGACCGGCTGATCCAGCACACCCACATCAACGGCATGCACACCTACGACGACGCCTACCTCTTCGTGGAAAACACGCCCCTGCGCGACAAGCAGCCCATCTACCTGTACGATGTCACCCAAACCATCCTGCAGGCTTTAGGGGTTGCAGCCCCCGAAGACATGGACGGCGAATCGCTGTTGCTCTGAGGTATGCCTGAGGAATCCAGGAGTCCGCTCCTCGTCATCGGCCTGGGCCCGGTGGGGCTCGTGACCGCCGCGGGCTTCGCCGACCTCGGGTTCCCCGTGGTGGGGGTGGACATTGACGAGGACAAGGTGCGGACCATCCGCGAGGGGCGCTCGCCCTACCACGAACCCGGCCTGGAACCCCTGATCGCCAAAAACATCGCAAGCGGCAACCTCCAGGTGGATACCCGGGCCGACCCCTGGATCCCCCGGGCCGAGGTCATCTTCATCTGCGTGGGCACGCCGCCCCGGCCGGACACCGGCGAGGCCGACACCTCGGCCGTGGAGGCCGTGGTGGACCTCGTGATCCAGCATCACCAGGGCTACACCCTGCTCGTGGAAAAGAGTACCGTGCCCGTGGAAACTGCCCGCCACATTGAGGAACGCCTCCAGAGGGCTAACCACGACCACATTGAACTCGCCTCCAACCCGGAGTTCCTGCGGGAGGGGGCCGCGGTGCACGACTTTTTCCACCCCGACCGCATCGTGATTGGCGTGCGGAGCCCCCGGGCCGAGCGGATCCTGCGCGATCTGTACCAAAAGATTGATGCGCCCATCGTGGTCGCCGACATTGAAACCGCCGAGATCATCAAGTACGCCGCCAACACCTTCCTGGCCACCAAGATCTCCTTCATCAACATGGTGGCCGACCTGTGCGAGAAGACCGGGGCGGATGTGGACCGCGTGGCCGAGGGTATCGGCCTGGATAAACGCATCAGCCCGTACTTCCTGCGGGCCGGCATCGGCTTCGGCGGCTCCTGCTTCCCCAAGGACCTCAAGGCGTTCCTGCACACCGGCCGCCGGTACGGCCTGGACTTCGGCCTGGTGGAGGCCGTGATCCGCATCAACGAGAACCGCATCGCCGTGTTCCTGGACCACCTGCGCCAGGTGCTGGGCGGCGACCTCCGGGACCGGGAGATCGCCCTCCTGGGCCTTTCCTTTAAGCCCGACACCGACGACATCCGCGAGGCCCCCAGCCTCAAACTCATCCCCCGGCTCCTGGAAGCCGGAGCCCGGCTCCGGCTCCACGATCCCGTGGCCATGCCCCATGTGCAAAAGCTCTTTCCGCCCGGGCCGGCCCTCCGCTACGCCGGCTCCGTGGAGGAAGCCGTGGCCGGCGCCGACGCCATCGCCCTGGTGACCGAGTGGCAGGAGTACCGGAACATGGACCTGGACCGGATCAAAACGCTGCTGCGTCGCCCCATCCTGGTGGACGGCCGCAATGTGTTTGACCCCGAGGAGATGAAGCGCCGCGGCTTCATCTACTACCCCATGGGCAAGGGCCGATGGATTCCCCAAGGGTTCTGATTTCCGGCGGAGCCGGCTTCGTGGGCTCCCACCTGGTGGACCGCTTCGTGGCGGCGGGCTACGCCGTGGATGTGGTGGACAACCTGATCACCGGCCACCGCGAAAACCTGCAGGCCCACCTCGCCTCCGGGGCCGTGCGCCTATTTGAGGTGCCGGCCGAAGCCTTTGAGCCTCCCACCCTTTCCTACCGCCATGTGCTGCACCTGGCTTCGCCGGCCAGCCCCGTGGACTTCGGCCCCCGCGCCGTGGAGATCCTGCAGGCCAACTCCCAGGGCACCCTGAACCTCCTGGAAATCGCCAGAAAGAGCGGCGCCCGGTTCCTGTTCGCCTCCACCTCGGAGGTCTACGGCGACCCCGAGGTGCACCCGCAAACCGAGGATTACCGGGGCAATGTGGACCCCCTGGGGCCCCGCGGCCCCTACGACGAGGGCAAGCGCTTCGGCGAAGCCGCCACCATGGCCTATCACCGCAACTTCGGCCTGGATGTGCGCATCGTGCGCATCTTCAACACCTACGGCCCCCGCATGCGGCTGGACGACGGCCGGGTGGTGCCCAATTTCCTGCGAAGCCTCCTGGAGCACCGCCCGCTCACGGTCTACGGCGACGGCCGGCAAACCCGCAGTTTCTGCTATGTCAGCGACCTGGTGGAGGGCCTGTTCCGCTACGCCACCTTAGATCGGCCCCGCTGGCGGGTCATCAACCTGGGCAATCCCCGCGAGATCACCATCCTGGAACTGGCGGAGATCATCCAGCGGGTCACCGGCCGACAGGTGGGCATTGAGTTCCAACCCCTGCCGCCCCAGGACCCCCGGCGGCGGCAACCCGACATCCGCCGGGCCCGCACCCTGCTGAACTGGGAACCCCGGGTGCCCCTGGAGGAAGGCCTCCGGCGAACCTGGGAATGGGCCCTGGCGCTGAACCAAGGAGAAGGGCCATGACCGAAGGGATTCAACAACGCATCACCGAGCACCTGATGAATCTGGTGCGGATCCGGTCCACCGCCGACCGGCCCGAGGAACTGCACCGGGCGGTGGACTACGCCGTGCAAGTGCTCCAGGACCTGCCTGCCCACCGCTATGAGAGCAACGGCAAGCCTTCGGTGGTATTCGACCTCAGCGGCTCCAAGACTCCGGAGGTGCTCTTCGTGGGCCATCTGGATGTGGTGCCCGCCGAGGACCACCAGTTTGAGCCCCGCATAGAGGGCTCCCGGCTGTGGGGCCGCGGCGCCCTGGACATGAAGGGGCCCGATGCCGTGCTGCTCGCCCTGTTTGAAACCCTGGCCGCCTGGTCTCCCCGGCCACCGGTGGCCCTCATGCTCACCACCGACGAGGAGGTGGGCGGCGAAAACGGCGTGGGGTATCTCGTGAATCAGGAGGGCTGGCGCGCCCGCTTCGGCGTGATCCCCGACGGCGGCGAGAATTTCACCATCATCACCGAGGGCAAGGGCGTGGTGCATGCCGTGTTCACCGCCCACGGCAAGGCCACCCACGGCTCCATGCCCTGGCAGGGCGACAACGCCCTGGACAAACTCGTGCGCCTGTACGAAACCTTCCGAAGCCGCCGGCCCCAGGAGCCCTGCGGCGATCCCGAACACTGGCACGAAACCCTCACCCTGGGGAGCCTGCACGGCGGCGACGCCCCCAACCGCGTACCCGACACCGCCGAGATGAAACTGGATTTCCGGTTTCCCGCCCCCAAAACCACCCGGGACCTGATCCGGGAGATTGAGGAGGCCGTGGCCCAGGTGAAGGGCGTGGAATGGCAACCGCTGTCCACCGGCGAGCCCTTTTACACCTCGCCCGACAACCCCCATCTCCAGCGGTTCCATCGCGTGGCCGAGGAGGTGCTGGGCCGCACCGTGGCCTTCGGCAAGGAGCACGGCGCCACCGACGGCCGGTTCCTGGCCGAAAAGGGCATCCCCTGCATCATCCTGTACCCCGTGGGCGGCGGCATCCACGGCCCGGACGAATGGGTGGACCTGCCGTCGCTCGCCCAGCTGTTCCGCATCTTTGAGCGGTTCTTGCAAACCCTGCAGCCATGACGGGTTTGCTCCTCGCCCTGAGCCTGGCCCGCCCTCCGGCGGTGCCGGACTCGCTGACCCTGGCGGCCCTGCAACAGGCCCTCTCCTATGTGGCCCTGGATACCACCGCCCTGGACTTTGAAAAACGGTGGCCCGAGCCGGATTCCTTCCGGCTGCCCCTGGTGGACAGCCTGCTGGGCCATCCCCTGAAGGCGCCCCGCGTGCTGGCCCGCTCCCGGGCCTTCGTGGAGGAGCACGCCGACGATGTATCCGCCCTCCTGGCCTTCATGG
>JALXEF010000172.1 GCA_027069855.1 Caldifarciminota bacterium
GCGGCGGGCATGGTGCTGGGCCGATACCTGAGCCGGCGCTACGATCTCTCGGTGCCCGGGGCTCTGCTCACCTACCTGGTGCCCTCCCTCGCCCACACCTTTACCAGCGGCCTGATGGTGCTGCTCCGGCCGGATCCGGCGGTGTATCCCGTGCTCTTCATCGGCACCGAGGTGGGCATCACCGCCCTTACTTACCGCCTGGTGCGGCAGGTGCCAGCCCGGCGGTTCGGCCTGCTTCAGCACCTGGCCCCCTTCGCCCAGCGGTCCACGCTGCCCGGCCAGGGTCCGGTGCTGGGACTTCAGGTTTCCTTCTGAGAGGTCAGGTCGGAGGCCTCCGGCAACGGCCGCAGCAGGGTCCGCAGCACACAGCCGGGGGATCCCAGCAACATGGGAACCCGCTGCCGGTACCGGCGGTACGCATCACCGAACTTGGCCAGCAACTCGGGTTCCTCCACCCGACGCAAAAACAGCAGGATCCCGGTCCACAGGGCGATGCTCACCACCAGGAACAGTTCCCAGAGGCCGACGGCCAGGAACAACGAGGATACAAACAGGCCGATGCCCAGGTGATGAGGGTGCCGTAAACACGCGTAAAGATCGTTCACAACGAGGCGGGTAGTGATCCCCCATTCCTCCCGGGGCTGGCCGAGGAGGCGCAGCAGGCGGCCGGACCGGCGGAGCAGGGCCAGGCCCAGGAGCATCCCCAGCAAACCCAGAGCCCGCAGAAGGCCGGGGATCGGGGGCCACCGGAGTGCGGCATGGAGCGCGAGGCCTGCGGCCACCGACCCCGCCATCAGGCCCAGCCAGCCCAGAAACCGGCGCTGCATGGTGCCCATGGGCTATTCCCCGATGATCTTGATCAGCACGCGCTTGGGCCGGCGACCGTCAAACTCCCCGTAAAAGATCTGCTCCCAGGGGCCGAAGTCCAGTTTGCCGTTGGTAATGGCCACCACCACCTCCCGGCCCATGATGGTGCGCTTCAGGTGGGCGTCGGCGTTGTCTTCGCCCGTGCGGTTGTGCAGGTACTGGCTGGTGGGCTCGTGGGGCGCCAGCTGTTCCAGCCACTTTTTAAAATCCTCGTGCAGGCCGGGCTCGTCGTCGTTGATGAACACGCTGGCTGTGATGTGCATGGCGTTGACCAGGCACAGGCCCTCCTTCACGCCGCTTTCCTGAACGGCTTTTTCCACCTCCGGGGTGATGTTGATGAGGGCCACCCGGGTGGGGGTGTTGAACCACAGTTCTTTGCGGTACGACTTCATGGGACGCCTCCCGTTTTAAAAGGCTGCCTCGTAGATGGCGAGAACATCGGCCTCGTCCATGGGCACCGGGCCGGACACCCGGCCGTCGGGCTCCCAGCCGTAATAGCGCATCACATCCCGGGCCAGGATGGGCAGGCTTTCCCGGGCCACCCCCAGGTCCTGGAGCCTCCGGGCCACGCCCAGGTCGTGGAGCCAGTCCTCCACAAAGGCCACGAGGCCCTCGGGCTCGGCTGATCCGGTGAGGACGAGGGCCACCGGCCGGAACACCTCCGGCCTCCGCTGGATGTGAAACGCGAGATAGGCCGGCAAAAGCGAGGCCAGGCCCTGGGGATGGGGAATTTCGGGGTAATGGCCGGAGAGCACATGTTCCAGCCAGTGCAGGGAAAAACGGCCGCCGCGGCCCAGGCGGGCCAGCTGGCTCATGGAAAGGCCCGCAAGATAGGCGAGTTCGGCCCGGATCTGAAGATTTTGGGGATGCCTCAGCACGGCGCGGCCCCGGTCTATGACCAGGCGCAGCGCCAGAAGTGCCAATTCTTCGGCCGGTGCAAAGGCCCCCTGGCCCAGGAGATAGGGCTCCAGGAACTGGCAAAAGATGTCCACCGCCCCCAGAGCCGTCGGGTACGGAGGCACCGACGCCTGGAGTTCGGGGTCCACGACGGCGATCTGGGGCACGAGTTCGGGATAACTCAGGGGCATCTTGGCCTTGAGTTCCCGATGGTTGATGACCGCGGCGCCGTCAAACTCGGAGCCGCTGGCCGCCACGGTGGCGACGGCCACCACCGGATACGCCTGCACCCGGCGGGGCCGTTCTGTGATGTAGTGCCAGATGTCTTTACCCTCGCGGGCGGCCAGGGCGATGGCCTTGGTGGCATCCATCACGCTCCCGCCGCCCAGGGCCACAAAGAAATCGGGCTGCCAGCGGGCGGCCTCCCGGGCCCGCTCGTTGATGTCCACACGGTCGGGGTTCGGAGGGATGCCGGCGAGGGTCAGGGTTTCCAGGCCCTGGGCGGCCATCAGTTGTTCCAGGCGTTGAAGCGTGCCGCTTTCCCGGGCCCAGCGCCGGCCCGTGACGATCACGGCGCGCCGGCCCAGGGCGGGAAAGGCCCGCACGGCGCGTTCCAGGGCGCCGGGGCCGAAGAAGTACCGTCGGGGAAAGGTCAGGTGCATGGCTTTCATGGTGCCGGTATTATGGCCACGAACCCGTGGTGCTGCAAGGGAAGAGGGAGCAAGGAAAGCCCGGTGAGCCCCGCGAAATCTTGACCCTTCAGGGGCCCGCCTGTACATTTATAGGCCCTGAACGGCATGGGTCTTTCACAAGCAGGCTGGCGTAGCTCAGTTGGCAGAGCAGGTGATTTGTAATCACCAGGTCGGGGGTTCGAATCCCTCCGCCAGCTCCAACTGAGAGACGGGGACCTGAGGGTCTTGGGATGGTTTGATGGGGAGTTGACCTGGCTTTGAACCGGTGGTGGGGTACCCAAGCGGCCAACGGGGGCAGACTGTAAATCTGCTGGCGCAGCCTTCGGGGGTTCGAATCCTCCCCCCACCACCATATCCTATGGAAAACACCTGCGGTGGTGGCGCAATTGGTAGCGCTACGGCCTTCCAAGCCGTAGGTTGCGGGTTCGAGTCCCGTCCACCGCTCCATTTTCGGCTTCATAGGAGCCCACGTAGCTCAGGCGGCAGAGCACGTCCTTGGTAAGGACGAGGTCACCGGTTCGAGTCCGGTCGTGGGCTCCATTTTTCTTTATGCGGCGAATCCTCTGGCTCGGCCTGCTTTTTTTCATTTCGCTCCAGGAGGGGTGCTTCTTCGGTACTTTCCAAACCGCCCACACCATGGGACCCGGCCAGGTGGATGCCGGCTGGTACCTGACCTATCCACTGTACTTCAACCGTCAAACCCGGCAGCATTCCCTCCGCCAGGGCATCGGGTCCTTTGATTCCCGGCCCAATGTCGGCGGCTTCATTGAGTACGGCGCCTCGGAATACCTGGACTTCGGCCTGTGGGGCAGCCTGGGCGAGGGCATCGGGCCCTTCGGCAAGTTCCAGTTCCTGGGCCTGGGCTCGCCCGTGGCCGCGCCCCTGGACGCCTCGGTGTGGTTCGGCTTCGGGTACCATCCCGTGGTGGAGGGCATCACCGGACGGGTGGTGCTCGTGGCGGGCAAGCACCTGTCTCCCTATTCCTCGGTGTCCTTCGGCTGGATCGGGGTGAACATGCCGGACTACCGAAAGCTGGACCTGCCCTACGACGGCAACTTCTGGGACCACCTGCGCAACCTGGGGCCGTTCCGGTTTTTCCAGGCCCTGTTCGTGGGCATTGACATCTCGCGGCGGGAGGATGTGCCGCCGGCCTATCAAAAGTTGCCCTTCGGCATGACCATGGAGTTCACCCTGCCCCTGGTGCCCGATCCGGCCCTCTTCTTCGGCATCCAGTTTCGGCGATGAGCGCATGGGAAAAGGCCCGGAAAATCCTGCAGCAGGGTGGCGTGGTGGCCGTTCCCACGGAAACCGTGTTCGGCCTCCTGGCCCGGGCCGACCGTCCTGAAGCCGTCGAGCGCATTTACCACATCAAGGGCCGCACCCGGGAGAAACCCCTGGTGCTGATGCCGCCCGACCTGGAAACAGCCCGAAAATACGGCGGGTTTTCCGAGGCCGCTTTGCGCCTGGCCCGTCAATTCTGGCCCGGTCCCCTCACCCTTGTGGTGCCCGCAGGGCCGGAGGCTCCGAAAACCCTGGTCCATGAAGACACCCTCGGCATCCGGGTACCCGATTTTGAGCCCCTTCTGGCGCTTCTCCAAGACCTGGCAGGGATTCCCATCGCCTCCACCTCGGCCAACCCTTCAGGCGCGCCGCCCGCCCGAACGCCGGAAGAGGTGCGTCGGGCTCTGGGCGATGCCGTGGATCTGGTGATCCCGGAGCCCGCCGGCGGCCAGGCGCCCTCCACCGTGGTGCAGATGACAGCCGATCCGCCTCGGGTGTTGCGGAAGGGCGGCATCCCGGTGCTGGCCCTTGAGGAGGCCCTGGGCCGGGAGGTGCAGCTCGCGCCGGACCAGACCTTCCATGTGCTTTACCTCTGCACGGGCAACACCTGCCGGAGTCCCATGGCCGAATGGATCACGCGGCACCTGATGGACCCGAAGATCAAGTCCCATGTGGCCGTAGGCTCGGCCGGCACCGCCGCCTTTGAGGGCAGCCCGATCCATCCCGATGCGGCCCGGGCCCTGGAGGAGATCGGGATCCGGGTCCACGGGCACCAGGCCCGGCGGCTGACCCAGGAGCTTGTGGCCTGGGCGGATGTGATCTACGGCATGGAACGGATCCATGTGGAGGCGGCCCGGGAACTCGGGGCCGGAGCCAAGGCCCGGCTCTTCGGCGAACACAGCGTGGGAGAAGTGCCCGATCCCATCGGCCAGGGCTTTATGTTTTACCGCATGGTGCGGGACGCCCTGTTGAAAACCATCCGTGAGGTGATCCTGCCCTACCTGGAAAGGAAGTGGCCATGAGCGAGAACCAGCCCAAAAAGGACGAAATCTACGAGGTGTTCCAGGAAACCAAGCACCTGCTCACGGAGCAGCGGAACCCCCGAACCCTGGACCTGGACACCCTGTCGGTGGAAGACCTGCTGTACCGGATCAATGACGAGGACCTTCAGGTGGCCCCGGCGGTGCGCCGGGAAATCCCCCATATCGCCCGGGCCGTGGAGATCTATGTGGAAACCTTCCGCCGGGGAGACCGGATCTTTTATGTAGGGGCCGGCACCTCCGGCCGCCTGGGTGTGCTGGACGCGGCCGAACTGCCCCCCACCTACGGCACCCGGCCCTGGCAGGTGCAGGGCCTGATCGCCGGCGGCTACGGCGCCCTGATCCGGGCCATTGAGGGAGCCGAAGACTTAGAGGAGTACGGCGAAGAGGACCTCAAGGAGCGGGGCGTGACCGCCCGCGACTTCGTCATCGGCCTGGCCGCCTCCAAGCGAACCCCCTATGTGAAGGGCGCCCTGAAGTACGCCCGCTCCCTCGGCGCCAAAACCGCCCTGATCACCGTCATCCCCCGGCAGGAGGTGGACCTTGAGGTGGATGTGCTCATCGCCCCGGTGGTGGGCCCGGAGGTGGTCACCGGCTCCACCCGCATGAAGGCCGGCACCGCCCAGAAACTCGTGCTGAACATGATCTCCACCGCCGCCATGGTGCGGCTGGGCAAGGTCTATGAGAACCTGATGGTGGACCTCTGGGCCACCTCCAAGAAGCTCCAGGCCCGGTCGGTGCGGGTCGTGATGACGGTGACCGGGCTTCCCTACGAGGAGGCCGCCCGGTATGTGGAGGCCGCCGGCGGCAGCGTCAAACTGGCCATCCTGATGGCCCTCAAAGGCTGGACCCGCGAGCAGGCCGAGGAGGCCCTGCGCCGGGCCGACGGCTTTGTCCGCAAGGCCCTGGAACAAAACCCCTGAAACGGAGGTGCTGGATGGATCGGCAGGAAATCTGGGAGCGGATTCAGGACGCCGGGGTGCAGGTGGTCCGCCTCTGGTTCACCGATATCCTGGGCCGGATCAAGGGGTTCAACCTGAACCTGTCGGAACTGGACCGGGCCCTGGAAGAGGGCATCGGGTTTGACGGCTCTTCGGTGGAAGGATTCGTGCGCATAGAGGAATCGGATCTCATCGCCAAGCCGGACCCCGATACCCTCGTGATCTTTCCCGACGATCTCGGCGGCGTCCCCTCGGCCGTGTTCATGTGCGACATTCAGTACCCCGACGGCCGGCCCTACGAATCGGACCCCCGGTATGTGCTCCGCCGGAACCTGGAAAAGGCCCACCAGATGGGCTTTGAGTACTACACCGGCCCCGAACTGGAGTACTTCTACTTCCCCTCCGACCAGGAGGCCAAGCCGCTGGATGCCGGCGGGTACTTTGATGTGTTCCCCATGGACCGCGCCACCCTGGCCCGCAAGGAGGCGCTCCTGACCCTGAACCAGATGGGTATCACCGTGGAGGCCTCCCACCACGAGGTGGCCTACAGCCAGCACGAACTGGATTTCCGGTACCAGCCCGCCCTGCGCATGGCCGACTACCTGCAGATCGCCCGGGCCGTGGTCAAGGAAAAGGCCCGCAAGTACGGCCTGTATGCCACCTTCATGCCCAAGCCGGTGCAGGGCATCAACGGCTCAGGGCTCCATGTGCACCAGTCGCTGTTCCGCGGCAAGGAAAACGCCTTCTACTCGGAAACCGGCGCCTACAACCTGTCCGAGGTGGCGGCCGGGTTCATCGCCGGCCTGCTCCGGCATGCCCGGGAGATCACGGCCGTGACGAACCAGTGGGTGAACTCCTACAAGCGCCTGGTGGTGGGCTACGAGGCGCCGGTGTACATCACCTGGGGCCGGCGGAACCGCTCGGCCCTGGTGCGCGTGCCGGCCTTCAAACCCCATAAGTCCCAGTCCTGCCGTATTGAGTACCGCGCGCCGGACCCGGCCACCAATCCCTATCTGGCCTTTGCCGTGATGCTCGCCGCCGGGCTCAAGGGCGTGGAGGAACGGTACCCCCTGCCCGACCCCGTAGAGGAAGACATCTTCGCCATGCCCGAGGAGGTCAAGGCCCGCTACGGCATTGATGCCCTTCCCGACTCCCTGTACGCCGCCATCCAGGTGATGGCCGAAAGCACGCTCGTTCGCGAAACCCTGGGCGACGAACTCTTTGAAAAGTACCTGCGCAACAAGAAAACCGAGTGGGAACGCTACCGGGTGGCGGTCACGGATTACGAACTGAAAACCTACCTGCCGACCCTGTGAGCCGATCCCCCGGGCTGCTGTTCCGTTTGTTTCGGCTCGTCAAGAGGGCCGTTCCCTATGGGGGCACGGCCCTCTTCCTGCTTTCACTGCTGCCCCCGCTGCCGGGCCTCACCCAGGAGGCGCAGCGCACCCTGGGGATCTTCTTCCTGGCGGTGGCCTTCTGGCTGGCCGGACGGCCGTTTCCGCCCGCGGTCACCGGCCTTATGGTGATGGGGCTCGTGCCCCTCACCGGCATCCTGGGGGTTTCCGAAACCTTCGCCCTCTTCGGCAACCGGGCGGTGTTCTTCATCCTGGGGGCCTTCATCCTTGCGGCAGGGCTCCTGCACTCCGGCCTGGCCCGCCGCCTGAGCACCCGGCTGCTGGCCCACTTCCAGGGCTCCGCCTACGCCCTCGTGGCCGGCGTGTTCGTAGCCACCGATCTCATGTCCTGGTTCATTCCAGAGCATGTGGTGGCGGCCCTCACCTTTCCGGTGCTGCTGAAACTCCTGCACCGCCTGCGGATCCCCCGGGAGCACCGCGAGTTTGAAGCCCTGCTCTTTTTGAGCATGGCCTGGGGCTCGGTGATCGGGGGGATCGCCACGCCGCTGGGCGGCGCCCGGGCCCCGCTCGCCATCGGTATCCTGCAGGAGGAGTTCGGCATCCGGATCCAGTTCCTGGACTGGACCCTGGCGGCGTTGCCGGTTACCCTGCTGCTGAGCCTCTTCGGACTCCTGTACCTGTACCTGTTGACCCGCCGGTTCCAGAGCCTGAACCCCCTGATCCGGGAGGCGGCCGGTGCCGAGTCGCCCACCGCGGCCGGTCCCCTGAACCTCAAAGAAAAACGCGTGCTGGTGGTCTTCGGCCTGGCGCTCGTGGGCTGGATCCTGCTGGACCGGTGGCTGGACTTCTCGGTGACGGCGATCCTGGCGGCGCTGCTGCTCTTCCTGTTTCGGGTGGTGTCGTGGAAGGAGGTGGAGGGCTATGTGAACTGGGGCGTGATCCTGATGTACGGCGGGGCCATTGTGCTGGGGAAAACCATGGTGGAATCCGGGGCCGCCCTGGTGATCGCCCGGGGCCTCCTCTTTCCCTTCGCCCACCATCCGGTAACCCTGTTCCTGGTGCTCACCCTCCTGGCCCTGCTGCTTACGGAGTTGATCAGCAATGTGGCCACCGTGGCCCTGCTGTTGCCCTTAGCCTATTCCCTGGCCGGGCCGCTGCACCTGAATCCGGTGTTCCTCACCCTGTTGGTCACCCTGCCGGCGGGCCTGCCCTTCATGCTGCCCATGGGCACCCCGCCCAACGCCCTGGCCTTCTCTTCGGGTAAGTATTCGGTGGGATACGCCATCCGCCGGGGGGTGGTGTTCCACGCCGCCGCCCTGGCGGCGCTCGCCTTCGCCGCCTTCGGCCTCTGGCCCTGGCTGGGCCTGCACTAATCCTTTCCTTCGCCTGCCCCGCGCCCGAGCACTTCCCGCAGGGCCTGAAGCGCCTGCTCCGGCGGCAGCCAGGGAATGTCGCCCAGTTTTCGGAAAAAGTAGGTTTGCCGCCGCAGGTACACCTTGGTATTGCGTTTGATGGCCTGCACCGCCTGGTCCAGGGTGCCCTCGCCCTCCAGGTACCGCAGCAGTTCCCGGTAGCCGATGGTACGGAAGGCCGGGCTGTCGGCCGGGTACCGTCGGCGCAGCCTCTCCACCTCTTCCAGAAGGCCCGCGGCCATCATGGCCTCCACCCGGTGTTCAATGCGGCGGTACAGCTCGGGCCGGGGCCGGTACAGCCCCACATAGAGGGGCGCGTACCGCGGGGTTTCGGCGCGGTGGGTGCGCCACCAGCTGATGGGACGCCCGGTTTGGTAATACACCTCCAGGGCGCGGGTGATCCGGATCCAATCGGCGGGATGCACCCGGCGAGCGGTTTCGGGGTCTACCCTCTGGAGCTCCTCGTACAGCGGTTCGCCGCGGTGCCAGCGCTCCAGGAGGCGCCGACGGATCTCGGGGTCCGGCCGGGGTGCCCGAAACAGGCCCCGGAACAGGGCATAAAGGTAAAGAGGCGTGCCGGCTACCACGAGCACCGGTCGCCCTTCCTGCCGTGCCCTCTGGATCTCCTGCTCGGCCAGTTGGCGGAAGGTGTAGGCATCAAAGAACTCGGTGGGCTCTAAAAAATCCACCAGCCGGAACCGGTGGCGCACCTCCCGGGGCGGCTTGTTCGTGCCGATTTCCAGGTGCCGGTAGATCTTCCGGGAATCGGCCGAGATCACCACCAAACGGGGGAACTCCTGCAGGAGTTGCAGCACCAGGTGGGTTTTGCCGGAGGCGGTGGGCGCCACCAGCACCGGCACCCGGCTCAGGGCTTCTTCGGCCACCGCAGCACCTCCACCCGCACCCGGGCGTTCCGCCGGAGCATCCGGATCTTTTTGGCTGCTGCGTAGGAGAGGTCAATGATCCGGCCCTTCACGAAGGGGCCGCGGTCGTTGATGCGGACCACGACACTCAGGCCGTTTTCCAGGTTGGTGACCTTCACGATGGTGCCGAAGGGCAGCCAGGGATGGGCGGCCGTGAGCCGGTGCATGTCAAACACCTCGCCCGAGGCGGTTCTCCTGCCGTGGAACTTCGGGCCGTACCAGGAGGCGACCCCCTCCTCCACATAGCGCCCGCCCACCCGCCGGGGCGTGGCGCAGGCCGCAAGCAGCACGGCGCCGAAGAGGACAGCCCCCAAAAGGCGTTTTTTACGCACCCAGGTGATCATAGCCGAGGTGCC
>JALXEF010000173.1 GCA_027069855.1 Caldifarciminota bacterium
CCCATAGACAGGGCTTTATTCGGCCCTTCGGGCCCTCAGGATCACCAGCAAGAGCAGCAGGAGCACCACCAGGCCGCCCGCGATCAGGATCCAGCGGGGGCCTGCGGCCCCGGCGGCGCCGGCCAGCGACACCGTGATCTCCACCCGGTCCAGATTCTGGCCGGTGTAGTGGTTAAACACGCTGCCGCCCAGGGTCTGCTGGCCCTGGTTCTGGAGGTTGCTCTTGTCCACGGTGAGCAGGGGCGACACAAAGACATCCACCTGCTCCAGGGTGTCGGGCAGCACCTGCACGAAGGTCTTTTTGCCCTGGAAGGGGAGCTTCAGGGCAAAGGCCACGGCCTGCGAGCCCGGGGGCACCCGGCCGGTGAAATACACGGTGTCGTTGATCACCATCCAGTAGTCCTCCTGGGCCGGCAGCAGGGCCTGGAATCCTGCGCCTGCACCGGGCTCCAGGGGCATCACCAGGGCCGGGGCGTCGCCGGCGTACATGTAGTCGGAGTTGTAGGTGACGGTCTGGATCTCGTTGACATACAGGGTGTCTCTGCCGATCGGGATGAGCACCATGTGAAACCGGCCGTAGGCCAGGGGCTTCGGGTCATCGGAGGGCTCGTACACCTTGACCTCCAGGGTAACCGTTTTGCCCTCCAGCGAAACCTGGTCGGAATAAAAATCCTGGCCCGCGTACCGGAACGATGCCACGCCGAAGAGGTGTTCTTTGTCCACCTGAAAGGTGGCCTTGCCGTGGCGGGTGCGGGCGCTGTCGGTGTACATGAGGTTGCCGTGGGGCGAGAGCACATGGAGCCGCACATAGCTGTCGGGGATGGGTTTGTCGGGGTTGGTGCCGTTGACCACCTGCACCTGAACGGTCACCGCGGTCAGCGCCGCGAGAATCCACATCATGGTTTGCCTCCTTCCTCGGTGTTTTGCGGGTTATGATACAGGTCGCCCAGAGCCTGCCGGAACTGGCGTTCCATGGCTTCCAGGTGGGTGCCGGGCCAGTAAAAGCGGCCGCAGGTGGGGCAGCGGTAGAAGCGGCTCTGGGTGCGCCAGGTGTAATAGGGCACCCGGCCGCGCGCGGCCTCGTGGGGAACCGGCTCCAGGGGCGTGTTGCACTCCACACAGCGGCTGAAGGGGCGCAATTCGGGCCGGTACACCCGCAGCACCTCCCGAACCTGTTGCCAGAGGTGCTCGGACAAGAGGAGATGCACCCGCACCCCCTCCTCCGAAAGGCTCTGCAGCGCCTTCTTCCGGGTGAGCAGGATCCGGTTTTCGGCCAGGGCCCGGGCCTTCAGGGCCTCGCGCTGGGTGGTGTTCAGCCAGGCCACATCCAGGCCCAGCGCCCGCAGTTTCCGCACCAGTCGGCCGACGGTGGCATCACCCAGAAACCGAAGCGTCATGGGCAGGGTCCAGCAGGATCAGCACCTCCCGCAGGAGGAGGGCGCCGGTAACCGCCGGAAACAGGGCCGAAGAGGCCAGGGGGTTGTATTCCACGAGGTCCGCAGCCACGAGTTTGCCCCGAAGCAACTGCAGGGCCTCCAGGAGTTCCTGGAACGAAACGCCGCCCGGCTCGGGGTTGCCCACGGCCGGGAACTCGGAGGGGTCCAGCACATCAAAGTCCAGGGTGAGGTACACGGGGGGAGCCAGGCGCTCGGCCAGCGCCCGCAGCGGCTCCAGCACGCGGAAGGGCGTGCCCCGTTCGGGCTCCTCCGGAGCCCGGGACCGGAAGCCCAGGGTGTGGATCCGGGTGGGATCGCCCAGCAGTTCTTCCAGCCGCCGGATGACCGAGGCGTGGGACCAGCGGTTGCCGAAGAAGGCCTCGCGCCGGTCCAGGTGGGCGTCCAGGTGCACCACCTGCAGGCCGGGGTACAGGGGCAAGAGAGCGGCTACCGTGGCATAGGTGATGCTGTGGTCACCGCCCAGGAACACCCAGCGCTCCCCTGGCTGAAGGAGGGGCTTCAGGCGTTCCTGCAGGCTCCGGAGCCGTTCCTCCGGCGTTTCGCCCACGGGATAGAGGTCGCCGTGGTCCTGGAACCGGGGCACCGACCGCCTCTGGTACACGCTGTAATCCTCAATGGACTCCATGGCCCAGCGCAGGCGTGAGGGCGCCATGGCCGTGCCCCGGAGGAAATCCTCCGGCCCTTCGTAGGGCAGGCCCACCAGGTGAATCATGGCTTCATAAAGGCCGGTACCGCCTCAAATAGGGCCGGCACCATGCCGGTATGGAACCAGCGGAGCCCCTCGGGCGCCGGGCGCCGAACCCGCAGGGCCTCCCGGGGCAGGTTCGTGGCCAGGGCAAAGGACCAGAAGCCGGAGGGGTAGGTGGGCACCGGAGCCGTGTAAAAGAGCACCGTGGCGAACAGGGCCTTCAGGCGACGGGCGGTGTTTTCAATCAGGTCGCGGTGGTACACGGGCGATTCGGTTTGGGCCACCAGGATGCCGGTTTCGGTGAGATGCTCGCGCACCCGGGCGTAAAAGCCTTCGGAGAACAGCACCTCGGCCGGGCCGATGGGGTCCGGGGAGTCCACCAGCACGAGGTCAAAGGACTCCCGGGTGGTTTCCAGGAACCGGGCCCCGTCCAGGAACTGCAGGTCCAGGCGAGGATCGTCAAAGGCCGAGGCGAGGGTGGGTAGGTACCGGCGGGCCGCCTGCACCACGGCCTCGTCCAGTTCCACCATAACGAGGTGTTGAGGTTCAGGGTACCGGGCGACTTCCCGGAGTGTGCCGCCGTCGCCGCCGCCGATGATGAGCACGCGTTCCAGCCGGGGTGCCAGCACGGCGCCGGGGTGCACCAGCATTTCGTGGTAGTAAAACTCGTCGGCCTCGGTGGTCATCACCAGGCCGTCCAGGGCCAGCAGGCGGCCGAAGTCTTCGGTATCCAGCACCTCAATGGTCTGGTACCGGCTGCGCCCGCTGTACAGCACCCCCTTGAGCCGCAGAAACAGGCCGCTTCCCTTTTTGTGAAACTCGCGGAACTCCAGCATGTTTTTACCAGAGGGCCACGCCGGCGAAGGCACAGATCCACAGGCCGTTCTCGGTGATGCCGGAGGCCGATCTCACCAGGATCCGCTGGGGCCGGGTCCCCCGGATTTCCAGGGCCTCCACGGCCATCCGCCGCACCAGCAGGCGGGCCTCCTCCTCAGGCAGGTTGCCCGAGTATTCCATGATGACCCCCACCTCGCCGTCGGTGGGTAGGGCCAGGGAAACGGCGGCGGTCACCCGCACCCCGGGCTCGGCCGTGCAGGTGCTGCCGTAGGCGATGGGCAGCAGCGAGCCCAGGGGCAGGGAAACCCGCTCGGCCTGCCGGGCGTCGGCCGGCACGATGGACGACACCTTCAGCAGGTTGTAGTTGCCCACGCCGGCCTTCAGCAGGGCGGCGTCAAAGGCCGTCAGATCGGTGTGGCCGGTGCCCAGGCCCGCGGTAATAAAGAACCGCTCAGGCTTCCCATACAAAGGGGTTCTCATCGGTCAGGACCCTTCCTTCCTGTTCCAGGGCTTCCAGGACATAGCCCGGCAGGGCAAACATGGCACGGTGCAGACCCGGATGGTAATACCGGAACCGGCCGCGGTCGCCCGCCTGCCGGAGGATCTCCTGGATTTCCGCCTCGCCGAGGGCCAGGGGATCCGGGTTCCGGGAGGCCAGGGTAAAGGCCCAGGGCGACTGAAACGAGTACACGAAGGCCCAGTAGGGCCGGACTACCGGGAACACCTCCTTCAGCGTGCGCACCAGCGAGGCGAAGAACTCCAGATAGGTGGGATCGGCGCTGCCCGATTGGACCACGAGCACCCCATCGTCCGAAAGGATCTCGGAGAGCCGGCGGTAAAACTCCACGGTAAAGAGCATGCGCGAGGGGCCGCCTTCCACCGGTTCGGTGAGGTCGCTCAGGATGAGGTCAAAGTTTTCCCGGGTTTCAAACACGAATTTGCGGGCATCGTCAATGATGAGTTCGGTGCGGGGATCCTCAAAGGCGCCCTGGTGCCAGGGTTCCAGGTAGCGCCGGGCCAGGTCCACGAGTTCGCCGTCGATATCCACCATCACGGCCCGTTCCACGAAGGGGAACCGCAGGGTGTCCCGCAGGGTCGCGCCCTCGCCGCCGCCGAGGATCAGCACCTTCTGGGGGCGCCGGGCGGTCACCAGCCCCGGCAGCACCAGGCTCTCGTGGTAAATGTACTCGTCCATCTCGGCCGACTGGATCTTGTGGTCCAGGAACAGGGTGCGGCCGAAGATGTGGAGGTCCAAGATGTCCACCTGCTGGAACTTGCTGCGGCCGTGGAAGATCACCTCCTTCACGCTGTGCACATACTGCAGATAGGGCGTGTAGGTTTCAACGAACTTCAGGCCTTCCATCAGAGGTCCACCCACTTCAGGGTTTTGTTGCGCAGCGAACGGTTCAGGAGATCAGCGTGCTCCACGGTCACCGGAAACTCGGCGATGCGGTGCAGGTGGAAGCTGCCGTCCCGCTCAATGTGCAGGCTGTTGTAGAGAAACAGGCCCCGGTCCAGGTCGGCGGTGTACACATAGAGGTCGTTGCGGCTCAGGAAATTGAGGATTTCGGGGTCCTTTACCGCCTCCTGCAGGCCGCCGGCGGCGAAGATGCGCACATGCACCACCAGGTCGGCCTCCAGGCCCGCGCGGGCGAAGGCTTTCAGGGTGTTGAGGAACAGGCGCTTGGTTTCCTCAATGGGGGTTTCGCCACCGAACATGAGCACTACGGCCTCGGGCAGGAACCGCTGGATCTCCTGGGCCATATGGTCCAGGTTGTCGGGATCGGCAATGAAATGGGCTGCCCGGGCGCCGGTACGGATCAGGTAGGCCGCCTCGGCCGCTGCGCTGATGGCGCAGCAGATGATGTTTTTGGGGGAAACAAAGGCCACCTTCGCATACTCGGAAACCATCTGCTCGCCGATCACCTTGCCCGTGAGGGCCCTCAGGTAGATCTCTTCGGCGAAGGTTGTGCGGACCATCCTACACCTCCTTAAGGTTCAAAAAGCCGAACCGAATGACGTTTGCCGTCAAAGGTCAAAAAGCCCTGCCGGGGCTCGGCGTCGTGCTCGAATACCAGCAGGGCCTCGCGTTCCATGAAAAGGGGATACAGCTCCCGGCGCTTCCGTAGACTGTCCATGGGATACAGGTCGTAGGCCATGATGTAGGGCAGAGCGGCATGGTGGATCGTGGGAATGAAGTCGGCCACGAAGTACACCTCCCGGTCGCCCGGCGCAAAGCGCACGATCTGGTGGCCGGCGGTGTGGCCCGAGGTTTTGATGACAAACACGCCGGGCACGATCTCCTGATCGCCGTCCAGGAGGTGGAGCTGGGAGCCCAGGGGCAGGAAGTCGTCGGGCGAGTAGGAGGCGCGGTTCCGTTCGTTGGGGTGCAGGGCCTCGTAAAAGTCGTCGCGCTGCACATAGTAGCGGGCGTTGGGAAACGCGGGCTTCAGGTTCCGGTCCACGGCACCCCGGGCATGGTCAAAGTGGAGATGGGTCAGGATGACCACGGTCACATCCTCTGGGCCGTAGGGCAGGTTCTGCCAGGGGTCCTGGGGCTGGATGGCATAGATCCGTTTTCCCTTTTCGTCCCAGCGCTCGCCCAGGCCCGTGTCCACGAGCACGAGGACCTTTTCGGTTTTCACGAGCAGCAGGTTGGTGCCCATAGGAATGCGGTTCTGGTCGTCGGGGGAAATCTTCTTTTCCCACAGAACCCGCGGCACGACACCAAACATGGCGCCGCCGTCCAGAGCAAATTTATGGGTTTGGATGTGCCAGAAGGTCCAGCGACCCACGGTGAATTCCATAAAGCCCTCCGTCCTCCTTAGATTTTGCAGGATGGGAAGAAGCCGAACAACGGAACGCCGGGCGTTACGGCCGGAACGGACCCCGGGGCGTGCCGGGCCCCTCTATGGAACGCAGGTAGTGGATTTCCAGGCCCCAGGTGCCGCCCCAGAGGGATCGCTGGAGCCTCAGATCAAAGCCGCCGTAGGTGCCGCCCTGGGTTTTCAGCAGGGTGAGGCCGAAACCCAGGCCCTTCTCGGGCTGCACCCAGTTTACCCGGGTTCCAAGAAGGCTGCCGAAGGAGGTGGAATAGGCTGCGTACACCGCGTATTGGGGTTGCCAATGGGAAAGGCCCACCTGCTGAAGGGAGGTGGGAAGCCCCCAGCCTCCCAGGCCGGTCCATGCCAGAACGGTCCAGAGCCAGAAAGCAGTCATGCCTCCATTGTGGACGATGTTTCCGCCGATTTCAAGGGCCAGGAGCACCCAAACCTTGCCGGTAGGGTAATGCAACCTTATCTTATTTGGGAAGTTCCGTTTGCCTGGAGGGATGCCATGGCAGGTGGTGGGCCGTGGTGGCAGTCTTTCGTCCCGTCTTTGGGGTTCCCAAAACTTTGAAGGAGGAGGATCATGCGCTGGACCGCAGGGATCCTGCTGCTCGGCCTATGGGCCGGTGGGGCCGGCGGCCGGGTATGGGTGTGGCAGGGGGGATGCAACCAGCAATGGGACGGCGTTTGTGAAATCGGTACCTGCGGAGGCGGCTTAACCGAGTACATGAATAACTGGGGTGAGACCGCCTGCGGCGAGATGCCTCCCCTGCCCGCGGATACGGACATCGTGTACCTCGGCTCCGGCGCCGTGGTGCATTCCCCTGCAGGAGGCGTGCAGGTGGCCGGGGTCATCGTGGATGCCGGCGCCGTGCTCTATGTGGACGGCCATCTTGCCGCCGGACGCCTGGAGGTTCGGCAGGGCGGCACCCTGTACTGGAACGACGGCGACCTTGCCGTGGACACCGTGGAGAACCGGGGCACCTTTGAAATCAACCTGCTCAACGACCGGGACTTTGTCGGCACCGTGGAGAACTTCGGGCTTCTGGAACTGGACGCCGCGGGGGCGCCGCATCTCACCGAAACCGCCTTCCTGAAGATCCACCCGGAGGGAGAGTTCGTCCTGAAAAGAGGGGCCTTCTGGTGCTATGGAACCGTGGAAAACCAGGGCCTCATTCTGAAGACCACCCCGGATACGGTCCAGTGGGCCTGCTCGCTGCTGGAGCAAGCCGATGCCGGTAGCGTGAGGGTCGCCGAGGGACTGCTGGAAATCTACTCCTCCACCTTCACGCCCCGGATCACCGGCTCCTGGTGGGTGGATACCGCGGCGACCCTGCGCATGCTCTCCGTTGCCGTGCCCCATCGGGATACCGTGCAGTTCCAGGGATTCGGCGCCGTTAACCTGGAGGGGAACCTGACGGTGCCCGACAGCACCCTGATGATCTCCGACCTGCAGGAACCCGGGGCCTTTTTCTGGAATAGCGGCGACATCACGCTGGGCGAGGGCAGCGTCTGGCGCAATGCCGGCCTGTTTGAGGCGCCCTATACCCCAGCCAGCCATGACTTTACCGGCCGGTTTGAGAACTACGGCACCTTTTATGGCACCTGCAACTTCGGCAGCGGCACCGTGTTCCTCAATGCTCCGGAGGCGCTCCTGGCCTTTACCCAGGACGGCGACGGCTTTTCCGGGCCCGATACCGCCCAGGCCCTGGTGATCAACCAGGGCACCCTCCGCAAAAGCGGCACCGGCACAGCCCACCTGGACCGCCTGCTGTTCCGGCAGGAGGGCGTGTGCGAGGTGCTGGAGGGCAGGCTGGATCTCTACTTCGGCCTGTTCCGGCAAACCGCGGGCAAAACCCGGCTCCTGGGGAGCCTTTCGGTGCCGGGCTTCTGGATGGAGGTACAGCACGGCGTTCTCTCCGGTTCCGGCACCATAGAGGCCCCCCTCCGCATGTACGGCGACACCCTGAGCCCCGGCGACGCCGACACCGCCGTGGACACCCTTACGGTGCAGGGCCCCTTCCTGCTGGATTCCCTGGCCACGCTGCGGATTCAGGTCACCCGCCAGGACACCCAGGTGTTCTCTGACCAGGTGCGGGTGCCCGGTGCCTGGGGCCAGGAGGTCACCCTGAACCACCCCGTGCTGGTGGTGGAACTGCTCAACGGCTACCTGCCCTCGGCCGAGGGCGACTCCTTTGCCATCCTCACCTGGGCCTGGGGCATGCCGCAAACCGGCACCTTCCGGCAGATTGTGCTGCCCAACGCTCCGGAGCAGGTCCGCGCCTGGCTCACGGTCAACCCGGCCATCTACACGATGTTCCTGCACCTCGTGGACGCCACCGGCCGCCTGGGCGATGCGAACAACGACGGCGTGGTGGATGCCCGGGATGTGGAATATCTGGCGGCCTATCTCTACGAAAAGGGGCCGGCGCCGCCGGTGCCGGGCTACGCCGACCTCAACGGCGACGCCCGGGTTGACGACCAGGACCTTGTGGCCCTGACCCATCAACTCTGGCAGGCCCGCTGAGGTTCGCCGGAGGCGCCTCGCCAGAAAGGGCGTATAATGGGGGAAGGAAAGGAGGGCCATATGGGTTTTCGTGTCTTCAGGTTCCTTGGGAGGTTCCTCGTCTTGACAGGGTTCCTGGGCAGTGCCAGCGGCATGGTGTGGCACTGGCAGGGAACCTGCGGCAACAACAACTGGTACAGCACCTGCAGTATCGGATCCTGCGAGGGATACCACACCCTCTATGCCAACAACTGGGGGGCTACGGCCTGCGGAGAGATCCCGTCGTTCCCTGAGGCCGGCGACACCGTGGTGATCCCCGAAGGCGCTTATGTGATACAGGATGGGAGTGTGGAGGTGGGGCGGATCGTGATTGAAGAGGGCGGAGCGCTGGACTGGCAGGTCGGGTACCTGAGCGTTTCCGACACCCTGATCAACCACGGCCGCTTCCTGTGCGAAGGGAACACGGCGGACGAGTTCTTCGCCGGCGTTTTGAAGAACCAAGGGACGGTGCAGGATAGTGGCGGAACCCTGCGGCTGAGCGCTGATGCCGTGCTCCTCAACGACACCGGGGCTCTGGTGCTCCTCAAACCGGGATCTGTAGACGGTGCGTCCGATACCGCCTACCTGGTGAACCGCGGGATTTTGAAGAAAACCGCTGCCGGTAGGGCGTCTCTCGGACCCCGACTGTGGGTTTCCTCGGCCCCTTCGGGCACCCTCCAGGTGCTGGAGGGGAGCCTGACCTTTTACGGGAGGTTCGGCGGCAGAGTCTATCTGGCCGAGGGAACGAACGCGTACCTCTACGGCGGTGCACGTCTGGCGGATACCGTGCTGTTCTGGGGCACCGGAACCCTGCAAATTCTGGAAAACCCTACCGTGGTCGCCGGGAGCCGGGTGACCAGCGCCCTGCAGGCACCCGGGCGGGTGCTTTGGAACAACGGAACCCTCACGATAGATACCGGTGCCCGGTGGATCAACGAGGGCGAGTTCGTGGCGCGGGACAACATCACCCTGCAGGGAACCTTAGAAAACCGGGGAACTCTGGTCAAGACCTCTGCTTCTCACTGGCGCTGGTCCGATGGCACCACGGTCATCAACGACTCCGGGGGGCTGCTGGACCTCCGGGCCGGCCGGATTGAGGTAGCTTCTGGAGCACAGGCATCCCTGATCAACCGGGGAACGGTGCTCCGGGACTCGGCCGGAACCGTGAGCCTGTACCGCCGTGTGGATGTCCAGCAAAAGGGAACCTGGCAGGTTTCTACGGGTACCCTGTACCTGTACGAGACCGAGTTCACCCAGGACTCGGGCCGGTGCCGGGTGTCGTCCCTGTTCTGGAGCACGCAGCCCCTGCAGTTCCAGCACGGAAGGGTAGAGGGCACGGGGACCCTGCGCTCCACAGTGGTGTTCCAGGGAGATACCCTGGCACCCGGGGATTCGACCGGAGCCACCGGCGTTTTGAAGATTCAGGGGTCGGTGGTGCTGGGGCCGGCCTCGGTGTGGAACGAAGAGGTGGGCGGCACCGGCGATGCGGGCCAGGATTTTGACGCCCTGCAGGTGGACGGGCAATCGCAGGACAGCGTGGTGTTGCAGAACGGCGTGCTTCGGGTGGTGCTGGTGCAGGGGTACACGCCCTCCGAAGCCGGGGATTCGGTGCCGATTCTCACCTGGGATAGCCAGGTGACCACGGTGCGGGGGTCCTTCGGCGAGGTGGTACTGGCCAATGCGCCTGCCACGGTGAGTGCCTGGCTCACCTGGGGTCCCTCAGCGCTCTATCTGCACCTGGCGGATACCGAGAACCACACCGGCGATGTCAACAACGACGGCCAGGTGGATGTGCTGGATGTGGAGTATCTGGCGAACTACCTTTACGAAAAGGGGCCGGCGCCGCCGGTGCCGGGCTACGCCGACCTCAACGGCGACGCCCGGGTTGACGATCAGGACCTTGTGGCCCTGACCCATCGCCTCTGGCAGGCCCGCTGAGGGCCCTCGTCGGCCGTTTTCGCTCCAGCGGCCTTGAGGGCAACGCGCGCATCGCGTACCCTTCAGGGTGACGATGACGCGCCTGCAACGGACCTTTGCCGCCTATATCCAGAACCCCCTGCAGGAGTTTTTCCGGCTGGAGGCCGCCGGCGGCATCACCCTGATGGCGGCCATGGTGCTGGCCCTCCTGGTGGCCAACTCGCCCCTCCGCGAGATCTATGAGGGGTTGCTGTCCCTGCCGGTCGCCCTCCAGATCGGTTCCTTCAAGATCGCCAAACCCCTGCTCCTGTGGATCAACGATGGGCTCATGGCCCTGTTCTTCTTTCTGGTGGGCCTGGAATTGAAGCGGGAGGTGGTGCAGGGGCATCTTTCCAGTGTGGACCAGGTGGTGCTTCCGGCCCTGGCGGCCGTCGGCGGCATGGCCTTCCCCGCCGCGATCTATGTCCTCCTGAACCACGGGGATCAGCAGGCGTTGCAGGGCTGGGCGATTCCTACAGCCACCGACATTGCCTTTGCCCTGGGGGTGCTGTCCCTGCTGGGCCGGAGAATTCCACCGGCACTGAAGGTGTTCCTCTTGAGTGTGGCGATCTTTGACGACCTCGGGGCCATTGTGATCATCGCCCTCTTTTACACGGCCCATCTGTCCTTCGTTGCCCTGGGGATCTTCGCCCTGCTCGTGGGGGTTTTGTGGACGATGAACCGCCTGGGGATCCGCCGGGCCGCCCCTTACTTTGTGGTGGGGGTGCCCCTGTGGGTGGCACTCCTGAAATCCGGGGTCCACGCCACCCTGGCGGGTGTGGTGCTGGCCTTGTTCATCCCCCTGGGGCGGCCGGAAGAGGAGTCCCTGCTGCACCGTCTGGAACACGGGCTTCACCCGTGGGTGGCCTTTGGGGTGTTGCCGATCTTTGCCTTTGCCAATGCCGGCGTGTCGCTTTCGGGGTTGCATTGGGCGGATCTGATGCACCCGGTGCCCCTGGGGATCGCTCTGGGCCTGTTTGTGGGCAAACAACTGGGGATCCTGACGGCGGTTTCGCTGGCGGTGGGAAGCCGGCGGGCCTCGTTGCCCCAGGGGGTTCGCTGGATCCACCTCTACGGTGTTTCCCTGCTGTGTGGCATCGGATTCACCATGAGCCTGTTCATCGCTTCACTGGCCTTTGAGGAGGGGAGTGGGGCAGCCTATTTCGGATTGGAACGCCTGGGAATCCTGGTGGGGTCCCTGCTTTCGGGTGTGCTGGGATACGGGGTGCTGTCGCGGGCTCCGGCAGGCGGCGTTGGAGAGCCTGATACGGCCCGCTGATCCCTTAGGTACCGGGCTGCTGTCGGTCCTGTCCCTTGAGTACGGCGGGTTCCAGAGCCTCCAGGCGGCACGGCTCGGTGGTCAGCCGCACCCGGATGCCAACGGGCAGGGTGCCCTTCCGGGGGATGTGCCCGAAGGGCAGCCCGTAGCACACGGGCACGCCCAGGGGCACCAGCCGGTCGCGCAGGGTGGCCATCAACTCCTCAGGTTCGCCACACTCGTGGAATACCCCTAAGACGATCCCCTTTACCCCTTGCAGCACGCCGGCCTGCAGCAGCTGGGTGAGCATCCGGTCCACGCGGTACGGCGCCTCGTTCACATCCTCCAGGAACAGGATGGCGCCCCGGAGATCGGGCAGGTAGGGTGTGCCCACGAGCGACACGAGAACGGCCAGGGTGCCGCCCAGGAGCCGCCCCTCGGCCTCCCCGGGCACGAGCACGTGGCCGGGGTGCACCTCGGGCCAGGGCTCCAGGTGCCAGGCGTCTCCCTGCAGGGTTGCAAGGAAGTGCTGCCAGGTTTTTTCATCGGCCCGCGCCAGCTCCGTGGCCACGGGCGAGTAGAAGGTCACAAGCCCGGTGGTTTTCCACAGGCCCAGGAACAGGGCCGTCAGGTCGCTGAACCCCGCCAGGATCTTGGGGTGCCGGCGGATCACGGCGGCCTCCAGCAGGGGCAGGAGCCGGGCGGTGCCGTAGCCGCCCCGCAGGGCAAGGATCGCGTGGATTTCGGGGTCCTGAAAAGCCTCAAGGAGCCTATGGGCACGCACTTCATCGGGCGCGGCCAGGTAGGAGAGCCGGGGTTCCACGGGGTCGGCCATCAGGCGGACCTCAAACCCCCGGGAACGCAGGGCTTCCACGATGCGGGGCAGCACTCCGGGGTCAGAGGGAAGGCTGGCCGGTGCCAGCACGGCGATTCGGCTGCCGGGCTGCAGCGCCCGGGGTTTCAGGGGTTCCGGCATGGGCCTATTGTACAACGATCCGGCGGCCACAGGAAAACGATACGCCAGCGCCGATCCGCAGCGACCCCTGGAAGGCGGCTCGGCCCTTTGGACCCCCGGCCGCTCAGGCCCGGCCCACCAGCTTCAAAAACTCCTCTTCGGTAAGGATCTTGATGCCCAGCTGCAGGGCCTTCTGGTACTTGGACCCCGGGTTTTCACCCACCACCACGAAGTCGGTTTTCCGGGACACCGAACTGGCCGCATGGCCACCCAGATCCTCCACCAGGCGCTGGGCCTCCTCGCGGGTCATGCTCTTGAGGGCGCCGGTGAACACCACGGTTTTGCCGGCCAGGGGCGATTCCTTGACCTCCTTGCGCTTCTCGGGCAGCGGGGTGACGCCTGCCTTCAGGAACTTCTGGATCACCTCGCGGTTCCGGGGCTCCCGGAAGAAGGTCACGATGGACCGGGCGGTTTCCGGGCCGATGCCGGGGATGCTCAGGAGATCGGTTTCCGAGGCCTTCATCAGGTCGTCCAGGGTTTCAAAGTGCTGGGCCAGGATCTTGGCGGTGTGGCTCCCTACGCCGGGGATGCCCAGGGCAAAGAGGAACCGCGAAAGCGGAATCCGTTTGGCCTTTTCAATCTGGTCCAGGAGGTTCTGGGTCGACTTCTCGGCGAAGCCGGGCAGCCGCAGCAGGTCTTCCTTTTTCAGGTAAAACAGGTCGGCCGGATCCTTGACCAGGCCCCGGTCCACCAGCAGCTGGGAAATCTTTTCGCCCAGCCCCTCAATGTCCAGGGCGTGCCGCGAGGCCATGTGCTTGAGCATGCCCTTGAGTTTGGCCGGGCAGGCGATGTTCACGCACTTGTAGTACGCGCCTTCCCGCACCGTGGGGGCCCCGCACACCGGGCAGTGCGTGGGTGGCTCGATGGGCTTCTCGTTGCCCGTGCGGCGTTCCTTGATGGGTTTGACGATCTCCGGGATGACATCACCGGCCCGGTGAACCAGCACATAGTCGCCGATGCGGATGTCCTTGCGGCGCACCTCGTCGAAGTTGTGGAGCGTTGCCCGGGACACGATGACCCCGCCCACCTCCACGGGCTCCAGCACGGCCACCGGCGTGATGATGCCGGTGCGGCCCACCTGGTACACCACATCAATCAGCCGGGTGGTTTTCTCGCGGGGCTTGAACTTGCCGGCAAAGGCGTAGCGGGGGCTTCGCGCCGTGGTGCCCAGGCGGTCCCACAGGCTGAGGTCGTTCACCTTCACCACGATGCCGTCCAGTTCGTACTCAAAGTCGTCGCGGCGTTCCTCCATCTCCCGGTAGTACTCCAGCACCTCCTCAATGCCGCGGCACAGGCGCCGGGGCTGGGAGGTTTTGAAGCCCCAGGCGCTCAGGGCTTCCAGCACCTCCTCCTGGGTGCGGAACTCCATGCCCCGTACCAGGCCCAGGCCCCAGGCCACGAAGTCCAGTTTGCGCTGGGCCGTGATGTTGGGGTCCAGTTGCCGCAGGGAACCGGCGGCGGCATTGCGGGGGTTGGCGAACAGCGGCTCGCCGCGTTTTTCCCGTTCGCGGTTCAGAGCCTCAAAATCGGCCTTTTTCATGAGGACCTCGCCGCGGACGTCCACCCGTTCTGGAATGGGAAAGCGGTCGTTTTTGAGAAGCCTTAAGGGGATGGTACGGATCGTGCGGGCGTTGGGGGTCACATCCTCGCCGGTGATGCCGTCGCCGCGGGTGGCCGCCGCGCGGTACCGGCCGTTTTCGTAGATGATCTCCAGAGAGGTGCCGTCGTACTTGGGTTCGGCCACATACTCGATCCGGGCGTCCGGCGGCAGGCCGAGGGCGCGCTTGATACGGGCGTCAAAGTCGCGGATTTCCTGTTCGTTCCGGGCGTCCTCCAGGGAAAGCATGGGCAACGCATGCCGGATGGTGCCGAACTCCTCCCGGGGCGGCGCACCCACCCGCTGGGTGGGTGAATCGGGCGTGATGAACTCGGGGAACTGCTCCTCCAGCTGTTTGAGTTCGCGCATCAGTTCGTCGTACTCCGCGTCCGAGATGACAGGATCGTTCAGCACATAGTACCGGTAATTGTGGTAGTTGATGAGCTCCCGAAGTTCCTCGATCCGTTTCTTTGCCTCTTCCCTGGTCATGGTGCAACCCCCTGTTTGCCCATAACTTACACCGCTTTCCAGAGCAGTGTCAACGGCGCAGCAGCCGGGGCCTTTTAAAGAATCCTAGAAGGGGAGTCCGTAGAAACTTCCGTCCTCAATAGGACATGGGCCGTGGCCCTGGAAGACAGCACAGCCGCTTTTCCCGAGTAAATCCAGAGAGTTGCTGATGCAATCCGTGGTTGACCTGGGTGTATGCTTGACAAACCCCCCAGGGATTCCTTTAAGGTTGCCTGTGGAAATTGCCGAATTGAAAAGGCAAGAATTGTCCACAGCCCAAAAACCGCCAAGGGGGTGAGAAGATGGAACGCTGTGGACCCCTTCGCCGGACCTTTGGGAGATCTTTTCTCCTGGCGTTGTTCCTATTCGCCACACTGCTGATCGGGTTCCCCCTCCATGCCCAGGCACCCACCTGGACCTTTCATCAGAGCGGCATGCACATGGTGCCCGATGACGTTTTGGATTTTCTCCAGGGGCCCGACGGCACCCTGTATCTGGCCGGCTACTATTCCCAGCGCACCTGGAACTCGCCCGACCGCCGGCACACCTTTATTCTGGCCCTTTTTCCTACCGGCCAGGTGCGCTGGCAGTTGATCCCCGAGATGGGCGTGGCCACGAGTTTGGCCCTGGATCCCCAGGGGAATCTGGTGGTGGCCTCGGCCGAGGAATCCAGGGCCGTGCTCCGAAAATTCGCAAGTGACGGCTCTCTTCTGCTGCAACGCTCCTACAATCCCGCTGGCATTTCCACCCTGCCCCTGGATGTAGCCGTGGACTCCGCGGGGTTCATGTATCTGGCCGGCTACTTCGTGTTTTCCATTCGCCTGCGGCGGTTTGCAGTGTTGAAAACCGATCCCTACGGCAACCTCCTGTGGAACCGGGGATCCCCGGGCGTGTGGGACGAGGCACGGCAGATCCAGGTGACCCCCACGGGCGATGTGCTGGTGGCCGGGCATGTGTGCACCAACCTGGCGGAAGATGCAGACGTCCACTGGCGACGGCTGGACGAAGAGGGGCATCCCGTGGCCGTTTACACCTACGACGGCCCTGGCGGGTCCAACGACGATCTGGTCAAACTCCTCTACGACCCGGCCACCGCCTCGGTGTACCTCGGGGGCAATGTGGCCACGGCCCCCGGCTGCTGGAGCCCCTGGGTGGCCCGACTGTATTCCATGGGCACCCCCTACTGGACCCGCAGCCTGGTGTCGGCCGATACCTTCGCGGTGCTCACCGACCTGGAACTCGGCCCCGAGGGAGAGGTGTATGTCCTGGGCAACCTGCAGGTGGATGACACCTGGAAGGGGTTTGTGGCCAGGGTGGACCGATGGGGCCAGGTGCAGTGGCGGCAGGTGCCCTTTGAGGGCCAGTCCTCCTGGTTCAACGATCTGGCCCGCCGGGATGACCGGCTGTACCTCACCGGCAAAACCTGGACCGCTTCCACGGTATGGGGCACGGTGGTGCAACTGGATACCGCCGGACTTTCCTCGGATCCGGTGCTCTTTACCCTGCCCGGGGCCCTTCAAACCGAAGGGGTACGCCTCGTGGTTGACTCTACCCACCATGTGTTCGTCGCCGGGGAGGTGCTGTATCCGGAAACCGGCCAGGACATCTTCGTGGCTGGCTTCGGCGAACCCTGGCGGGTGGAGGAATGGGTCTCCGGTGCCCCTGCGACACCCCGGTTCTGGGTGATTGGCCTGCGGCGCGCCCTCAAGGTGCAGAGCCTGGATCATCGCGCTCTGCCTCCGGTGACCCTGTACGACCGGACGGGGCGGAGGGTCCGGGCGTACCGGAATCCTACACCGCTTGCCGTGTTCCACCATCTCCAGCCCGGTGTGTACTTTGTCCGGATTCAGGATCGGGTGTTTAAAACGGTGGTGTACCCATGATGTGGACATCCCTTGGATTGGTGTTCTGGATATTGGCAGCCCCGGGGCACGGCCGGGAGGCTACCGAACTGCGGCAGCCCCGGGTGAACCCCTATATGGTGCCGGCCCTGTACCCCGGCCAGCCCGTGCCCGACCTCCCGGAACTCCCCGAAATCCCACGGCGGGACACCTTCCTTCGGGTAGTGGACAAATGGCCCTTCGGCTCACCCTTTGATGTGCTTTACGACGCCGAGGAACGTCGGGCCTACCTCAGCGCCGGAGCCGGGGTGTTTGAGATTGACCTCTCGGTGCCCGAACACCCGGTAATCGTTTCGGATCGGATCCGTGTAGGCCAGTACATCGTGGAAATCCAGAGGGCGGATTCCCTGATGTTCTTTGCCTGTGGCAAGGCCGGCGTGTACCTCTGGCACGTGACGCCGGATACCGCTTACGAACTCGGCCACTGGACCGCTCACCAAAACGCCCAGAGGATGGTGTACCGCGCGCCCTATCTCTTTGTGGCCGACCGCGACAGCGGTTTGCGTATCCTGGATGTGTCGGACCCCACCCAGCCCGTGGAGGTGGGTTTCTGGAACCTGCCTTCCCAGAATCACCAGATCAGATCCGTGCAGGCCGCGTCCCACTATGCCTATGCAAGTTTTTCCAACGGCATGCTCTATGTGCTGGATGTGTCGCAACCCGAAAATCCTCAGCCGGTGGATAGCCTGGACTTCGGGCTCTCCTGGGGCATGGATTACGCCAACGGCAAACTCTATGTGGGTGCCTCGCGGCGGCTCGGCGTCTTTTCCCTTGAAGATCCCGCCCATCCCGAACTCCTGGGCGTGGACACCCTGGACCGTCCCATTGTGGATGTGAAGGTGGTGGGCGATACCCTGGCCCTGCTGGCCCATTGGCAATACGGCGTGAGCCTCGTGGATGTTCGGGATCCCCTAAACATCCATCCCCTGGATGCCCAGACCTTCGAAGATGTCCGGCCCAGGCCCCAGGTAGACCGAATCGACGGCGACGGCTCCCTGATCCTGGCACCCCTGTACACCTCCTATGACCTGCGGATTGGTCGGATGCAGGGCGGGCAGATTACCATGGTGTCCCGGGTGCGCACCCCGCAGTACCTACGGGGCATCATCCTCCGGCCACCCTACCTGTTCTTACGCGATTTCAGCGGTGCCCTCTGGATCCTGCGGTTTGACGGCGACCAGGTGCATCTGGCCTCGATGTACGAGTTCGGCCCGGACCAGGGGTGCTGGGGCATGGCCATGGAAGACCCCTATCTGTACCTGGCCCTCAGGATGGGCGACGTGGCCGTCCTGGATATGTCCACGCCCACTCAACCCCGTCTGGTGAACGATTACTCCAACTTTCCCGCGGGCTCGGACGAGATGCCGGGGGACCTGGCGGTTCAGGACCACATCCTGTACCTGGCGGATCAGCCGCGGCTTTTCATGTACCGGGTCAACGATCCGGTAAAGCCGGTGTTCCTGTGGAGCCTGCGGCCTGAGGGGCACCACGATAAGGTGTCGGTATGGAACCACATCCTGTACATCTCGCTGATAGAGCCTCAACTGCGGGTTATTGACGCTCGAGATCCGCTGCGTCCGGTGGCCCTGCCCCTGATTCCCCTGGGTGCCCCGTTCACCGGAAGGGTCCTGCGACAGGGTTCGCTCCTCTTTGCCCCGGCGTCCGACGGCCTCCGGATCTACCAGACCTACGATGATCCCGGGCAACTCACGTTCCTTGGTATGGTTCCCACGCCGGAGGATCTGTTGGCGGTGGATGTGAATGCCGATGGAACCCTGGCCATCGGCGGAGGCTACCCCTTTGTGGTGGCCGTGGATGTGAGCAATCCCCAGAGCCCCCAGATTCTGGACCTGGTGCCGATGTTGAACAGTGCCCGTGCCATAAAGATTTACGGCAACCGCGTTTTTGTCGCCTGCAACGACGCGGGCCTGTGGGTGCTCGCCTATCCGTAGGCCAGGCCCGGCTTCGGGCAGTTGTTTTCAGGTAAGCGTTCCGGGGTGCCGGAAGGGGGTGTAATCCGGGCATAGGGTTGAAGGAAAGGGGCCCTGACCTACCCCCTTCCCGGGGTTTCCCATACCATTGTAGCCGTATGACACCCCGGGTGTCGGTGATCTTTGTGAACTATCGTTCCCACGACCTCCTGCAGCGGGCGGTGGCCTCGCTTCGGAAAACCCATCCGCCGGACCTCGTGGAGATCGTCGTGGTGGACAACGGCTCGCCGGAGCCCTTGCCGGCATTCCCCGAGGCCTGGCAGGTACGAACCCTGCGGCTCCGCCGCAATGTGGGCTACGGCCCGGCCGTCAACCTGGCGGCCCGGTATGCCACCGGAACCTACCTTGTGGCCGCCAACCCCGACCTGGAGTTTCGGGATCAGGAGGTGATCCGGCTGGCACGCTACCTGGACGAGCACCCGGAGGTGGGAGCGGTCATCCCCCAGTATGTGAATCCGGTGCCCGGCGGAGGTGTCCGCAAACAGCCCTCGGCGCGGAGGTTCCATCGGATCCCCTATGTGCTCTTCGGCCGGATCTCGCCCCTGTCGCGCCTGTGGCCGGAAAACCGGTTTACCCGGGAATTCCTGGCGCTGGAAACCCTCCGGGCCGCCGGGCCGGTGGAAATTGAGGTGGCGGTGGGAGCGTTCCTGATGGTCCGGCGTTCGCTCTTTGAAGAACTGGGGGGCTTTGACCCGGATTTCTTCCTGTTTTCCGAGGATTCCGACCTCTGTTACCGCATCTGGCAGGCGGGGTACCGGGTGGTGCTTTTGCCCCAGGTGGAACTCCTGCACCATCACGGCGCGGTGCGCCGACGGGTTCGGGCCCGGCCGCGGTACTGGCGTATGAAGGCCGTGCTGCTTTTCCTCAGAAAGCACGGACGGTTTCCGGCCCCGGTGCACGCCCTGCTCGGCCTGGGTTTTGCTTTCAGCGTGGCCCTGTACCTCTTTCTGGAAGCCTGGGAGGTGGTGTTCCAGTGAAGTCGTTTCGGAAGGCGCTGATCAATCTCCTGGCGCTGCTGGTGTCGGATCTGCTGGCCGTGTTCGCGTCGGTGATCCTGGGGCAGGTGCTGCGCGCCCGGGTGCTTCCCCACCTTCTCCCGGTTTCCTCCCAGGTGATTCCCCTTTCCCTGCTGCGGCACTTCTGGTTCCTGTTGCTCCTGTGGCCGCTGGTGTTTGCGTATGAGGGGCTGTACCGTCGGAAACATCCCACCGAGGAAGAGGCTCTGCTGGCCCTCCGGGGCTCGGCCATCGCCACCCTGCTGGCCGCCACCGTGCTGTTTTATATCCGCGGGGGCCTGGTGTCCCGGCTCCTGGTGCTGGAGGTTTTCGTTCTCACGGCTTTGCTGGTGCCGCTGTTCCGCCTGGTGACGCGGCGGCTGTTGATCCGCCTGCGCACCTGGCAGGCCCGGGCCCTGGTGCTGGGGATGGATCGCTTTACCCGCCGATTGGTGCAGCACCTGCAGAGCCATCCGGAACTCGGATACGAGGTGGTCGGCGTGGTGGCCCCCGCGCCCGGAGCCCCCTGCGCCCTGCCAGATCTGCCCTGCGTGGGCACCCTGGACGAGTTGCCCGATTTGCTGGAACGCCACCGGCCCGAGGTGCTGATCGTGGCGGGTGACCTGGCCAGCCGCACCGAGGTGCTGCAGATGCTGGAGTCGCTGGCCTCGCGGGTGCAGGAGGTGATTCTGGTGCCCGACCTGCGCGGCCTGCGGATCGCCAATATGGAGGTGGGGCAGCTGGGGTCGGTGGCGGTGCTGAAACTCCGGCAGCCCCTGATGACCCGGCCCAACCTGGTGGTCAAACGACTCTTTGACCTGGTGGTGGCCGGTGTTACCCTGCTCGTGCTTTTGCCGGTCTTCGTCCTCATCGCCCTGGCCATCAAACTCACCTCCCGGGGGCCGGTGTTCTATGTGCAACCGCGGGTGGGGCAGGGGGGTCGGGTGTTCCCCTGCTACAAGTTCCGCACCATGTATCTGGACTCCGAGGAGCGGCTGCAGCGGCTGCTGTCGCAGGACCCGGAGGCCCGGCGGCAATGGGAAACCTACCGCAAATTGCCCAACGATCCCCGGGTGACGCCTGTGGGCCGGTTCCTGCGCCGCTACAGCCTGGATGAATTGCCCCAGCTCTGGAATGTGCTGCGGGGGGACATGAGCCTGGTGGGCCCCCGGCCCTACCTGGAGTCCGAACTGCCGCACCTGTCGCGGGACATCCGGGTGATCACCTCGGTGAAACCCGGCATTACAGGGCTCTGGCAGGTTTCGGGCCGCAGCAATGTGCCCTTTGAGGAACGGTCGTTGTTGGACGAGTACTATGTGCGCAACTGGTCGTTGTGGCTGGACCTTATGATCTTGGTGAAAACCCTGTGGGTGATTCTCAAGGGTGAGGGCGCCTATTAGCCCCTTAAAATAAGGAATCCAAACCCAACAAGGAGAGGTGTGATGATCGTTGGCGTTCCCAAGGAGATCAAAACCGAGGAGTACCGCGTGGCCATCACCCCCTCCGGTGTCCACAGCCTGGTAGAACACGGGCACCGGGTTGTCATTGAATCGGGCGCAGGCCTGGGCAGCGGCATCACCGATGACATGTACCGCCGGGAAGGGGCTGAGATCGTAGATACCCACGAGGAGGTGTTCCAGCGGGCCGACATGATCCTGAAGGTGAAGGAACCCCTGCCTCCGGAATACGAGTTGCTGCGAGAGGGGCAGGTGGTGTTCACCTATTTCCACTTTGCGGCTTCCCGAGAACTCACCGAGGCCATGCTTCGCCGGAAGATCGTGGCCGTGGCTTATGAAACGGTGGAGCAGGCCGACGGCTCGCTGCCCCTCCTGATCCCGATGAGCGAAGTGGCCGGGCGGATGGCTCCCCAGGAAGGGGCCAAGTACATTGAACGGCCCCAGGGCGGCATGGGTATCCTGCTGGGTGGAGTGCCCGGGGTGCCCCCGGCCAAGGTCCTCATCATCGGCGGCGGCACCGTGGGCACCAACGCCGCCAAGATCGCCCTGGGTATGGGGGCCGATGTGACCATCATGGACATCAATCCTGTGCGGCTGCGGTACCTCTCCGAGATCTTCCCTTCCGTCAAAACCATGATGTCCACGCCCTACAATGTGCGGGAGTGTGTGAAACAGGCCGACATGGTGATCCTGGCCGTGCTGATCCACGGGGCCCGGGCGCCCAAACTCATCACCCGCGATATGCTGCGGGAAATGAAGGAGGGCGCCATCATCGTGGATGTGGCCATTGACCAGGGCGGCAGCGCCGAAACCTCCCGGCCCACCACCCACCGGGACCCTGTGTACACCGAGGAGGGCGTGGTCCACTACTGTGTGGCTAACATGCCGGGTGCCGTGCCCCGCACCTCCACCTTCGCCCTGACCAATGTCACGCTGCCCTATGCCCTGGAACTTGCGGACAAGGGATGGCAACGGGCTGTGCAGGAGAACCCCGAACTTGCCAGGGGTGTGAACATGGTGCACGGCCACCTCACCTATAAGGCCGTGGCCGAGGCCTTTGATCTGCCCTATACGCCTCTGGAGCAGGTGCTTCGGGCCTGATTTCACCGGCTTCTCGTTCGGCGGGCGTAAAATAGCGGCCAACGGAAGGAGGAACCCATGCAAGGTGTAAGCGTTTTTACGGCCCTGATCGCCGGGCTGTTTTCCTTTGTGTCGCCCTGTGTGCTGCCCCTGATCCCCGCGTACCTCTCCTTTATCACCGGCCTCTCGGTGGAGGAACTCCGTACCACCGGCAACCGCGCCGAAGTCGTGCGCCGCGTGACCATCAACTCCCTGGTGTTCATCCTAGGGTTCTCGGTGGTGTTCATCGCACTGGGCGCCTCGGCCTCGTTCATCGGCCAGTTCCTGCAAACCCACAAGGTGATCCTGGAAAAGGTGGCCGGGGTCATCATCGTGATCTTCGGCATCCACTTTACCGGCCTCTTTCGGATCCCCTTCCTGGACTATGCCTCGGGGCCCAACATCTCCCGCCGGCCGATGGGCCTGGTGGGCGCCTTCATCCTGGGGATCGCCGTGGCCTTCGGCTGGACTCCCTGCATCGGCCCCATCCTGGGCACCATCCTTGCCATCGCCGCCGTGCAGGACACGGTGTGGCAGGGCATCGGGCTCCTGGCCGTGTATTCCCTGGGGCTCGGCATTCCGTTTCTGCTGTCGGGGCTCTTCATCAACCTGTTCTTCTCGGCCTTTCAGAAGATCCTCCGCTACATGCGGTGGATTGAACTGGTGGCCGGCCTGTTCCTGATCCTGGTGGGTATCCTGGTGTTCACCGGGAAACTGGCCGAGCTCACCTATTACCTGCCCCAACTGGAAGTGGGGTGAGCATGGCGCCCGGTGCCCTTTTGGTGGCCCTCGCCCTGGTCTCCGGGACCGCCAAGATCGCCTTTCTGCACCACGGCAACCAGTCCTTTGCCGATAACGGCATCTATGCCCTGGTGCCCGGTTCGCCGGGCTACAACGGCAACTCCTTTCACCGCACCCTGGACAGCCACTTCTACTGGGGCGTGCCGGTGGATATCCACATTTCCGGCCCCCTGGCCCAGTCCTATGCGTGGCTCCGGAACGACAACGGCCTCTTGGATCGGTTGAAGAACCCGCTGGTGGACCTGGCTGCCGGCACCTACGCCGAGCACATCCTGCCCTATGTGGCCTCGGAGATCAACGCCTTTTCCTTCTGGTATTCGGTTCAGGTGGATTCCGCCCTCATCAAAAAGCCGGGCTGGCCCGATTACCCAACGGTGGTGTGGATTCCCGAGCGGGTGTGGAAGTCGGAGGCCCTGATGCCCTACTCCCTGATCGCCCTGCTGAACCAGGCCTTCGGCAAGTACGGCTACACCTCCGGCGGCCAGTATGTGTGGATTCCGCCGGTGATCGTGCTGGACGACAATGTGCACGACTGGTATCCCCACCAGTTCCCGAGCGGCGCCGATTGCCACAACCCCTTCAAGGTTCACCGCATGTACGACGGCGACGGCAACATGGTGTTCGTGGTGTTCATCTCGCAAACCGCCCGCGATCAGATGGTGTGGAACGATGTGTCGCAGTCCGGCAATCCCCTGCACCAGTTGCTCTGGAACCTGGCCAACGACTGGGACCAGTCGCAGTTCGTGCTGTACGGAGACGACTGGGAAAAGGCGGCCGGTGTGGCCGGCTGGGACTTCGGCCAGGCCGGGGCCCCGGCCAACTCCTACGACCACAATATCGCCTGGATCGCCCAGCAGTCCTGGATCCAGCCCATCCATGTGGCCGAGGCCGCCAAGTGGTGGGGCCTGGATTACCTGTACGACAGCGATCCCCTGAACGACCCGCCGGTGATCCAGATTGATTACGCCGCCTACTCCGAACTCCACGGCTGGACCGGGGGCACCTACGACAACTGGTACAACGACTTCAAGGCCACCCAGGCCCTGGACTGCGGCCTCCTGGACGACCAGAACGGCAACGGCGTCCGGGGCGATTACGAGGACCTGTGGCTCTGGAGCTGGAACCACCTGCTGCCGGTGCCCGACACCCGCATCGCCCAAACCGGCTGGATCACCCTTTCCGGCATGCTCTACGAAACCGCCTGGCACGAGGGGCCGGGCGGCCCGCTGGTGTACTGGGGCAAAAACCTGTGGAACCACACCCGCATGGCCGGCGGCTTCGCCTTCGGCAGCCAGTGGTACGACTCGCTGCGGTTCCTGGGCGGAAGCCATGTCACCGTGCTGGACGCCGACGGCGACTCGCTTCTGGAATACGCCCTCTGGAACAGCGAGATTTGCGCTGTCTTTGACCGGCGCGGCGGCCGCGCCCTGTGGATGTTCACCCGCGACGGTGATGTGGTGGTGGGCAATCTGATGACCAACTGGGGCAACGAGGGCGATTACGACGACGGCGGCCACCCCGGCCTGCTCCACGATACCGAGGCCTGGAACTCCTGGTTTGATGTTTCGGTGGACACCTCCCGGGCGGATACCGCCCTGCTCGTGCTCAACGAGGCCTACGACAGCCAGGGCCAGCCCGACAACTCGCTGCACAAGCGGATCCAGCTGGTGAGCGGCCAGCCGTATCTGGACATCCTGTACTCCTCCAGCGGCTACGACTGGACCAAGTCGGGCGTGAGCCCGGATCTCTATGGCCTCTTGCTGGGCCAGGAGGCCCGGTTCATCTCCGGCCTCACGGATTCCGGCTGGACCTATGCGGGCTTTGAGGCCCCCAACGGTACCCGCATCGTGTACCTGTGGGGCGACGGCCAGGGGCTGTCCTTTTACCAGCACGGCAAGATGGCCTCCGGCGCTTATCTCATGGAACTCGGCGGCCGTTCCGGCCTGTGGCGGATCTGGGTATTCGCGGGCCGCGGCGAGCCGGAGGTGCACCGCCCGGGGCCGGGCGACCACTCCGGGCCGGTGGTGTGGGACATCCAGCAGCAACCAGATCGCCAGATCCTTCCCTCGGACTCCGTGCGGGTGCTGGCCCGGGCCGAGGATCCCTCCGGCGTTGCCAGTTTGTGGCTCCATTACGGGGTCAACGGCACCTGGACCTACCCGGACATCCCCATGCACCGGGACGACGGTGCCACCTACGACTGGGACGGCGACGGCCAGCCCACACCGGACCTCTTCGGTGGATACCTGCCGCCCCAGGCCTACGGCAGCGAGGTGGAGTATGTGATCCACGCCTTTGATTCCCTGAACAACGACGCCTGGGCCAGCAACAACGGCCAGAATTTCCGGTACACCGTGGGCGTGGTGCGGTTCTACATGGACGGCCGGCTGGACCGGGTGGCGCAACTTCTGGCCCAGAACAGCGATATGCACCTGTGGGCCTATTTGGATGCGGATTCCGGCCAGCTCTATGTGGCCACCGAGGCCGCGGGCGACGGCCCCGACGCCTTTGCCAACGACCACTTCATCTTTGTGCTGTTCCACGCGCCCCAGGGCACCCATCCGGCCCCCTGGGCCAAGAGCGGCCTCATGGCTCCCTGGTCCTACTACCTGGCCGACGAAAACGACAACGGTTTTACCGGCTGGTTTGACGCCTCGGAAAACCTCATGAGCGACACCCTGCGGTTCCAGAACACGAGCGGCGACTCGGTGCTGGAGGGGGTGATCCATCTGCGGCGGCTCCTGGGGAGCCTGCCCGACACGATTTATTTGGCCGTGGCCACCTACGGCACCGCGGACGGTGCCCCCCTGGAATGGCAGGTGCCCAGGCCCCACAGCCAGGACGGCAACCTGGACCCCGACGAGTATGTGCGGTTCCGGGCCGTTGTGACCTTCGTGCTGGACGGCACCCCGGACACCGCCGTGGCCGACTCGGTGGCCGCCGCCGACGGCCAGGTGCTTTATGCCGCTTATGTGGAGGATTCGGGCAAGCTCTATGTGGCGGCGCCGGCGCCCGCAACGGGCGAAACCCGGTTCCTCTTCGTGGCCACCCGGTTTCCCTACGATTCCATGGCGGCACCGGCAGGCAACCAGGGATTTGTGGGCGAGCCGCTGGCGTATCTGCAGGCGTCGGGTGGTACCCGGCAGTGGTACCGGCGAAACGGCACACCGCTCGGCAGCCCCACGGCCCAGGCCGATCCCGGCACCGGCGCCTGGATGGAGGGGGTGCTGTACCTCGGCGACCTCCTGGACACTTTGCCCCGGGGCCTGTACCTGGCTGTGGGAAGTTATCGGGCCGGCACCCTGGCCTTCCAGATCCCCGAAGCCCATCGGCCCAACGGCAACCTGGAGGGCTTTGAGTACACCAATCTACGGCTGGTGACGGTGGCCGGCGACGCCGACGGCGACGGCCGGTACGACCTCCACGATGCGATTTACACCGGCCACTATCTCTTTGACGGATGGCCGGCGCCCGTCCCGTTCCTGATCGCCGACCGCAACGGCGACCACCGGTACGATCCCCTGGACCTTGCCTTTATGGTGGCGGAACTCTGGTCGCCGACGCGGGGGCTTTTCCTGAAGTTGCGGCGGCAGCCGCTTCCGGCCAGGAAACCACAGGCTCCACGCCCCAAGCGTGGGCGCGCGAAAGGTACACGGTAACCCCTGCCAGCACGGTTTGCATCATCCAGCGCCGGATCCATTTGGCCCGGAGCACCTTTTCGTAGTCGGCGTCGCAGGGGGCGATTTCCAAAAGCAGGGTGGCGGAGGGAAAATCCCGATAGGGGGCGAGACGGGGCTCGTCCCGGGCTGAGCGGCCCCGGAGGTGACCCCCGGGATAGCCCACGAAGCCCGCCAGTTGCAGGGTGGAGTCTATCGCCCGGGCAAGGTACCGGGAACGGCGGCTGCCAGGGCCTTCGGCGAGGTAGGTGATCCGGTAGCCCCGGCGCAGGGGCCCGAGGCCCAGGTATCCCGCAAGCCGCCGCAGGAAGGGCCAGCCACGCCGGGCCTGCGGGATGAGGTCCAGAACGATCACGAGGTCGGGCTGCGCCCTGCGGGCCTTTTGGCTTCGGAGCGAATCCGGCAAACAGGAATCCGGGGGATGGCTGGTCCCAATGTACCGGAAGTAGTGCCACAAACCGGCCTCGTAGGCGAGGAGCCGGGCGGTTTCGTGGTTCAAAGCGGCGGCGGTTCTGCCGATGCGGGTGGTGCAGCCGGGGGCATCGACACAGCCCAGGGGATCAATCCACAGGGCCAGTTTCCCGTAATAGGCGGGGTGGAGCACAGCGTAGGGAGGCCGCAGGGTGCCGGCTTCGTAAAAGGTGCTCCGGCGGTGCACGAACTCCCGTGCCAGCAGGGTGAGGAGAAGGGCAAAGAGCAGAAGGCCCAGAACCCGCTGCATCAGTAAAGGGGCACCTCACCTGTCAGGATGGCCTGGTACAGGTGGGGAATGCGGTCCAGTTCCTCCTGGATCACGCGGCGAATCTCGGCCTCGGGCACGGAGCTCCCTTCCTTTTCGGGTTCCACCCACACCTGCACCGCCTGGGGCCGGTTCACGGGTTCTCCGACGGCGCTCACGAGCAAAGCGTAGGCACCGGCGACCCCCTCCACCTCCTGAACGATCCGCTGCGTGAGGTTCTGGGCGGCCACATTGTAGAGTTTCCCCACATGGGAGATCGGGTTTTTTCCCGCGGCGGCCTCTAAGGACATGGGCCGCAGGGGCGTGATCAGGCCGTTGACCCGGTTGCCGCGGCCCACCTGGCCGTCGTCGCCGCCCTCGGCCGAGGTGCCCGTGACCGTGATGTAAAAGGACTCCCGGGTGTCGGCGGTGTTGACCCGGACGGCCACCCGGAAGGGCGTGTGCTCCTCCAGGAACCGCGTGCTTTCCTCCAGGATTTGCTGGCGGGCCTCAAAGTATTCCTCCGCCGTGTGGAAGTACCGGGAAACCAGGGCGGCTGCCACGGTCACCCGCAGGAGATCGTCTTCCCGGATGGCCATGACCTTCACATCCTCACCCACGAAGGGATACCGGGCCTTGAAGGCGTCGGAGTTCAGGTACTGCTCCAGGTCCAGCACCGCCTGCTCCGTGGGCGTGAGCGGATAGAACCCGACGCCGTAGGAGGTGTCGTTGGCCAGGGGCACACCCTCGCTCCGCAGGAAGAGGTCCACCAGGTCCGGGCTGCCGGGCCGTACCCACATCCGGTATTCCACATGGGCCTCGGGATCCAGGTGGCGCACCTTTCGGAAATAGCGTTTGGCGGCCTCTTCGTAGATTTCCCGCAGGGGCACCGATTGGCCGTTGACCTCAACGGTGGCGCGCCCCACGAGGTAGAACACCATGGGTTCCTCCACCTTGCCGCCGCCGAGTTCGGGCCGGGCGCGGCCGCCCACCAGCAGGGCCTTGTCCACATTGTGGTGCAACACCCGGCCGAAGTTTTCCAGGTAGTACCGCGAGAGTTCGCGGGACACCGCCTCCACGATGCCGTCGGTGAGGGTGTCGGGATGGCCCAATCCCTTGCGTTCCACCACCTCCAGGGGCATGGATGCCACCCGCTGCCCCTCCCAGAGCCCGAGGCGAATTTCCATCGGCCTTGACCTCCTTGCGTTATGAACCGGGTTCCTGCACCAGAACCCGGTGTTCCTTGCCGAAACTGTACACCAGGGTTTTCACCGCCAGCCGGGCCCGGAGCCGCTGCCGCTCGTCGGGCTCCCGGCGTTCTATATTTTGGAGGACCTCCAGGATGCCTGCCGAGATCAGGAACCTGCCCTGGTCTTCAAAGCGAACGGTGCGGTAGCCCGCCTCGGCGCCCGCCTCTTTCAGCAGCGTGAAGTCCAGGTGCCAGGTGAGGTCGCTTTCGCCGGGATACTGAAACGGGTTTTCCAGGTAGCGGTGCCGGTAATACACGGCCAGGCTGCCCCGGGGGAACCGCTGGAGCAGCACCGACCGCATCTCGCCGTAGTCCACGGTGACCACCCGCCGGGGCCACACGGTGTCCAGGAGGCGCCGATGCACGGCGGCCACCTCGGGTGCCACCTCCAGCACCTGCCCCGGCTCGGTCAGGGGCTCGTAGCGCGCCAGAAAGCGCAAAAGATCGGGGTCTTCCACGGGAAAGGCCCGGAAATCCAGGCGATCGGATTCAGCCAGCACCACCCGGAGTTCCTGCCAGCCGTCCTCGCTCCGCCGGAACCGATAGCAGGGAAAGGCGTCGTAGAACTCGTTGGACCACACGAGCGCGGCGCCCCGGGCCTCTTCAAAACGCTGGATCCAGCCTGCGGGATGGTCGGCCAGCAGGGCCTGCTGCCGGCGGATCATCTCGGGCGAGCGTTCGTACAGCAGGTACCGGATCCGCCGGTGCACCTCCGGCGCCTCCTGGCGCCAGTAGTCCAGGGCGTCGCGGGCCAGGTAGCCCTCGCCGGGGCCGAGTTCCAGCACCACGGCCCAGTCCTGCCGCTGCAGGGTTTCCTCCAGCAGGGGGAGCGCATAGCGGGCCAGGGTCCAGCCGAAGATCGGGTGCACATGGGGGCTCGTGTAAAAGTCGCCCTCCCGGCCGATGCCGGCACCGCGGGTGTAGTACCCCCACTGCGGGTGGTACAGCGCCAGTTCCATGTACTCGCGGAAACTCATTGAACCCCGTTCGCGAATCCTGGATACTATGAGCGCCCGGAGATTCTGCGGCATAGCGCCTATTTAACAGCCTTCGGGCCTCCGGAATCAAGGAAACAAGCATGAAACTTCGCCGTCTTCGTTCCTGGGCCTGGCCCCTGCTCGTGCTTCTGTTTGCCGCCTGCTCCAAAAACTGGTACCCCCGGCTGGAGACGCAGGTGTACATCCCCTATGTGCGCGGGGTGTACAACCTGATGGACCTCCTGCGTGACCTGAACGCCGACTCCATCAGCGTGGATTCCATGGATTCCACCATCGCCTTTTATGTGCATCGCACCACCGACTGGCACTTTTTGCCCGGGGATTCCATCGTGACCGCCGAGCCGGTGGACCTCAGCGTGCCGCCGACGCTGCTGCCCTTTGAGAACCTGGTGCAGGAAACCGTAGAGGTGGGGGCTCAGGATCTGGTGCCGGGGCTTCCCGATACCGCCGGCACCTACGATGTGCCCGCCTTTCATCGGACCCTGGACTTCTACCGGACCGCAGAACGCATTCAGGCGGTGGACCTGCAGCGGTATGTCTACCGGCTTCGGGTCCACAACGGCTTTGCCTTTTCGGTGGACACCCTGCGGGTGGCCCTGCGCGACTCGGCCAGCAACACCTGGCTCGGGGCCCTGACCGTGGTGGACCTGGCCCCGGGTGAAACCCGGACGGTGGCCGCTCCCTTCAGCGGCCCCCATCCCCTGGCCACGGTTCTTCGGGTGACGGCATACCTTGCGCGTTCCGCGCCGGCCTCCGGGGTGCCGGTAGACCCCCAGGCCGACTCTCTTCGGCTGGAGGTCACGCTGGACTCCGTGAACCTGCGGGCGGGCACCTTCCGGCCCACGCCCGCAACTCTGGTGTGGCAGGAAACCCGCGAACTCCACCTCAATGTGCCCCTGATCGTGCATGAGGGCGTGTTCCTGCGCGGAACCCTGGTGTATCGCGTGATGAATCCCACGGATTTGCCGCTCACCATCGCCTATGAAACCCAGGAGATTCCGGGGTTGGCCGGCACCGTGGCCGTTTCACCCCACGACAGCGTGGAGGCCTCCGAAGACCTCACCCAGCAAACCTACGAGAACCCCAACGCTTCGGTGAACCAGATCACGCCCCACCTGGTGCTCCAGAGTCCCGAACTCAACACCTGGGTGACCCTGAGCGATACCCAGGTGTTTGCCATTCACCTGCTGGTGGACAATCCGTTCCTGAGTTATGCCCGGGGCACCTGGACCGAGCCCTACGAACAGCCCGTGTTCCCCGTGAACTTCCTGGTATTCCCCGAGGATGTGGGCCGTCGGCTTCGGGGCCTGTTCCACCTGACGAATGTCCAGTTGCACCTGGCCTTTGAAAACCCCACCACCTGCCCCACGGTGCTTACCCTGCACCTGGTGGCCAAGACCACCTGGGCTGGCGTGGTGCGGGAGACCACCATGGTGCGGGAGGTGCCGCCGGGCAGCGCGGGCCTCACCTTCTCGGGCTTTGGAGGCCTGCTCAACGAAATGCCCGACTCGCTGTATGCCACCGGCACCGTAACCCTTTCGGGCTCGGGCGAGATTTACCCTGTGCGCTGGGTGCCCATTGACGCCACCATCGTGAGCCCCTTTGATGTGGAGGTGCACTACAACGATGTGGCAGCCGAAAGCACCCGGGTGTATCTCAAAGACAAGGACGCCCGTTCCATCCTGCGCAACGCCCAGATCCGCACCGGCCGCGTTTACCTTTTTGTAGACAACAACTTCCCGTTTCCCCTGCGCCTGCAGATCCAGATTCGCAGCCGGACCCATCGGGAGGTGACCCTGACGGGCAATGTGGGGGCGCCGGAACTGGATTCCCTGGGCCTGCCCATCGCGCCCCTCCAGGATACCGTCGTGATCGGCATTCCCAGGAGCGACCTCAACCTGTTCAGGGAGTATCCCTGGGATGTGGTGCTCACCGCCCGCATCAACGCCAGCGGCACCTACACCCTGACCGCCCGGTCGCGATTCCGGTACCGCATCTGGGCCCATGTCAAAGGGGAGGTGTCGCCTTGACCGCCCTGTCGCTTCTGACCCTGGCCCTGGGCTTTCTGAATACCGCGCCGCTCCCCCTCAAACTCCAGTGCGTGGTGCCGGATACCGATACCGTGGTGGTACGCTTCCACAGCAACCTGGAGTTCTGGAACACCCTCGTGGACATGGGGTTCCTGATGGACCGTATGGGGGCGGTGATCCGGGTGCAGCACCTGCAAAAACTGTATCGGGAATCGGACCCCACGATCCACCTCGTGGTGGACAACGCCCTGGATTACTTTTCCGTGTCCTGGGGTGGGATGTCGCTGGCAATGGGCCAGCGGTACCTGGGCACGCTGCAGGTGCCACGGGATGTGCTCGGGCTTCTGGCCTACGGCAACGCCTTTGACAGCACCTACACCTTTGACCAAACCAAGGCGGTTTCCCTGCTGTATCGGTACCTGGCCGTGGGGGTGACCCAGCAGGTGCACCTGGGCGACCGACCTCTGCGGGCGGGCCTTGGGGTTTCCATGCTCATCGGCAACCGGCTGGATCTGGTGGACACCGTGCGGGGGTATCTGTATACCGACCAGGAGGGGCTCACCGCAGAGGTGGACCTGCGCACCGCCACCAGCAAAACCGGCTACGGCCTCGCCCTTTCCGGCGGTGCAGAGCTTCAGGTGACCCCCCGCTTGCGCATCGGCGCCTCGGTGGGCGATTTTCC
>JALXEF010000174.1 GCA_027069855.1 Caldifarciminota bacterium
AGCCGGGCTCATAGGGGTCCACAATGGTGCGGTTCCGGGTGGAGGCGACGCCCCGGGCCGGGTCGGCCGAGGGATAGGACACCATGGCCAGCACATCGCCGGTTTTGGGGTCCATGACCACGGCGAAGCCCCAGTTGGCCCGGGTGGAATCCACGCCGTGCCGAAGGGCCAGGTAGCAGAGTTCCGACAGGTCCCGGTCTATGGTCAGGTACAGGTCCCGGCCGGGTTGGGGTTCGCGGAAGGGCAGTTCCGGCAATTGAAACACGGATTTCCGGCTCCGGGTGAAAAACAGGTACTTGTAGCCGTCCCGGCCCGCCAGTTGCCGGTCAAAGAAGTATTCCACGCCGTCCAGGCCGCGGTTGTCGTTCCCCAGCATACCGAGGAGCGAGGAGGTGGCCGGGCCTGCGGGGTAGATGCGGGTCCAGGAGGGGGTGGCCCGGAGCAGTTTGGTGTACTTCTGCACGATGGGTTCCAGGGTATCGCTGAGGTGAAACTTCAGGGGAACGGCCATCCGTTTCTTCAGGAGCGGCGACCGTTTGGGTTTGAGGCCCATTTGCCGGAACACCCGGGGCAGGGTGTCGGTTTCCACCTTTTGAAGCAGGTCAATGGTCGGCCAGTTCAGGGCCAGGGGATTGCCATAGCGGTCGTAGATGATTCCCCGTTCAGCGGGCAGAGAGATCCGCTGGAAGAAGGTTTGTTCGGCCCGCTGTTGCCATTGTTCCCGATGCCCTGGAACCAGGAACTGGCCGGTGCGCCACAGCACGAGGGCTGCGGCGACCAGTGGAATCAATTTGACCAACCGGAGCCGACGCCGGAACCCGTCGGTGCGCAAAGCCATAGGTCCAACTCCTGAATTTCAGGCCCCCCTGCAGCAGGGAGGCGCGCGTTTCCCATTGACCCCGAAGTTTCTCCACCTGGCGGTGGAGCCGTTTCCACTGGTGCCGAAGCTGGTGAACCTGGTGCGCGGTGCGGTACATCTCAAAGGAGGTCCAGGTCACCAGCAGGGTGGGGAACAAAAGAACGAAGATAAGCAAGAACCACTTCCCCACGGTCAATTGCTCCTGTTTTGCGATAGGCCCGCAGTTTGGCGCTGCGGGCCCGGGGGTTTCGCCGAATTTCGGTCTCCTGGGGCCGAACGGGCTTTTTGGTGAGGGGTTCCACACCCTCCAGGTGTTTCAGGGCTTTGGCCAGCCGGTCCTCCAGGGAATGGTACGAGAGGACCACCAGTCGGCCGTTGCGGCTCAGGAGGTTCAGGGCATGGGCCAGGCCTTCGGCCACCCGGTCCAGTTCCCGGTTCACCAGGATGCGGAGGGCCTGGTACACCCGGGCGCGGGTGCGGGCGCGGCGGTGCACCGGCACCCAGCGGTCAATCAGGGCGTTGAGGTCGTCGGTGGTTTCCAGGGGGTGCCGCTCGCGTGCTTCCACGATGGCCCGGGCGAGCCGCCGGGCCAGGGGCTCCTCGCCGTACAGGCGGAACACGGCTTCCAGGAAGGGTTGAGGTGCCCGGTTCAGGTACCAGGAAGCGGGCCGGCCCTCGGAGGGGTCAAAGCGCAGGTCCAGGGGCTCGGGCCGGCGGAAGGTGAAGCCCCGGCCGGCCTGGTCCAGGTGGTACGACGACAACCCCAGGTCAAAGAGGACGCCGTGGATCTCCTGCACCCCGAGGTCCTGGAGTACCTCCGGCAACCGGGCGAAGTCGGCGTGGAGCACCTGCACCCAGGGGTAGGGGCGCAGGCGTTTCTGGGCGAGGCGGACCATTTCGGGGTCCCGGTCCAGGGCGATGATGCGGCCCTCGGGGCCTACGGTGCGGGCCAGGGCCTCGGTATGGCCGCCGGCGCCGGCGGTGGCATCCACGATCACGGCACCGGGCCGGGCCTGCAGGAAGTCCAGCACCTCCTGGAGCATCACAGGCCGGTGGATCTCGGCGGGTTCATCGTCCAGGGGAACGCCGTTGACCAGGGAAAAGTAGGCGAGGTCCTGGGGCCGGCCCAGGACGGTGACCTGGAAGCCCCGGCGCAGCCAGTCCTGGATCTGCCGACCCAGGGCCAGCAGTTTCCAGCGGCTCAGCGGCCGGAAATCCTCCAGGTTCACCTCACGGAGGGTCATGCCGGCTTTGCCTCCGGATCGGCGGCCTGTTGGGCCAGGGTTGGGTTCAGGGTTTCCTGGTCCAGGGTGTCGGGGTCCCAGATTTCGGTCCAGTTGCCCATGAAGGTGAAGGCGGCGCGGCGGGTGATGCCGGCGTACCGCAGCAGGTTGCCCGGGATCACGATGCGGCCCATGGCGTCCAGGGTGGTTTCCACCATATGGGCCATCACGCGGCGGTACTGCTTCAGAGCGGGGGAGGGGTCAAAGGGCGAGAGTTCCTGGAACCGGGCCAGCACCTCGCGTTCCCACTGTTCCCGGGTGAACATCACGATGCAGCGGTCAGCGCCCACGGTCAGGTAGAGGGTGGCGCCGTGGGTCAGGTGGCGGCGGATCCGCATGGGGATCAGCACCCGCCCCTTGGCGTCCACCGTGGCGATCCGAATATCCCGGTCCTTAGAGATTTTTGCCACTTTTTGCCACCTTTTGAATGCAGTGGCTATCATGGGTTCTGAACCGGCGTTTGTCAAGGGTGTTCCGGAGGGCTGCTGGAAACCTTTTGAATTCCAGGCGGTTCCGGCGTCCACCGGGGCGCTGCTTCCCCGGCCCCCGGGGTTTGGGAACGGTGGAAAACCCGTGGAAAAGTGGCGGTTAACCCTTTGAGTGTCAAGGAATTCCGGGGAATCCCGGGGTGGAGGGCAAAAGATGGCAAAAGGTGGGGCTTAGGAGGCGGGCGGCAGCCGGAAGGTGAAGGTCACGATGCCGTCCTGCACGCCCTCCAGGCCCGGCGGCAGGGGGTTGAACCGCCAGGTGCGCAGGGTTTCCAGCACCAGGC
>JALXEF010000175.1 GCA_027069855.1 Caldifarciminota bacterium
ATCGTGCGCACCCTGCTGGGCCGGATCCGCCGGGTTTCCCAGTTGAACCATCCGAGCCGCCAGGTGCGGGAGATGATGAAACGGATCGCCATCAACTCGCCCATCCAGGGAACGGCCGCCGACATGATCAAACTCGCTATGATCCGGATCCACCGGCGCCTGGAAGAGGAAAACCTGCCGGCCTTTCTGGTACTCCAGATCCACGACGAACTGCTGGTGGAGGTGCGCGAGGATGCCGTGGACCGGGTGAAGGCGCTGGTGGCCCACGAGATGACCCACGCCCTGCCCCTCAAGGTGCCGGTGGAAGTGGACATCGGCGTCAGTCGCACCTGGCTGGAGGCCCACTGACCGGTGGACACCCCCACCTTTCTTCGGGTCCTGGAGATCCTGGAACGGGAATACCCCCGCTGGAACGCCCCGGTGATCCAGTTGATGAAGCAGCGGAAGCGGGACCCCTTCCGCATCTTAGTGGGCACCGTGCTGTCGCTGCGCACCCAGGACCCGGTGACCCATCGCGCGGCCCAGCGGCTCCTGGCCGTGGCCCCCACGCCGGAAAAACTCCTGGCCCTCTCCGAGGAGGAAATCCAGCGGCTGATCTACCCTGTGGGCTTTTACCGGGTGAAGGCCCGCAACCTCAAAAAGATCGCCCGGATCCTGGTGGAACGCTACGGCGGCCGGGTGCCCGACACGCTGGAGGAGCTCTTGGCCCTGCCCGGCGTGGGTCGGAAAACCGCCAACCTGGTACTCAGCGAGGGGTTCGGCAAACCCGCCATCTGCGTGGACACCCATGTGCACCGGATCACGAACCGCCTGGGGTTTGTGAAAACCCGCACGCCGGAGCAAACCGAGCGGGAACTCCGGCAAAGGGTGCCTGTGGAATGGTGGCCTAAGATCAACTTTCTGCTGGTGGCCTTCGGCCAGAGCATCTGCCGGCCCATCGGGCCCCGCTGCGACGCGTGCCCGGTGGCGCATCTGTGTGAGCGCGTGGGGGTTTCCCCGCGCAAAGCATCGCGAAGGAAAAAGGCTGCTCAGGAACGGGGTTCCTGAAGCGCCCAGCGGAGCAGGTCTTCCAGGGTGGTCTCCGGGGTCAGGCGGCTCCGGACCCGCTCCAGGCGGTCGCGGGCCTCGGTTTCCTTGAGCCCCAGCTGGATCAGGGCCCGCAGGGCCTGCTGAAGCAACCGGGCCTCGTGGGCCTCGCCGGAGGCCGGCAGTTCCGATAACCGCTGCTTGAGTTCAAATACCAGGCGTTCGGCGCGTTTCCGGCCGATGCCGGGCACATTCTGAAACACCGAGAGGTCCTCGCGCGCCACGGCGGCCACCAGTTCGGGTGCCCGCATGTGGGAAAGGAGCCGCAGGGCCAGCCCGCGGTTGACATTGGGCAGGTCCACGAGGATCTGGAACAGCCGGCGGTCCTGCTCGTCCACGAAGCCGTAGAGCACCATCTCGCGTTCCGACACATAGGGCACGATCAGGAGCTCCTGGAGTTCGCCCTCGGGAGCCAGGCGTTCGTGGGAGGTGAGGGGCACGGTCACATCCAGCACCACCTCGGTGCCCCCGGGGAACTCCAGTGCCAGATAGCAGTGGAGGGGCGGTTTACCGACGACGCGTCCGCGAAGACGGTACAGCATGGCGAAGGGTTTGCTGGAGGGCCAGGGCGCAGGCGGCGGCGTCGGCGGCGTGCTCGCCCAGGGGCTCGGGATGGGCGGCGAGCCGTTGCACCATGTACCGCACCTGGGCCTTGGAGGCCCGGCCGTTGCCTGTGATCGCCTGTTTGACCCGGGCAGGGGGAAGTTCGTGGATAGGGATGCCGTGGCGGGCCAGGAGCACCAGGGCCACCCCCCGGGCTGCGCCCAGGGTCAGCGCCGCCCGCACATTCCGGTGGTAGATCACCTGTTCCAGGGCTGCCATTTCGGGATGCCAGGCTTCCACGATTTCTTCCAGAAACCGCTGGAGATCCAGGAGCCGGAGCGCCAGGGTCCGGCCCCGGGGCCGGTGCTCCACGGCCGTACGCAGGATGCCGTTTTCCAGCAGGGCCACCCCCAGGTTCTGGATGCCGGGATCAATGCCGAGGATCTTCAACTCGTTGCCTGGGCCAGGGCTTCCAGCACATCCTCGGGGATGTCAAAGTTGGCATACACCTCCTGGACATCGTCCAGGTCTTCCAGGGCGGCGACGAGTTTGAGCACCTTCTCGGCCTGTTTTTCATCCAGTTGCACGGTGTTCTGGGGCACCAGGGTCAGCTGGGCCGACGAAATCGGGAACTGGCGTTCCTCAAAGGCGGTTTTCACCGCGTAGAATTCCTTGGGATCGGTCCACACCTCAAAGGTATCCTCCTGCACCTTCACATCTTCGGCGCCGGCCTCCAGGGCCACCTCCAGCACATCGTCTTCTTCCACCCCCTGGCGGTCAATGTAAATGACGCCCATTTCCTTGAACTGCCAGGCCACCGAGCCGGCCCCGGCCATATGGCCGCCGTGCTTGGAGAGCACATGCCGCACCTCGCCTGTGGTGCGATTCTTGTTATCGGTGAGGGCCTTGATCAGCAGGGCCACCCCGCCCGGCGCATAGGCCTCATACACCACGGTTTCGTATTTGGCGCCCTCAATTTCGCCGGTGCCCCGTTTGATGGCGCGCTCAATGTTCTCCCAGGGCATGTTGTGTTGCCGCGCCCGGTCAATGGCCAGGCGCAACCGCGGATTGTGGTCGGGGTCGCCGCCTCCGAGCCGGGCGGCCACGGTGATCTCGCGGATCAACTTGCTGAAAATCTTGCCCCGCTGGGCATCCACGCGGGCTTTTTTGTGCTTGATCTGTGCCCATTTAGAATGACCTGCCATCGGGTATCACCTCCCCGGTAAGTATAGCCAAACCTCCAGCACTTTCAAGGTTACCAGCCCACCTCGTCGGTGGAAAAGGTGTAATGGAAGTCTGAGTCCTCGGCCAGGGGCTCAAACTTCATAAAGTCGCGCACGAAGGAAAACTTCACGGTGCCCGTAGGCCCGTTCCGCTGCTTGCCGATGATCACCTCGGTGAGGCCCGCCACCTCGGGCGCCTCCCGGGTGTACATCTCGGGCCGGAACAGGAAGATCACCACATCGGCGTCCTGCTCGATGCTCCCGGACTCCCGCAGGTCGGCCAGCCGGGGCCGTTTGTCGTCGCGCCGGTGCTCCGGTGCCCGCGACAGCTGCGAGAGGGCCACCACCGGCACATGGAGCTCCTTGGCCAGGGCCTTCAGGGCCTGGGAGATGCCGGAAATCTCCTGCACCCGGTTCTCGGCCCGCATGCCCCGGATCAACTGCAGGTAGTCCACGAACAGGATCCGGGCTTTGGCATCGCGCACGATCCGCCGCGCCTTGGCCTTGAGTTCCAGGATGTGGATGGACGCGGTATCGTCAATGTAAATCGGGGCCTCCTTCAGCCGGCGGGTGGCCTCCAGGATCCGCTCAATTTCGGTGTCGTTGAGCCGGCCGGTTTTGATCTTCTGGGAACTCACCATAGCCTCCAGGCTCAGGAGCCGGAGCACCAGTTGCTCGGCCGACATCTCCAGGCTGAAGATGGCCGAGGGGATGCCTTCCTCCACTCCCAGGTAGTGCATGATGTTGAGGGCGAAACTCGTTTTCCCCACGGACGGCCGCGAGGCCACGATTACCAGGTCGCCGGGCTGGAACCCGGCGGTGAGTTCGTCCAGCCGTTCAAAGCCGCTGGGAATCCCGGTCACCGAACGCTGACGGTTCCGGTTGTCCAGGATCTTGGTTTGCACCGTGTCCACCAGGTCGGCCACCTTTACGAAGGTGGTTTGGATCTTGCGCTGCCGGATTTCCAGGAGGCGCTGCTCAATGCGGTCCAGCAACTGCTCGGCCGGATCGGTTCGGTGGAACGCGCGGTCCAGGGCATCGGTGGCCACATCAATCACCTCGCGGTAGATGGCGTTCTCCACGATGGTCTGGATGTCCTCGTCGGCGAAACTGGGCGAGATCACGGACTCCACGAGATTCGCGAGGTACTGCCAGCCGCCCACGAGATCCAGGTCGCCGGTGCGTTTGAGTTCCTCGCGGACCGACACGGCCGAGACATTTTCGCCCCGGTTGAACACCTCCAGGATGGCCCGAAAGATGCGCCGGTGCTTTTCCAGGTAAAAGTCCTCGGGCTTCAGGGTTTCCAGGGCCTTGTAGAGGGCCGTTTCCTGGAGCATCATGGCGCCCAGGATTTCCATCTCGGCCTCCACGGAGTGGGGAGGCACCCGGGCACCGTTGTTTGCAGAATCGTTCCGCCGTGCCATGCCTACTTGAAGGGCGCCGAAATGATCAGGGTGCGGCGCACCACCCGCGTGTCGGACCCGTGCAGGGCTTCCAGCTGCAGAATGTACAGGCCCACCGGCAACCGGGTACCGTCGGCCTTCCGGCCGTCCCAGGAGAAGGTGCCGGTGCGGGCCGGGGCATCCTGGAAGAAGGTGTGCACCAGCCGGCCCCGGGAGTCGTAGAGTTTGAGGGTATAGGCGTACTCGCTCGGGCCCATGACATGGATCAGCAGCCGCTCCGAAGGCCGACTGGGGGCGAACACATTGGTGGAAAGCCGGAGATCCACTTCCTGTGCCGGCTGAGTGGTTTCAATTTCCAGGTCCTCCGGGAACCGGGGCAACAGCTGGTATCCCGAGGTGTAGGGCTCCTGGGAATCGTACTGGCCCACCACGCCGTAGATCCGACGGAGCAGGGTGCCGGGGGTCAGCGCCGTCAGGTCAATGCCTGTCGCCGGGTAGATGTACACGGTCACCGGAACCTGGCCGTTCCACACCTCCATGGAGTAGCCGGCCCCTGCGGGCACCGGGGCCGTGGCCACCACGGCCTGGTCCAGTTCCACGAACCGGCCCTCTATGGATTCCTTGAGGATTTCGCCGGGCCGCAGGCGGTAGGTGTCGGGCAGGGCTGCGTTGTGGCCCAGAAGTTGCAGGTCGGCGGCATCGCCCACCGAGACCTCGGTCAGGCCGTTGTACTCCGTTACCGCGCCGCGGACCAGGAGCACATCCCCCACCCGGTACTCCATCAGCGCGGCGGAATAGTAGATGTTGACCCCGCCGGTTTCATCCTGCAGAAAGATGCTGGTGCGGTCGGTGTTGGAAATCCCGGCCGGGAAGGTCACCACACCCCCCACCATCACCTGCTGGCCCACCAGGGCCGAAGTGTACCCGTCCTCGCCGGGCTCCTGCACCAGGCCGATGGGTGTGGTGTAGTAGAACACGGGTTGCTCCATCAGGGGCACCAGGAGCCCCTCGGCGTCCACCGAAGACCGCACTTCCACGGGGATCCGGCCGGGCTCGGCGGGCGGGCCCGCCACAAAGATCCACAGGGTATCGGGATCCGTCAGGTAGGCCCCGGTGATGTGGGCGATGCGGAGGCCGGAGGGATCGGTGCTGTCGGTGAGGGTGGCTCCGACGAAGCCGTTGCCCTCCAGAGCGAAGCCCGCCACGGGCAGCAGGGTGTCCACCGCCACCTCCAGCGCCTGCAGCGGCAGGCCCGTGGGCCGGATCTCCAGCAGCAGGGTATCGCCGGCATCGCGATACGGCTTAAAAACGGGTACAAAGCGTGCCTGTCCGGAGCCGTTGCCCTTCAGCACGAAGTCCCGGGCGAACCGGGGATTGAGCTGGTAGGTTTCATAGTGCTGGCTTACCACGCCGATGAGGTCCAGGTCGCCGGCCGGCAGCACCAGGCCGTCCAGGCCCGCATCCCGATCAATGTACACGCTGAAGGTGCCGGTGGAATCGGAAAAGGTGTAGGCGTTGTCGCCCACCAGGGTCACAGGGGCGTCCAGGTGGATGCCGTTGACCCGTACCAGCCGGCCCTCCAGGGCCTCGCCGAAGTCCTGGGCGGTGGCCGCCAGGGTGTCGTACGGGAACTCCGGCACCGAGCGGATCAGGGTAGGGTTCGTGAGTTCCTCCAGTTCGGCATAGGGGGAATACACGCCCAGCGCCCACACCCGGGTCCCCAGGTCGGGCAGCGGACTCGGGTTGTAGAGCACCAGGCCTCCGGTGGAATCCTGTACGAACACCTGGGCCCCCAGCACGGCCACCACCGTACCCCGCACGCGAACCTGGCGGCCCACCAGGCGCTCCTTGATGCCCGGGGTGTGGAAGTACACCAGGGGATAGGTGGAATCGCCGCGGACCACCACATAGGTGGGCGGGTTTTCAATGCTGGCGGGGGTGCCGCCCTGGCTGGCGGTCCGCACATCCACGGTGTAGAACGCCTCGGAGCCGGTTACGGTTACGCTGTGGAGCACCACATTGCCGTAGTTTTCGGCGGTGACATGGGCGTTGGTAATCCGTAGCACCTGGCCCGGCAGCACCTGCGCGGAGGCCCCCAAAAAGCCCGGACCGTTCAGGGCGTAACCGCCGGACCACTGGAGCCCGCTGTCGGGCAGGTCAATTTCCACAATGCCCAGGGTGCCGAGTTCGCCGTGCAGGGTGATGCTCAGGTCCGTGGCCATGCCCCGGTACAGTTCCTGGGGCATGTACTCCACGGTGCCGCTGCCGTCAATGGTGATCACCTGAACCTTGGGGGTATCCACCAGGGCCACCGGCTCGCCCGTAGCGGCTGTGGCCACCACCACGGGATAGAAGCCGGGCTCCGGTGCGGTGACGACGCCGAGGAAGCCGGCAACCCCCGGCTGATCGGGCGTGATCGCCGCATCCTCAATGCGCAGGCGATAGGGATCGCCCGGCGTGCCGCTGCCGAGCACCTCAAAGGAGGCGTTGGCGTAGCCCGGGCCGGACAGGACCACGCTGTCCAGCACACCGGTCCAGTCAAAGTCCGCGGGCAGGGTGATTTCCACGGTTTGCAGGGGCTGTGAAACCACGCCTACGAGGTGCACGGTGAGGGAATCCAGGTGTTCCTCCGGGGGCACCACGGCGGGGGTCAGGGTGACCACGCCGGTGCCGTTGGCGGTACGGATGATGTCGGCGTCGCCCCGCGGTTCAATCTTGAAGTCGCCGTAGGCGAAGTGCAGCGGGCCGATGACGGCCAGCAGGGTGTCGCCCACCTGGGGGGTATAGCTGTAGCCGGCGGCATCGTCCACCCGGCACATGCCGGTGCCGTCGTCCACGCCCCACTCGCCGTAGCCCAGGTCGTCGTTGACCACCACGGCCGGGCCCACCTGCACCATCACGCCCTCATACTGTTCGGCGTTGGGGCTTCCGGTGGCCACATCTCCGGTGGCCACCTGCACCGGCGCAGGGATCGGCCGCCCCTGGGCCAGGATCTCCACATCGGAGGGGGCCGAGATGGAAATCTCGGTGAGGCCGTAGTACTCCTGTACGGTGCCGGTCACCCGCACGGAATCGCCGGGTTGCACCGAAACAGGGTTTTGGCCCCGGTACACGAACACCCCATGCCAGGCGCCCGGGGCCTCCTGAATGAAAAAGCCGCGGAGGTCGTGAACCCAGGCGGAACCCGCCGTCACGATGCCATACACCGTTACGGTTTGGCCTTCATAGGGGGAAGAATCGCTGTGCCCTTGCACATCTTCAATGGTCACCACCTGCTGGGCCGAAAGCAGGCCCGCAAACAACAGGAGAGCCACTGCTTTAAAGGTTTTCATGGAACGCTCCTTTTCTCCGGGTAGGGGTCGCTAATATGATAAACGCAGCGAGGAGCACCAGGGCGAAGACACCGCCTTCGCCCCAGGTCGCATAGGGGGTTTTCCCGGAAAGCGGGGGCACCCGGGCCACGAGATAGCCGGCCTCGCCGAAATCCAGGCGTTGCCGTACCCGGCCGAGGGGGTCGATAAAGGCCGAAATGCCCACCTTGGCGGCCCGGACCACAAACCGATGGGTTTCCAGGGCCCGCATACGGGCATACTCAAAGTGTTCCACCGGCCCCAGCGACCGGCCGAACCAGCCGTCGTTGCTGATGTTCACAAGGATCCGGGCGCCGCGACGCACCAGGCCCCGCGCCACGGCCGGGAACATGCTCTCAAAGCAGATCAACACCCCCAGGCGCAGGGAGTCCCAGGTTAGGGGCACCAGGGAGTCGCCCGGCCGATAGTCTCCCTGGCCGAAGTCCAGGCGTTCCAGCCAGGCCCACCGATCCTCGTAGGGCAGCCACTCGCCGAAGGGCACGAGGTGCACCTTGTGGTACATCCCCTGCACCCGCAGCAGGGAATCCACCAGCATGGCGGTGTTGGTGGGATACCGATGGCCGTGGCGGCGCTGGACATGGGTGGTGCCGAGGAGCAGAGCCCGGGCATGGGTGGCCCTCAGGATTTCGCGGGCCAGGTTTTTGGCCCGATCCGACCAGAGGAAATAGCCGGGGAACGCCGATTCGGAAAGCACCACCAGATCGGCCCGTACCGAATCCCTCTGCAGGGCCTGCAGCACGGCACCGTAGGACCGGCGGGTGATGCGCCAGTCTTCCTCATAGTCCCACCCCGGGGCCAGTTCCCCGGGCTGAAGGATCAGGATGCGGGGGCCGGTGTCTGGCAGGGGCATCCGGTGTTCGGCCAGAAGCCCGACAGCCGCCAGCAGGATCAGGGCCAGGAGCCCTCCGGCGAATCCCCGTTCGTGGTACTCCGCCACGAGGGCATTAAAGAGGATCACGAGGTACCCCAGGCCGTACATGCCCACCAGGGCGAACCCCAGCCGCAGGCCGGGCACGGCCACCAGCGGCAGGGCCGGCGTTGCCCAGGGAAACCCCTGGAACAGCCACCACCCCCGGAAATACTCCAGAAGCAGCCAGAGTACCGGCCCGAAAAGCAGCCGGTACCGGCGTTTCCGAATTCCCCAGGCCAGGCCCAGGAGGCCCCAGAGCAGGGCCATGCCGGCCACGAGCAGCAGCCAGCCGGCCACCAGATAGCGTTCCACGCCGGGTTCCACCTGCATATGGAGGATCCACCGCAGATGCACCAGGTAGAACCCGGCGGCCACCAGGAAGAAGCCCAGAAACCGCCGCCGGGCCGTTACCGTGGGGGCCCACAGGAAGAGCGGCACCCAGGCCACGAAGAGGAACGGCACCCAGCGAAACGGGGGAAAGGCCAGCAGCCAGAACAACAAACTAAAGAGGGGGAGCCAGAAACTCCCCCTCTCCCATCTCCAACCCTGAACTTTCAGAACCACCCTACTTCAGGTCGCTCGGGGTCATCAGGAAATCGTTGGGATTCAGATCCACCAGCAGCACCTCGGTTTCCTTCAGGTGGGCGATGATGGCCCGGATGCGGGTGGGATCCAGTTCCTGATAGGTTTCAAACTGGGGCAGGTTCACCGGAGCATCGGCGGGCAGGTTGAAGTGGTGCCGCAGGATCTGGGCCGCCGAGTCGGGATACTCGCGGATAAAGCGGATGGCCTGCTCGGTGGCCTGATACACCCGCTGCACCTGGGCCTTGGACAGGTTCAGGTTCACGATGGAGGTCAGGCCCACGAACACCGGCAGGGGCGAAACGATCCGCCGGGAAAACACCGCATCCTCCAGCACCCGGACATCCTCCCGGTGGACCACCAGGGAACGATAGGGCTCCACGACCAGCAGGGCATCGGCCAGGTTCCGGTCCAGCGCCGTGGTCATCTCCGAAGGCAGGAGGCCGATAAAGGACACCTTTTCGGGGTCCAGGCCCTCCTGCTTGAGGTAATGCTTCAGGATCAGGTTGTAGCGGGTGCCCTTGGGATAGCCGATCCGCTTGAGG
>JALXEF010000176.1 GCA_027069855.1 Caldifarciminota bacterium
CCCTGCACCGGGCCAACGGCGGCTTCCTGGTGCTGGAAGCCGACGAACTCCTGCGCCAGCCCTACGCCTATCAGGCCCTGAAAAAGGCGCTGAAAACCCGGCAGATCCGCATTGAGGACCTGGGCGGAACCCTGGGGCTCGTGACCACCAAGGTGCTCAAGCCCGAGCCCATCCCCCTGGACATCAAGGTGATCCTCACCGGAAGCCCCTTCCTGTACTATCTGCTCTACGCCTACGACGAGGATTTCCAGGAGCTCTTCAAGGTGCGGGCCGACTTTGACACGGTCATGGACCGCACCCCGGAGAACATCCGGCAGTACCGCGCCTTCATCGCCCGGGTGGTGCAACGGGAAAACCTGTTGCCCTTCACGGCCGACGCCATCGCCCGGGTCATTGAGCACAGCTCCCGCATGGTCAACGACCAGAAGAAGCTTTCCACCCGCTTCGCCGACATCGTGGACCTCCTCAAGGAATGCGACTACTGGGCGCGCCGCCAGAACGCAGCGCAGGTGACCCGGGCCCATGTGGAACAGGCCATTGAGGAGCGGATCTTCCGCTCCAACCTGCTGGAAAGCAAAATCCAGGAGATGATCGCCCGCGACCAGCTCATCGTGGACACCGAGGGCAAGAAGGTGGGCGTGATCAACGGCCTGGCGGTTATCGAACTGGGTGACTTTTCCTTCGCCCGCCCGGTGCGCATCACCGCCACGCTGTGGGGCGGCAAGGAGGGCGTGCTGGACATTGAACGCGAGGTGGGCCTGGGCGGCAAGATCCACAGCAAGGGCGTACTGATCCTCACCGGCTACCTGAGTGAGGTGTTCGCCCGGAAGGAACCCCTCAGCCTTTCGGCCCGCATCGCCTTTGAGCAGAACTACTCGGAAATTGAGGGCGATTCGGCCTCCAGCACCGAACTCTATGTGCTGCTTTCGCTGCTCTCCGGGCTGCCGCTGCGCCAGGACATCGCCGTGAGCGGCTCGGTGAACCAGAAGGGCGAGATCCAGCCCGTGGGCGGCATCAACGAGAAGATTGAGGGCTTTTACCGGGCCTGCAAGGTGAAGGGCCTGACCGGCACCCAGGGGGTGCTGATCCCGCGGCGGAACCTGGAAAACCTGATGCTACACCCCGAGGTGGTGGAGGCCGTGGAGCAGGGTAAGTTCCACATCTACGCCGTGGACACCGTGGAAGAGGGCATTGAACTGCTCACCGGCGTGCCCGCGGGCCGTCGGCCCGACGGCACCTTTGAAAAGGGCTCGGTGTACGACCGCGTGGCCCAGCGCCTCAAGGAACTGCGGGAAGCCGCCCGCAACGGCGAGGGCGAAAAGGGCAAGAAGAAAAAGAAGGCCTCCGGTAAGGGCAAACGCGAGAAGGCATGAGCACGCAGCCCGCCCTCATGCGACAGGCCTTTCTCCTGGGGCCCCGGCAACTGGAACTCCGCGAGGTGCCGGTGCCCGAACCCGGCCCCGGCGAGGTGGTGCTCCGGGTAGAGGTGGCGCTTACCTGCGGCACCGACCTGAAAACCTATCGCCGGGGGCACCATCCCAAGATCCCGGTGCCCGGCCCCTTCGGCCACGAGTACACCGGCCGGATCGCCCGGGTGGGCCCCGGCGTTCAGGGCTTTCGCGAGGGCGACGCCGTTATGGGCGCCAACACCGGCCCCTGCTACACCTGCACCTATTGCCAGCGGGGCCTGTTTCAACACTGCGAGAGCCTGTTTGACGACATGGTGGTGGGCACCTACGCCGAGTATGTGCGGATCCCGGCCCGGGTGGTGCGTACCAACCTGTTCCTGCGGCCGCCGGATCTCCCGGAAACCGTGGCACCCCTCATTGAGCCCCTGGCCTCGGCGCTCCACGGGCTGCGGGTGCTCCGGCCCTGGCACGAACGCGTGCTGGTGGTGGGCACCGGCCCCCTGGGCATCCTGCTGGCCTTCGCCCTGGAACAGGAAGGCAACGAGGTGACCCTCGTGGGCCGGAACCCTCGCCGCAACGAGGTGGCCCGCCGGATCGGGCTCCGCCGGGTGCTGGACCAGGTGCCCGAGGACGAGGCGTTTGACGCGGTGGTGGAGGCCACGGGCAACCCCGAGGTGTGGGAACAGAGCCCCCGCTGGGTGCGGAAGGGCGGCCGCGTGCTGCTCTTCGGCGGGCTGCCGGCCGACCAGCGGGTGATCTTTGCCGCCTACGCGCTGCACTATGAAGAGAAACACCTGCTCGGCGCCTTCCATTTCACCCCCCAGGAGGTCAAAGCGGCCTACGAACTCCTGGTCACCCACGGTACCCGCCTTCAACCCCTGATTACCGGCGAGTTTCCCCTGGGCCAGATTGCCGAGGCCTTTCGCCGCCTGGACCGGGGCGAGGGCCTGAAGTACGCCATCCGACCATGATACCCCGGCGCATGAAGGCCCTGGTGTACTACGGGGCCGACGATCTTCGCGTGGAAGAGGTGCCGGTGCCGGAGCCCGGACCCGGCGAGATCCTGGTGCGGGTTCGGGCCTCGGGGGTGTGCAGCGGCGAGGCCATGGACTGGTACATGGCGCGTAAGGCGCCGCTGGTGCCCGGCCACGAGCCCGCCGGCGACATCGTGGCCGTGGGAAGCGGCGTGGAAGGGTTCCAGGTGGGCGACCGCGTGTTCGCCCATCACCATGTGCCCTGCATGACCTGCGAGGCCTGCCGCCGCGGCCGCTATGTGCAGTGCCCCCTGTGGCGCGAAAAAACCATCCAGCCCGGCGCCATGGCCGAGTACATGAAGGTTTCGGCCCGCGCCGTACAACTGGACACCCTGCGGCTGCCTCCTGAACTCTCCTACGAAGACGGCACCCTGATTGAACCCCTGGCCTGCTCGGTGAAGGCGGCCCGCACCGCCGGCATCCAGCCCGGCGACCGCGTGCTGGTGGTGGGCCTGGGCATCATGGGCATCCTGAACGCCCGCGTGGCCCGGGCCTACGGCGCCGCCGTCGTAGCCGGCACCGACCTGAACCCCTGGCGCCTCCAGAAGGCCCAGGACCTGGGCGTTGACCCCGTGTTCCAGGCGGCGCCGGGGGCACCGCTCCGGGAATGGGCCCGCGAGGTCACCGACGGCCTGGGCTTTGATGTGGTGATCGTGGGACCGGGCATCGCCCGGGTAATCGAGACCTACGCAGCCATCGTGGCCGGGGGCGGCACACTCCTCGTGTTCACGCCCACCGCCCCCACCGATCCGGTAACCCTGGACTTCTACGACCTCTATGTGCGCGAGGTGCGGGTGGTGCCCTCCTACTCGGCCGGGCCCTACGACACCCGCGAAGCCCTGGACCTGTTGCGGCGGGGCGTGATCCGCGCCGAAGAGGTGGTCACCCACCGGTTCCCGCTGAGCCGGGCACCGGAGGCCTACCGCCTGCTCAAACAGGCCGGCGAAAGCCTGAAGATTCTGGTGGAGCCATGAACCTGAAGCACGGCAAGGTGAAACGGTTTCGGAACTTCACCTGGGAGGGCGTCAGGGTGCAGCCCTACAAGGAGGGCACCGGCGACTTCCGGGGCGTGATCCGCCAGGTGCTGGCGGGCAAACACCCCGACGAAAAGGTGCGCTTTGAACTCCGGTACTTTGAACTGGCACCCGGCGGCTACACGAGCCTTGAGCGGCACCAGCACGAGCATGTGGTGGTCATCCTGCGGGGCGAGGGCTATGTGCTGATCGGCGACGAGGTGGTTCAGGTGCGGCCCTTTGACCTGGTGTACACGCGGCCCGGCGCCCTGCACCGCCTGATGAACGCCCGTACCGACGAGCCCTTCGGCTTCCTGTGCACCGTGGACCGCGAGCGCGACAAGCCGGTGCCGGCCACCGAAGCCGAAATCCGGCAACTTCTGGAATCCCACCCCCATCTGGCCTTCATCCTCCGGCCCGAGCCCTGAGTTTTACGCCTTGCCTTCCTCTACCCTGTGGATCCTGGCCGTCGGCAACGAGTTCCGGCGGGACGACGGCCTGGCCATAGAGGCAGCCCGGCGGCTCGCCGAAACCCTGCCCCGGGACCCAGCGCTCCGCCTTCTCCACCTCGCCGGCCTGCCGCTGCCCGCCCCCTGGCACCCGGCCGACGCGGTGCTGATCCTGGACGCGGTCGCAACCCCCCGCCATCCACCGGGCACCCTGATCAGCCTGGGGCCTGAGGAACTGCAGCACCTGCCCGCCGACCTGCGGGCATCCAGCCACGGTATCGGCTTCGGGGAATGGATCCGGCTGGTTTCCCTGGAGCCCGGCCTCCCCCGGGCACTGCGTTTTCTGGGCGTGGTGGGCCAGGACTTCGGGCCGGGAAAGGGGCTGAGCCCTGCGGTGGCCGCTGCCCTGCCCCGCCTCGTGGCGCAGGCGCTGCGCTGGATCCGGAAACTCCGGAGCGAACCCTAAAGCCCTCCGGCAAGTGCGGCCTGGTGCACCCGCTGCAGGAAATCCCCGATCAGGGAATCCACTACGGCCCTGCGGACGCCGGTGTTGTTGGCCATGATGGAAAACACCAGGGGGCGCCGGGGAATCCCCTGTGGAAACAGGTACCCCGACAGGCACCGCACCCCGGTCATGGTCCCGGTTTTTGCTCGAACACCGCCGGGCACGCCGAAATCCACGCCCTCCAGGGTGCCGTCCTGCCCGGCCACGGGCAATGCGGCCAGGAAATCCGGGAACCAGGGACGATTGCGGACCCTCTGGAGCAGGGCCACGAGAAAGGCCGGCGCCACCTGGTTATAGCGGCTCAGGCCGGAGCCGTCGGCGATCCGCACCAGATGCACGGGCAGGTGCCAGGCCTGCCACAGGGAATCCAGGGCCCGGCGGCCCTTGGCCCAGGTGCCCGGCGGGCCGTACACCACCGCCCCCACGGTCTTGAACAGGATTTCGGCGTACAGATTGTCGCTCACCTTCAAAAGATGGGTGACCAGAAACCGCAAAGGTTTGGACCGATGGAGCGCCAGGGTGTCGCCCTCCAGGGAATCGGCCCTGGACTCCGGCCAGAGCGCCACGGCGCCCACGGGCAGGCCCGCCTCGGCCAGAAACCCCCGGAAAACCTGGAGAACGAAGCGTTCCGGTTCCCGGATCACGCGGTAGGTGTGCACCAGGCCTGAATCCGGCGGCACCGGCAACACCAGGGTATCGGCCTGCCAGCGGCACCGCCGGTGCTCGGCCACCTCAAACCGCAGGGGGCCGGGAAACCGGGGATCCTCAAAGCAGCGCCCGTGGCCGCAGTACAGCCAGATCAGGTTCTCGTTGACCGTGGCGGCGGCCACCGGCGCCGAAAAGGCGTAGGGGAAATCGTCCCACATCCATCCCGGGCCGTAGTGCACGGTGTCCAGCGCCCAGGGATGGAGGTACAGGGTGTCCACGGTGTCGCCGGCCCAGGCCAGAACGGTTTGAAGAGCCAGGCGCCGCAGGTCGTCCGAGGTCAGGGAAGGGTCGCCCGAGCACACGAGGGTGAGCGATCGCGGCGAGGTGCGGCGCACAAGCGTGGCAAACCGATAGTCCGGGCCCAGGAGTTCCAGGGCCGCGGCGGCGGTCAAAACCTTCTGATTAGACGCAGGCACGAAGAGTCTTTCGGCGTTCCACTGCAGGAGCGTTCGTCCATCGGCATCCTGGAGGGCCACACCGATCCAAGCCTGGGCCAGCCCATGCTCCCGGGCCAGGAGGTCCAGTTCCGGGGGTGTAGGCAGGGTGGCCCGGGGGGCGCAACCGGCGAGGGCCAGGGCCGCCAGCAGCCAGCCGCCGATCTTAAAACTGCGTGGCACCGGTGAAACGGAAGCGTTCAAAGAACGCCCAGGGCACGAGCGAGCCCATGGGCAGGTGCATGCCGTAAAACAGGGTTTCGGAAAGCCGTTCCCGCTCGCGGGAAAGCACCACCGGCTGCCGCAGGAGATCCATCACCGACTGGGTGAACCGCAGGTTCCGCACGCCCTTTACGATTTCGCCGTTCCTGACCAGGAAGGTGCCGTCGCGGGTCATGCCCGTCAGGGTCACCTGCATGGGATCCTCCACATTGGTGTACCAGAACCGGGTGACGAGGATGGCCTCGTCGGCCAGTTTCAGGAGATCCCGGGCCGGGGTGGCGCCGGGCTGGACCACCAGATGGGTGGGCGTGATCCAGTCGGCAAAGGGATACACGGCGTGGCCTGTGGTTTCGGCGCCGGCCTTTTTGGCCCAGCGGAGGTTGTACAGGGGCGCCGTGGGCACGCCCTCCTGGATCAGGGTGCGGGTTTTCCGGGGCACGCCTTCCCAGTCAAAGGCGTAGGGGAACAGGTCGGGGTTTACGGGATCGTCCAGCACCGTCAGATTTCGGGAGAACACCTGCTGGCCGAACCTTCCGGCCAGGGGGCTGCGCTTTTCGTACACCCGGCGGCCGGAAAAGCCCAAGAACATGAGGTAGTCCAGCAGTTCCCCGAAGGCCAGGGGTTCCAGGATCACGGGGTATTCGCCCGGCTCCAGGGGTTCGGGATGGGCCGAGAGATCGGCCTTGCGGGCGGCGCGCTCGGCCATTTCGTCCACCGGCAGATCCGCCAGCGCCGGCGCCGCCGCCTGGGCCCAGCCGGAGCCGCCGTCGTCGGTCTTCATGCTCACATTCAACAGGGCATCGGTGAACACGCGGTACCCTTCGGCGCCTGCGCTGTTGAGGTACACATGCTCCACCCGGGCTCCCGACACCATGCCGAAGGCAAGCCGCCGGGACCCCGCGTGCTGGAACACCCGGCGGGCCACTTCGGCCAGTTCGGCGGGCGTGGGGGCCTCGTGCTGCCACGACTGCACGGTGCGTGAAGGCCCATAGGGCTCGGGAAGATCGGGGTCATCGGGCAGGTGCTGCAGCCGGTCGGCCACCTCCTGCACCAGTTGCAGGATGCCCGCGCGGTCGGGCCGGAAAACCCAGCCGGTGCCCTGCTTTTGCCCCCGGGTCAGGCGCACGCCCAGGTACAGGGTGTCGTCGTGGGTGTTCTGGTGCACCCGGTTGTTGGCGTAGCGGGTAAGGGTGACGGTTTCGCGAACGATCACCACCTCGGTGGCATCGGCCTCCGACGCCCGAATCACCTGATGGGCCAGATCCAAAAGTTCTTCAGCGCTCATGCTTTGCCTCCGGCGAGGTTAAGGGGCCACACGGTGGAGATTTTAAAGGGCTGCAGGAGAAATGCGGAGGCGGAACGGCTCAGGAGGCCCCTTCGGAAGAGGCGCCGGCCTGCTGGATCCAGCGAAATACCAGGTCGCGGCGCAGGCGCTCCTCGCGGCCGTCTTTGTGTTGCAGCCGCACATGGTGGGGTTCCAGGGTGGCGGCCGTCAGGGTTTTCCGGCTGCGGAGCCAGAGTTTCAGGCGTTCCAAGTCCAGAAGGTTCTGCGCGGGCTCGGGCAGGGGCCCGAAGCGATCCCGGAGTTCCAGGGCCAGATCGTCCAGTTCCTGCAGGCTCTCGGCAGCCGAAAGGCGGCGATAAAAGGCAATGCGCACATAGGGCTCTGGAATGTAGTCCTCCGGCAGATAGGCTTCCACCGCCGGCTGCACCCGGGGGGCTGCATCGTCTTCGGCCTCCCCCAGCATCCGGCGCAGGGTCTTTTCCAGCAGCGCAAAGAACAGATGGTACCCCACCTGTCGGGCGTGGCCGTGTTGTTCCACCCCCAGCAAATTGCCGGCACCCCGGATCTCCAGGTCGGCCAGCGCGATCTTGAGGGCGGCCCCCAGGTGCCGGTAGCGTTGCAGGGCCTGGAGCCGGGCGCGCGCCCGGTCGCCGATCCGCCGGGGCACGAAGAAATACGCATAGGCCTGCTCCGTAGAACGGCCCACGCGGCCCCGCAACTGGTGCAGCTCGGCCAGGCCGAAGAGGTGGGCGTTTTCCACGATCAGGGTGTTGGCCCGCGGGAAATCCAGCCCGGACTCCACGATGGACGTGCTGAGCAGCACATCCAGTTCGCCCAGATAGAACCGCAGGAACACTTCTTCCAGTTCCGCTTCCCGCATCCGACCGTGGGCGATGCCGATCCTGAGGTCCGGCACCAGGCCCAGGAGTTTCCGACGAATGGCGGGCAGCGAAGCAATGCGGTTGTGGATGTAAAACACCTGGCCCCCGCGGGCCCGTTCGCGCAGCAGGGCCTCCCGAACGAGATCGGGATCGTAATAGCCCACATGGGTTTCCACGGCGCGTCGGCCTGCAGGCGGCGTTTCAATAGTGGAAAGCCCGTAGATTTTGCCCAGGGCCGCGTACAGGGTGCGGGGAATGGGGGTGGCGGTGAGGCGCAGGGTGTCCACGGTGAGGTAGCGCCGGCGGATCTTTTCCTTCTGAAGCACGCCGAACCGGTGCTCCTCGTCTACGATAAACAGGCCCAGGTCGTGGAACACCACATCGTCCTGGAGCAGGCGATGGGTGCCGATCACGATGTCCACGCGGCCGGCGCGGAGGTCCTGGAGGATTTCGGGCACCCGGGACACCGGGGTCAACCGCGACAGCATTTCCACGCGCACCGGCAGGTTTTCCAGCCGCTTCCGGAAGGTCTGGTAGTGCTGAAGGGCCAGGATGGTGGTGGGCACCAAGAGGGCCACCTGTTTGCCGGCGGCCACGGCCTTGACCGCGGCCCGCAGCGCGATCTCGGTTTTGCCGAAGCCCACCTCGCCGGCCACCAGGCGGTCCATGATCCAGGGCGACTCCATGTCGCGTTTGACCTCCTCCAGGGCGCGCTCCTGGTCCGGCGTCAGGGCATAGGGGAAGGAGAGTTCCACCTCCCGCACCAGATCATCGTCCCGGGGAAAGGCGAAGCCGCGGCGCAGGTGTTTCAGGGCGTGGAGGTTCACGATCTCCTGGGCGTAGCCCCACAACGATTCCTCCAGTTCGCGGAGCCGGCGTTGCCAGTGGCCCGAGGACAGCGAGGAAAGGGTGGGCGGCCGCCGGCCCGGCGGCGTATAGCGATACACCTCCTGCATCCGGTAGGTGGGCACCAGCACCCGGCCGTCGCGGTACTCCAGGACCAGGCAATCGTAGGTGCCCCGCCCCTGGCGCACCTGTTCCAGGCCCACGAACCGGGCGATGCCGTACTCCGGGTACACCACATAGTCGCCGGGCAGGAGGGTTTCAGGGTCTTCCAGGCGTTCGCCCAGATCGGCGAGTTCGGGCGTGCTGCGGAGCCGCCGTTCGCGGATCTCCATATCCGAGAACAGGGCCAGGTTCAGGTCGGGCAGCGTTACCCCGTTGTAAAAGCCGCCGGGGTGGACCGGCACCCGGAAAAGGTCGCGATAGGCGGCGTGGTGCCGTTCCATCGGGCTGAAGAAGTGCACCTCCAGCCCCCGGTCGCGGGCCTGTTCCACCGCGGCCTTCAGGCGACGCCAGTCGCCCACGAAGGGAGGATTCGCCTCAAACCGGAGGGCCGGCCAGGGCCGGGGCTCCAGCACCTGCAGGGCCGCCTCGCCCGAGGCGCCCGCGGGCAGGGATACCTCCTGCAGGGTTTCCACGGACCGCTGGCTCTGGGGATCAAACCGTCGGAGCGATACGATCTCGTCGTCAAAGAGTTCCACCCGCAGGGGCAGCCGCTCGCCGGGCAGAAACAGGTCCAGGATGCCGCCCCGCAGGGCGAACTGGCCCGGGCGGCTCACAAAGGACACCCGTTCAAAGTTCAGGCGTAGGAGTTCATCCACCAGGGAAGCG
>JALXEF010000177.1 GCA_027069855.1 Caldifarciminota bacterium
TCGGAGAGGTCCACGAAGAAAACGACGCCCCGGGGAAACCGTCAAGGTGGAACAGCCGGGGCTCGCCAAGTTCCTGGGTGAACTGGAGGCCCTGGTGATGGAAACCGTGTGGCAGCTGGGCGAGGCTACGGTCCACGAGGTGCGGCAGGCCCTGGAACAGCAGGGCCACACCTTCGCCTATACCACCATCCTGACGGAAATGCAGAACCTGGAAAAGAAGGGGCTGCTGAAAAGCCGGCGCGAAGACCGGCGCAATGTGTACCGCCCCACGCGCAGCCGCAAGGCCTTCATAGAAGAACGGGTGGCCCAAACGGTCCGGAGCCTGCTCCAGGACTTTCCGGAGGAGGTGCTGACCCACCTGCTGCCGGAGGACGCCCAGGCCTCCGAGGAGGCGCTGCGCCTGCTGGAAGAACTGCGAAAACGCTACGGTAAGGGCTCTGCATGATCCTGGCGCTGATCCTGGTGGGGATTCCGGTGGGTGCCACGGCCCTGCTGGCCGGCTGGATCCTTCGGCACCGGGGCGAGGGCCGGAAGGTCGCCCTCCTCGGCACCCTGATGGCCGGCGGCCTTTCCCTGGTACTCACGCCCCTGGCCTATCTGGTGGGATTCCGCCTGGCTACAGGATCCACCCAGGGGTTCCTGACCACCTGCCGGCGCCTGCAGCACGCCTGTGCCACCTGGTTCCAGAACGGCTTTCCCGGGCTTACCGTGGGCCGGGGTCTGCTGGTGCTTCTTGCGCTCTGGGCGGCGGCGGTGCTGCTGCGGCGTGGCGTTTTGTACCTGAAGGCGCAATACCGACTGTGGCGTCACCACCCCCTGGATCTCCAGCGACATCCCCGCCTGCAACGGGCCCTGACCCAGGCCGTGCGGTTGGCCGGGCTCTCGGCCTTCCCACGGGTGTACCTGCTCTCTGTCTCCCAGGCCCAGATTGCGATCTTCGGCATCCGCAGGCCCGTTTTGCTGCTCTCCCCGGCCCTCCTGGAAACCCTCTCCGACGAAGAACTCCGGGCGGTGCTGCTCCACGAACTCGGCCATTTTCGGTTCCGTGACAACCTCTGGAACCTGCTGGGCGGGCTGCTCCGCGACTTCCTGGCCCCGCTGCCCTTTGCCCGGCGGCTCTTCGGCCAGCTGCAGGAAGAGATGGAGTACCAGGTGGACCGCTGGGTGGTGCGCCGGCTCGCCAGCCCGCTCCCCCTGGCCGAAGCGCTGGTAAAGGTCGCGGCCTCCGGTGGTCCCCAGCCCGCGGCAGGCCGGGCCTTTGCCGAACCCCAAACGCACCTGGGGCGCAGGCTCCAGAACCTGCTGCATCCCCCGGGCACCTTCCCCTGGCGCGTGTTCCTGGTGCTCTGGAGCCTGTCGGTGTTCCTGCCGGCAGCCTCGGGGTTTGCGCTGGGGGAATTTCAAGGCCGGCACCGGCCCCCTGCCCTCTGTACCCCTACAGCCCGGTTCCACGCCCACGGCCCGGGGCCGATGCGCCGTGGAGCCTTCTGGCGCTGATGCCCGGGGATTGCCCCCAACGGCGTACACCCATAAAATTGAAGGCCCATGTGCGCCGCTAGCTCAACTGGTAGAGCAGCGGATTCTTAATCCGCGGGTTCCGGGTTCGAGTCCTGGGCGGCGCACTTTCTTTTTTATGCGGAAGATCAACTTTCGTGAGAAGGGCCGGGAACTCCAGAAGGCCTTTTTCCCCGTTCACCTTGCCGAAATCAACGGCACCGCCCTTCGCATCGCCAGGATCCACGGTGAGTACCGCTGGCACGTCCATCCCAACGAAGACGAGTTCTTTATCGTGGTGGAGGGCGAGGTCACCGTGGAAACCAAACTGCAAACCTTCACTTTGAAGGAGTGGGAGGGGCTTCTGGTTCCCAAGGGGCTGCCCCACCGCACCAAGGCGGAAACCCCGTCGGTGGTGCTCATCATCGAGCCCGTACAGACCAACACCTACGGCGTGTTCGTGGAGGAAGAGTAAGTGGTTCCCTGGCTCCTGGGGCTCGGACTCCTGGTGAACGCCGCCGGGGGTACCCTGGCCTGGACCACGCTCCGCTCGGCACCGTACCAGGACCTGCAGGCCTCCCTGGAACTCTATGGCGCCCGCGGCCGGGCCGACTCCCGCTGGCTCGGACAACAGTCCTTCTGGCTCCCCCAGACCCTCACCGCCCACCTGGCCCGCCGGCCCGACCTGCACCTGGAACCCGTGGCCCGGGGGGTTCTGGAAAGCCCGGACCAGGGCGAGATCCGGTACGGCCTGTCGGCCCACCAGATTCAGACCATCCGCCTGGACCGGGTGCACGACGAGGGGTTTCTGGGTGCCGGGGTGACCATCGGCGTGCTGGACACCGGCTTTGACTCCACTCATCCGGCGGTGCGCTGGCTCTTTGACAACGGGCGCATCGCGGCCCGGCACGATTTCAACTCCGGCGACCACCTGTACTGGGGCGCCGCTCCCCTGCCACAGCCCTACAACAACCAGGTGCGGATCTACATCAACGGCTTCGCCGCTGCGCCCGGCGCCGTCGTGTGGAGCGCGGCCCCGCGCGACTCCCTTACCGGCATCAACGCCGCCCGGTGGCGGCTCTGGCTCAGCCGGGTACAGGTGAACAACGGCATCCCCCAGTTTGAGGCGCCGGTGCAGATTCACCCAGGGCCGTGGGCGCTGCAACCCTCGGCGGCCCAGGCTTCCGACGGCTCCCTGTTCATCGCGTTCCAGAACGGCGCTCCCAACCCCCAGGTGTACTTCGGGATTTACGGGGATACCGGCTGGCTCACCAACCCCTGGGACCTCTCGGAGAGCCCGGATCCCGCCCTGTCTCCGGCCGTCACCCTGCACGGCGATACCCTGGTCCGCGTCTACTGGCTTTCTCCCGCGGCCGGCATCCTGCGGCGCACCTCCACGGACGGCGGCCACACCTTCGGCCCGGCCGATACCCTGTTCGCGTTCCCTGAACCCATTCCCTTCCCCGATCCCCTCCGGGTGTTTGCGGCTCCGGACCGGGATCTCGTGGCCTTCGTGGACCCCAACGGCGAGGTGCAGGTGCTGGACTGCCCCACCGAGGGCGCGGCAACCCCCTGGCTCGTGGGCCCGGGGCGGGAGCCCGATGTGGCCCTGGACAGCCTCACCGGCCAGATCCTCGTGGCCTTCCTGGTGGACACCTTCCTGTGGTCGGGAACCCTTTCAGCCGAGCAGTTCAATCTCAAATCCACGGCCGTGCGGCCCTTCGCCCGGTACCCCCGGCTGTACTACCGGAGCGGCTGGGGCTGGCGCGTGGCTCTGGCCTCTGGCGGCTATCTTCTGGATTTCCCGATGCCGGACCCCTCGGCCGGTCCACCCGACACCCTGAGCGGCTACGGCGCCGACCGTGCCGAGCCCGCCCTCGGCTTCCTGCTGTACCGCCGCCGGGGCGACGGCGATGTGACCCCGGAAGGCATGGTGCCGGGCTACAACGGCGGGGCCAATTACCACGGCACCAAGGTGCTCTCGGTGCTGGCTGGCTATGATGTCAGCAACGACATGGTGGGGGCGGCCCTGGGCGCCTCCTTCGTGCTGGTGAACACCGAAATCGCCGCCATCAACGGGCAGTTCTTTGAGAATGTGCTGGAGGAGGACTTCTGGGTGGAGGGCCTGGAGTTCGCCGCGGCCCACGGCGCCCGCATCATCAACAGCTCCCTGGGCTACCGCGACTGGTACACCGACCTGGACCTGGACGGCGAAACCCCGGTGAGCTCCCGGGCGGCCTCTCAGGCCCTGGACCACAATGTGCTGGTGGTGACCGCTGTGGGGAACCAGGTGCCCGACCAAGGGCACTTCACGGATCCCATCACGGGCGACACCTCTCTGGTGGCCCCGGCCGACGCCCGGGGCGTGATCTCGGTGGGGGCCTACGAGCGGGACTCCGTTACCGGAGACCTCCTGCCCCTGTCGCTCTTTGGCCCCACGGCCGACGGCCGCATCAAACCCGAGGTGGTGGCGCCCTACTTCGTGCGCTGCGGCGGCCTGTACACGCCCCAGGGCGACACGCTGCCCTTCTACTACTTCACCTGTGGCGGCACCTCCTTTGGTACGGCCCTCGTGTCCGGCGCCCTGGCCTGTATCTGGGAGGCCCATCCCTCCTGGACCGCGGCCCGGCTCCGCGAGGCGGTCCTGGGCACCACCCGCCCGGTGACCGATATTCCGGGGTATCCCGAGGCTCCGGATTCCAACAACATCACGGGCTACGGGCTGCTGGACGCCTATGCGGCCCTGCACCTGGAACCGCCGGAAACCCCGGCCGCCCGCGGCGACGCGCTGCTGCCGCCCTACCCGAACCCGGTGAACTTCGCCAGGGGCGAGGTGCTGCACCTGCCCTATGTGCTGGTCCACAACACCTACCGCCGGATCCAGGTGTTCTCCCTCTCGGGCAAACTCGTGTTTGATTCGGGCATGGCCGACCAGAGCATCGGGCGGTACCACACCGGATCCGGCGCCAACCCGGATGTGGTCTGGGACGGCCGCGACCGCTCGGGCAACCCTGTGCCGCCGGGCGTGTACCTGGTGGTGCTCAAAACCGGCTTCAACACCTCCACCCGCAAGGTGGCGGTGATCCATTGAGTTAGCGTTGCTCTAAACCTGAGCGCTGTTCGGCACCGGAACCCATGGGACGGAAACTCACGCTGTGGAGCGGCATCGGCGTCATCGTAGGGTTCCTCTACGGGGCCCTCCTGCCCCAATGGGTGGCACCCGCCGACTTCGTCGGCGACCTGTTCCTGGCCCTCCTCAAGATGATCGTGGTGCCCCTGGTGGTGGTCTCGGTGTTCCTGGGGGTTGCCTCGCTGGAAAGCCTGGGCCATCTCAAACGGCTGGGGAGCCAGACCCTGATCTATTACCTGACCACCACCTCCCTGGCGGTCTTCACCGGCCTCGTGCTGGTCAACCTGATCCGGCCGGGCGTGGGCGTCACCCTGGCCTCCTCCGCCTCAGCAGGTCCGCTTCCTCCGCCGGAAGGCATGAGCTTCCGGGACTTCGTGCTTCGGCTGATCCCCACCAATCCCTTCGCCAGCCTGGCCCAGGGCGACATCCTGCCCCTCATTGTCTTCTCCCTGCTCCTCGGGGCTGCGGTGATTCCAGTACGCGACCGCGAAGCGGTGGTCCGGGTGTTCCAGGGGCTCAACGACGCCATCCTGACCCTCACGGGCTGGATCATGGGGCTCGCTCCCCTGGGGGTCATGGGGCTCGTGGCGTCCATCGTGGCGGAAAAGGGGTTGGGGGTGGTGATCCCCATCGCCCAGTACGCGGGCACCGTGGTAGCGGGCCTCCTGATCCATGCCTTCATCACCCTTCCCCTGGTGCTGCTCCTCTTGGGGCAGCGCTCGGCACTCTGGCTGTTCCACCAGGTGAAGGGCGCTCTGGTGGTGGCCTTCTCCACGGCCTCCAGTTCGGCCACCCTGCCCGTGACCCTGGAATCCATGGAACACAGGGCCGGCGTTTCCCGGGAGGTGGCGGGCTTCGTCCTGCCCCTGGGTGCCACCGTCAACATGGACGGCACGGCCCTGTACGAAGCCGTCGCCGCCCTGTTCATCGCCCAGGCCTACAACATCACCCTGCCCCTCTCGGCTCAGGTGGTGGTTTTCCTCACGGCCACCCTGGCGGCCATCGGTGCCGCCGGCATCCCCAGCGCCGGGCTCGTGACCATGGCCCTGGTGCTCCAGGCCGTGGGCCTGCCCCTGGAGGGCATCGGCCTGATCCTGGCCGTGGACCGCTTCCTGGACATGATGCGCACCACCGTCAATGTCTGGGGCGACTGTATTGGCGCCGCGCTGATCGACCGGTGGAACCAGGGGAAACCCCAGGAAGCCGAAAGTCCTTAAACGACCATCGGTTTCGTTCCCTCCCAAAGGTTCGCAGATTGGCCGGGCACCGTCCTCAAGGACCGAGGGAATCCGGCTTTAGGGCTTCCACGAGTTCCCGGGCCTCCGCCTGGCTGAAGGAGGCACCGAACCGCCACACCTTGCCGGAGCGCCACCGGATTTCCACCCGAAACCGGCTATTGGCCCGGGGATCCAGCAGCCGCACCTCCTGAATCTCATCGGCCGGGATCCGGCGGCGACGCAAGGGCACCCCGAGGAAAGACCACTGCACCTCCACGGTGTTCCGGTACCGGCGAACCCGCAGGTTGCCGAACCACAGGAACAGCGCGTGGAACACCAGGTACACGCCCAGCAGGAAGAAGAACGCGAACACCACGGCAGCCACCCGATCGAACCCCGCCCCCTTCCAGAAGGACACCGTGCCCAGGCCGCCCAGAACGATCCCCAGCACCGCTGCCACCAGGGTCATAAGACCTCCGAGGCCCCACCGGTATCTCTCGGGCTGCCACAGCCAGCCCTCGGGCTCGGTCCGAAGGAACGAGGCGGAAGAAGGCGCTTCCTGAAACTCTATCGGCACGGCCGTCCCCTCCTGAGGCGGCCCGACCCAGAGAGGCACCCGGGCGCCGGCATCCGGGCCCCATCGGTCCAGATGGACCTCCACGGTCCACACCACCTGCTCCTCTACCCGGCACCCCAGCTGCAAAAGGAACTCGCGCAGGGCCTGCGGCAAGGTGGGGTCGGCCTCGGGGTTCTCGAGCACCCTGCCCGACCGGCTGGGGGGAAGGTGCCGGGGCGGCCGGAAGCACACCCGGGCCCGGGCTCCCTGGAGGCCCGGCACCAGGTCGCGCCTGCCCAGAACCTCCTCCTGGGACCATACACGGAACTCTCTCCGGTACCTTTCCCTGCCCATCCGCCAGGTCAACACCCGAACACAGCTGAGGGCCACATAAACCCGGACATCCTGCTGGAGGGGCAGGCCCCGGAGTTCCAGGCACAGGGAGCCGCCCACCCGCGGTTCGCCCTGGGGTACCACCCGCACCCGCCGCAACGGCCGGGCCTGGAGCATCAGGGCGATCCCCCACACCAGAACCCCCAACCCGATGGCCACAAAGCCCAGTACCACCCACACGGTGAAGGTCCAGCGCCCCTGCCGCACCAGGCGGAACGCCTCCACCACCGCGGGCACGAGGAGGAGGAACCAGAATCCGGCGAACACCAGCAGGAACCAGGCCGGGCCCATCGGCTTCAATCGCCGGGGACCACGGGTCGGTGCCCCCTGACGCTTATGGGCGGCTCGGGTAAAGCCGACCATCCCCACAAGCCCCCCGAGCAGGAACACCGTCCCCAACAGAAAGAGCAGCAGATGCACAAACCGAAAGCCCGGTTCCAGCACACTTTCCACCGGATTCCCTGGGTTCACATACACCCGGACCCTCTGGCCCCGGGGATACCGCTGCACCACGCGCTCCGCCCAGGACCGGGGCCCGGCCACCGGCCCGCTCAGCCAGATGCGGCAGGCGGTGTATTCGCGTCCGCCGAAGGTGTACCGATAGACTACGTGGGGAGCATAGGAAACCCCCTCCTGGGAGCGGCGCACCTCCAGGTCCGATTGCACCACGGTGCCGGCCACCACAGGCCAGTTCCGGGCCGCAAGCGACCGCTTGAGTTGCGCTCCGGCCCGATACAGGACGCCGGCGCCCACGATGAAGAATAGGCCAAAGAGGCCCACGGCAACCCGCGCTCCCCGCGCCTTCCCCAGGAAGGCGCCCACCACGACCATTGCGCCTGCGAGAACCGGGATCATTGGGCCTATTTCAGCCCACTATAGAGGAAAACTCGGGAAATCGCAAAGGCCTGGCCGACCCTCCGCCGGAGGGGAAAAATAACTCGCGGGTTTTCCAGGGAACCGCAGAAACAACGCCGGAGGGCCGGAGCGGAAACGCCCTGGAAGCCGGGCCGTTCTGGCGTCTTCGCTCCTCCGGTTGCAGGGGCCTCCCGTATAATCTCCCCGAGATGAGCACGCTGAAGATTTTTGTGGCCGGTCCAGGTGCGCCCCGAAGCCTGCGGGCCCTGTGGCCCCATGTGGTTCGGGAACACCCCGGGCCCGACTTCTCCGATGTCCTCATCCTCACCCCTCACCGGGCCCAGATCCGCAACAACCGGCGGGTGCTCCTGGAAGAAACCCCGATGCCGGCCTTCGTGCCGCCCCGCCAAGCGCCCCTGTACGACTGGCTCCAGGGGCTGTTGCCCGATTCCCTGCGGGTGCTCACCGGCGAAGAGCGGTTCCTGCTGCTGGTGGACCTTTTGATGCTGCCCGAGATGGAGCAGCTTCGGGATGCCCTGGGGGTCAAGGAACGGCGCGTGGGACTGGGCCTTGCCCGACACCTCTTTCAGGCCCTGGATGACCTTCGGCTCTGGGCCTTTGATCGCACCGCCGATGAGTTGAGGGCCACGGTGGACCAGACCGTGGACGAATACCCCCAGGTGGCCGACCGGATTCGGGCACTCCTCCAACTCCTGACCGCCTATCAGGATCGCCTGAAAAGGGCCCAGGCCGTGGACCTGCCCGAGGCGCTGCGGATTCTCCTGCAGGACTTCCCCGCAGAACGGGCCCTGGCGGGCCTCCGGTTCCTTGTGTTCCAGGGTCTGGCCCTGCTGGATCCCCTCACGCGCGAAGTGCTCCGCAGGGCCCTGGAGGCTGCCCGGCAGCGGGGCATTGCCGTGTGGGCGCTGGTGCCCGTCACCCGGGCGTGGCCCGAGCCCCCTTTCCTCCAACTCCTCCGGAGCCAACCCGGCGCCGAAGAGAACCGGCTGCCTCCCGAACGCTCCCCCCACCTGGAGGGCCGCGCCTACCTGACCCGGGGCGACGAGGTGCGCGCCGTGGCCCGGGAAATCAAGCGCCTGCTCTTTCGGTCGGAGGAGCCCCTGCGTATCGGCATCACGGCCCCCTCCCTCTTTGACCTGTTGCCTGCCCTGCGCCAGGCGTTCCACGAGTACGGCCTGGATTTCGTGGCCTATACCGGCGATCCGCTGGCCCAAACCCCCTGGGCCCGGCTCTGGCAGCTGGCCATCCGGGTGGTTCGAGCCGGAGCCCCCACCCAGGACCTCCGGGCACTGGTGCGGTCTCCCTATTTCCGGGCCCCACAACGGGATCTTCTGCACCGCGCCCTTCAGAAGGTTTCCATCGTGCAACTGGACCCGCTGCTGCCCTATCTCTCCAACCTTGAGGACGAGGAGCGGGCCGCCCTGGAAACCCTGCTGCAGGCGCTCCGCCGGGATCTGGGGGTCTTCATAGGCGAGGAAGCCCAGCCTCTGGAGGCCTTCATAGAGGCCACCCGGACCTTTTTCCGCAACTGGACCGTGCCCATGCCCCCGGAGGTGGAATCGGCCTTTGCCCGGGCCTTTCAGGTGCTCGGCCAGGTGGCCGGCGTTCTGGTGGCCCCCCAAGTGCCCCCGGAGGAGTTTTTGAACCTCTGGCACACCCTGTTGCAAAGCACCCGGTTGCCCGACCCCGAACGACCGGAGCCCGAGTTCCCGATCCATGTGCTGGGCATGGCCGAGGCCCAGGCCTTTGAGGGCGACCTGCTGTTCGTGCTGGATGCCACCGAGGAAACCCTGCCGGGCCCGGGGCCCAACGACTTCTTCCTGCCCCATCGGTTCCGGGAAGCCCTGGAACTGCCCATCCGGGAACGGGTGGCCCAGGAACAGGAGTTCCGGTTCCACCTGCTGCTGGAGGCCCCGTACCACC
>JALXEF010000178.1 GCA_027069855.1 Caldifarciminota bacterium
GGGCGGGCCTGGGCCTGGTCGGAGGCCTCGCCCTGGCCGGATACCTCAGCGCCCATCCCTGGGTGTGGCACCTGGAGGGCGGCGGCGAGCTCTTCGGGATTTCCCAGGTGGAGATCTATACCCGTATTCTGCCGGTCCATTTCGTGTACACCCTGCTCCTCGTGCTGGTCCTGAGCCTGGTGGGCGGCTGGCTGCCGTCGCGCCGGGCCGCATCCCTGACGCCGGCGGAGGCCCTGCGCCATGTTTAAACTGGCCTGGCGGAACCTGTGGCGAAACCGGCGGCGGACGGCCCTGGCCCTGGTCATGGTGGCCGCCGGGTTCTCGTTCCTGGTGCTTTACTACGCCTTCATCCTGGGGTATCTCGTGAACCTGCAGAACAACCTGGTGGAGGCCTTTACCGGCGACCTTCAGGTGCAGCACCGCGAGTACCTGGAACTCAAACCCCTGGAGCACCTCTTGGCCCGGCCCGAAACCCTGCGGCTGCAGGCCCTGGAAACCCCGGGCGTGCGGGCGGCCTCGGGCCGCTTGCTGCTGCAGGGCCTCGTGAGCACGGCCGATTTCTGGCAGAATCTCGTGCTCGTGGGGATCGTGCCCGAGGAGGAACGCGAGGTGTCGTCCTGGGCACGCCATGTGCGGCCGGGCCGGTTTCCTGAAAAGGGCGAGCGCCGCTGGATCCTGTTGCCCCCGAAAACCGCCCGGCGGCTGAAGGTACGGGTGGGCGATCGGGTGGTGGTCATGACCCAGGCCCGCGACGGCACCATTGAGGCCCGGAATTTCCATGTGGCCGGCCTGCTGCGCGCGGCCGGGCTGGACCAGGGCGTGGCGGTGCTGCATCGCCGGGACCTGGAACACCTGGCCCATTTGCCGCCGCGGATCTCGGCGCTCTACCTCCGAACCCGACCGGGCGTGACCCCTTCCGAGGTGCGGCAACGACTGGAACAGCGGCTGCCCGATTCGCTGCAGGTGCGCACCTGGCAGGAGCGGTATCCCTACTTTCAGAAGATTCTGACCCTGAGCCGGATCGGTGGGCTCCTGTATCTTTCCATCCTGCTGTTGGCCGTGGCTCTGGGCGTGCTCAACATCCTGTACATGAATGTGGCCGAACGGTACCGGGAGTTCGGGGTGATGATGGCCATCGGCCTGAAACCCCGATACCTCCGGGGAATGGTGCTTCTCGAATCCCTGTACCTGACCACCCTCGGGATCCTTCTGGGAGCCCTGCTGACCCTGGGGGTTTGGCTCCTGTGGAGCCGCTACGGCCTGAACCTGGCGGCCTTCAGCCAGGGCATGGAGTTCCTGGGCCTGGAAACCCGGGTGTATCCGGCCATGGATGCCCTGGGGGTCGTGGGGAGCCTGGGGCTCGTGTACCTGTTTGGTCTGCTGGCGGGCCTGTATCCGGCCTGGCGGGCTTCGCGCCTGCGGCCGGTGGAGGCCCTGAGGATCGTTCGGTGAACCGAAAAGGCGAGGCAAACATGGCACTCGTAGAGGTGCGAAATCTGACCAAGGTGTACCGCGTGGGCCGGGTGGAAACCCCGGCGGTGCAGGGGGTGACCTTTGAGGTGCGGGAGGGAGAATTCACGGCCCTGGCCGGGCCCTCGGGCTCCGGGAAAACCACGCTGCTGAACCTGATCGGCGGCCTGGATATCCCCACCGCCGGAGAGGTCACCGTGGCCGGGGTCCACCTGAACCGCCTCTCCCTGAACCAGCTGGCCGATTTCCGGCTGTGGAACCTGGGCTTCGTGTTCCAGACCTACAACCTGATTGAGGTGCTCACGGCACTGGAGAATGTGGAGTTTCCGTTGCTCCTGCAGGGGGTTTCGGCCCGGGAACGGCGCCGCCGGGCCCAGGAGGCCCTGGAACAGGTGGGCCTGGGCGAGTTTCTCCATCGCAGGCCCCAGGAACTCTCCGGCGGCCAGCAGCAACGGGTGGCCGTGGCGCGGGCCCTGGTTACCCGGCCCCGCCTGGTGCTGGCCGATGAGCCCACCGCCAACCTGGACACCGAAACCGGCCTCCGTTTGATCCACCTGATGGAACGCCTGAACCGGGACCTGGGGGTGACCTTCCTGTTTTCCACCCATGACCCCAAGGTGATTGAGGCCGCCCATCGGGTGATCCGGCTCCGCGACGGCCGCATCGTGGAAGACACCGCCCGGTCATCCTGAATCACCCACCTCAGTCCTCTCCCTGAGAGGGAGGAAGTTGTTGGAGGGCAGAGACTTGGATCGTCCCCTCCCTCGGCGGGAGGGGATTGAGGGGAGGGGGCCAGAGCGGTGCCGAGGCACCGCAGTCCAAGAGCCGAAAATCGCCGCTAAAGCGGCTCCTACAGCCTGCACACCGGCTTTCGTAGGAGCAGCTTTAGCCGCGATAAACAAATCCTCTCCTCCCGGCGAGGGGATTAAGGGGGCTTTTGGGAGCGGCACCCGGGTGCCGCACCTCAAATTTCCCCGGCCCCGTCGGTTGCAGGTTTTGAAGGGCTGCCCGATAATCCCGCCATGCCGACCCGTTACCTCTTTATTACCGGCGGTGTCGTGTCGTCGCTCGGCAAGGGCATCGTGACGGCCTCCCTGAGCCTTTTGCTCCAGCGCCGCGGCCTGAAGGTGGTGCCCCTGAAGTTTGACCCCTATCTCAATGTGGACCCCGGCACCATGAACCCGTACCAGCACGGTGAGGTGTATGTCACCGAGGACGGCGCCGAAACCGACCTGGACCTCGGCCACTACGAACGGTTCCTGCACCAGAACATGCACCGGGAAAACAATGTGACCGCAGGCCAGGTGTACTACGACCTCATCCGCAAGGAACGGGCCGGCAAGTTCCTCGGCAAAACCGTGCAGGTGGTGCCCCACCTCACCCGCGAGATCCAGGAACGTATCCGCCGCCTGGCCCGGGACGGCGTGGCCGTGGTGATCGTGGAGGTGGGCGGCACCGTGGGCGACATTGAAAGCCTGCCCTTCCTGGAGGCCATCCGCCAGTTCCACCTGGAAATCGGCAAGGACAACGCCCTGTTCGTCCACCTCACCTTAGTGCCCTACCTGGGCACGGCCGAGGAACTGAAAACCAAACCCACCCAGCACTCGGTGATGAAACTCCGGGAGATCGGGATCCAGCCCGATTTCATCCTGTGCCGTTCCGAAAAGCACCTGCCCAAGAGTGTGCGCGAGAAAATCGCCCTCTTTACCAATGTGCCGATGCAGCACGTGTTTGAAATCCCCTATGTGGGCACCATCTACGAGGTGCCCCTGGTACTGCACAAGCAGGGCGTGGACCAGGCCATCGCCGACCTGTGGCACCTGCCCGGCGAACCCGACCTGGCCGACTGGACCGACCTGGTGAAACGCATCAAACACCCCCGCCACGAGGTGACGGTGGCCCTGGCCGGCAAGTACGTGCACATGAAGGACACCTACAAGAGCGTGTACGAGGCCCTGACCCATGCCGCCGCCCAGCTCCGGCTCCGGGTGCACCTGCGGCGGGTGGATACCCAGCGGGTGGAACGCGAGGGCGCGGAACCCTACCTGCGGGATGTGGACGCCGTGCTGGTGCCCGGCGGCTTTGGCAAACGGGGGGTGGAGGGCATGATCCAAGTGGCCCGGTACGCCCGGGAACACGGCCTGCCCTACCTGGGCCTCTGCCTGGGGATGCAGGTGGCCGTGATTGAGTTCGCCCGCCATGTGGTGGGCTGGGCCGACGCCCATTCCACCGAGTTTGATCCCCAAACGCCGCATCCCGTGATCGTGCTGCTGCCCGAGCAGAAGGGCGTGCGGCAGATCGGAGGGACCCTGCGCCTGGGCGGCTACGAGGCCCGGGTGTTCCCCGGTACCCTGCTCCACCGCCTGTACGGGGCCGACCGCATCGTTGAACGGCACCGGCACCGCTACGAGTTCAACCCCGGGGTGCGCGAGGTGCTGGAACAGGCCGGCCTCAAGGTGGCGGCTGAAAGTGTCCAGGGCGGCCTGGTGGAGGCCATTGAATTGCCCGGCCACCCCTTCTTTGTGGCGGTTCAGTACCATCCCGAGTTCAAATCGCGGCCCCTGGAACCCCATCCCCTGTTCGTGGGGTTCCTCAAAGCGGCCCAGGAATACCACGATAAACGCTATCCGCTGCTGGCCGAGGCCTGAGCGGGCTGTATCCTAAAAAGACGGGGAGGTGGAACCTGGTGTTCAACATGCACAGGCTTCCCCGAAGCCTGACCCGCTGGATTCCGGGATTGATCCTCCTGGTGGCCCCAACGCTCAGGGCCGCACCCTCGGCCGATTCCCTGGCCCGGGAACTCGTGGGGACCCTCCAGGCCCATCATCTGCAGATGCCCCCGGCCCAGGAGGCCCTGCTGCTCCAGCACCTGCTCACGCTTCAATTGCCGGCATATCAGGGCTTTGCCTGGCTCTGGTGGGCCGAACTGGAAGAACACCAGGGGAACGACGCCTCGGCCGATACCCTGTACCATCACGCCCTGCAGGCGCTGCCCGATTCCCTTCGTTTACCGGTGCTCCTCCGGCGCATCCAGTTGAACCTCCACCTGGCCCAATGGGACTCGGCCAGGGCCCTTTTGCACCGCGCCCTGGCCCGCTCGCCGGAGCCGCGGCTGCGCCGCCGGCTTTTGAACACCCTGGCCCGGCTGGACCTGGCCACCGGCCGGGCCCACGAGGCCCTGGAACTCCTCCGGCAGGCCCAGGTTTTGCCCCGGCTCCAGGGCTTTGCGTTGTACCAGATGGGGCGGCTGCGTGAGGCTCTCCAGGTTCTGGAACCCTTTGACGACGATACCGCCCGGCTGCTCCGGGCCCTGGCGGCCTTCCGGCTGGGCCGGAACCTGACGGTCACCCGGATTCCCCGAAGCGGCGCCTTTCGGGAACCCCTGACCCTGCTGGCGGGCCTGGCCTTCTGGCGGCGCGCCGTGCCGGACTCGGCCCGGGCCCTGCTCCAGAGGATCCAGAACCCCGTGTACCGGCCCTATGCCCGGTACGCCCTGGCCGCCCTGACTCTGCGGCAGGGCCGGGTGCAGGAGGCCCTAAACCTGCTGCCTGCGGCGCCGCCCTCCTCCCTGGAGCCCCTGTTCCGATTTCTGGAGGCCCAGGTCCTGGGATTCCTGAACCGAACGCTGGAGGCCCTGGCCTCCTATCGGTCGCTGGAACTCCGCACAGATTCCACCTGGGCGGCCTTTTACCGGCTCAAGTATGCCGAAACGCTGCTGCAGGCTGGCCAGGCCGGCCCCGCCCGGAGCCAGTTGCAGTTGTTGCCGGCTTCCCTGGCCGATTCCCTGGTCCGCCACCGCCGATACCTGGAGGCCGTGGCGGCCCTCCAGGAGGGCGCGCTGGGCCGCGCCTACATGCTGCTCCAGGCGCTGCAGCAGGAGGTGCCGGCACCGTGGAGCCCCTATGTGGCCTATCTGCTGGGGCTCGTGGCCTATCGGCAGGGATACTACGGGCTGGCCCAGCGGCATTTGCAGCAGGCCCGGTCGCTGCCCGGGCTGCAGAACCGGATTCGCCTGTACCTGGGGGATTGCGCCTTCAATCTGCGGCAGTATCGGGAAGCCGCCCGATGGTTCCGGGAGGTGTGGCAGGCGGCCCGGAGCCCGGAGGAGCAGCGGGAGGCCCTGTGGGGCATGGCGCTGAGCCTTTACCGTTTGCGGCGCTATGCCGAGGCGGCCCAGTGGCTGGAACAGTTGGTGAAAACCTGGCCCAATGCCCCCCACACCTCGCTGGCCCTGTACCTCATGGCCACCAGCTGGGAAATGGCCGGCAACCTGGAAAAGGCTCTCCAGGCCCTGGATCTGGTGGCCCGACAGGGGCCCCGGGACCTCCAGGACCGGATCCTTCTGGAGCGGGGCAACCTGCTGTACAACCACGGTCGCTATGCCGAGGCCCTGGAAGCCTACCGCCGATTGCTGGAGCAGTTTCCCACCAGTCCTTTGGTGGATCAGGCCCTGGAGGGCCTGTTCTGGGCCGCCCAGAAGATGCAGCGCACCGATACCCTGAACATCCTGCTGGCCTCGCTGCGGCAGCGGGTGCCGCAACTGGACACCCTGCTGCTCCTGCGCGAGGCCCAGTTTCGGTACAATATCGGAGAATACGGGCGTGCCCTGGCCCTGGCCGATTCCTTCCTGCAGCGGGCCGCCGAGCCCGCGGCGCGGGCCGAGGCCCTGTGGACCGCAGGCATGGCCGCCTATCGCCTGGAGCAGTGCGACCGGGCGATCCAGTACTTTGAAGCCCTGAAGGGCCGAGAGGAGGCCGACTTCCGGCGGGCCGAATGCCTGGCCCGGCTGGGGCGCACCCGGGAGGCGCTCCAGGCCTTCCGCGGGTTCCTGCGACACCACGCCCTGAGCACCTTCCGGCCCCAGGCCCTGTACCAGGTGGCTCAGTTGGCCCTGAGTTTGGGGGATTCGGCCACAGCCGATAGTTTCTTCGCCCGGCTGTATCACCAGTATCCCCGTCATCCCCTCACCGATGCGGCCCTGGTGGCCTGGGCTCCCCTGCTGTTCCAGAAGGGCCAGCGGGAACAGGCCGTGGCCCTGCTGGACACGGTGATCGGCCGCCACACCGACGAACTGGCGGGCCGGGCCTGGCTCACCAAGGGCGACCTGCTTCGGCAGTGGGGCGACCTCAAGGGAGCCGTGGAGGCCTATGTGGCGGCCGCCACGCTGTTTGACGCCCATCCGGACATCGCACGGCCTGCCCTCTGGCGGGCCGCCGAAACCTACCAGAAGATGGACCGCTGGCGGGAGGCGGTGGTGGCCTACCGCCGATACGCCCGCCGGTATCCGGAGGATTCCAGAGCCCGCGAGGCCCGGATCCGGGCCGACCGCCTGGAACGGCGCCTTTTGGAATCCTCGGATACCCTGCAAAGACCGCAAGGAGGTGGCGGATCATGATCTGGATGCTCCTGGGGATTTTGCTGGCCACGCCGGATACCGTGGCCCCGCGCCTTCCCACGCTGCGCCTGGGAAGGTTCGTGATCTATGGACTGGATACCCTGCACCTGCAGCGGGAAGTGGTGGAAGCCTATCCCCGGGTGGTGTACACCCCGGAGCCCGGGGTCCCCGGCCTGCCGGCCGGTTTCTTTGCCGCACCCTCGGAGGTGGGCGCCTCGTTGCCCCTGCCCCAACCGGCTTCCAGGATGCCCATGGCTTCCGGCCTGGAGGGGTTCCTGCTGCCCGCCTATGGAGGCATCTCGGCGGGCCTGGCCCTGCGCGCAGGCGGCCCGGCCTGGCGCACCGAGGGCTGGGTCACCACTGACTACTGGCCGTCGGAGGACTCCTACGGCTTTTCCCGGCACCTGAAGCTCTGGAGCCGCATCACCTACCGGGGGCAGGAACTGGAGCTGGCCGGCCAAACCCGCCACGGACGCTTCTTGACCGCCTTTTTCTGTGAAACTTTGAAACGGCCCTCGTGGGGGTTCCTCCGGGCCCATCTCCACAAAACCCTGGGGCCCCTGGGGGTCCATCTCCGTCCCTGGGTGGTGGGGTTTTCCCTGTGGAACCGTTATGAGGGGGTGGAATGTGGGTCGGGAGAGTTCACGGAAACGCGCTTCGGCGAGGGTCTCCGGGCGGACCTCCGGTGGAACCTGAACGCCGCCTACGCCCTGAGGCTTCGGGCCACAGCCTACAGGGCTTCCGACACCCTCACCACCGAGGCCCTGGCCGGCGTGGAGGGCTGGGTGCCCTGGGGCCGGTTTCGGGTGCACCTGGGCGCAGGCCGAACCTCGCCGGGCGCCTGGAAACCGCTGGGCATTCTGGAACTCACCCGGCCGCACCGTCAGGGAACCCGGGGGATCACGCTGTACCGCCGATACCGCTATCCCGGCACCTTGCCTCCGCCCCTGCACAGCATTGCGCCGGACCCCTTCAGCCTGACCGATCCCCAGAACCTCTGGCAGGCGTGGTTCCAACCCTGGGGGTTTGAAGACCCCACCCGCACGCCGGTCGCCCTGCAAACCGGGGGCGCCCTGTGGATCCGGCAGCGGGGCGCGAACGGCCGGCTGGGCCTCTGGCTCGGCGCCGAAAAACTGGAACACTGGCAAACCCCCTGGCACCTGCGTCCTGTAAACACTCCCCTGTTCTACTTCCGGAGCACGCTGTACCGGCGTTTCCAGCACGCCGATCTGACCCTGGTGGGAGGGCTCCAGACGGCACCGCAGGATAACGACTGGCCCCTGCTGACGGGCTTCCTGCGGTACCGCCGTTTCTGGAATTCGGGCACCTGGACGGTGTTCCAGGTGCGTTCCGTTACCTATCCCACGCTGGACCTCTGGGTCCAGCAGCGCCTGAAGGGCGCCCTCTGGGCGGCGGCAGGAGTATGGAACCTGCTGCAGGAAACCGATCTGTTTCCCCCGGATCGGCGCTTTTTCGTGGGCTTGTGGCTGAACACGATAAAAGGAGGCATCCCATGACCCTTTTAGAGATCCTGGCCCGGGGTGGCTGGATCGTGTGGCTCATCCTGCTGCTGTCGCTTGTGGGCTTCGCCGCCGCTGTGGAACGCTGGCTCGTGTTCCGCCGGGTGCGCCAGGGCCTGGAGGACTACCTCCGCCAGGTGAAAAACGCCCTGCGCACCCGGGACTACGAGGCGGCCCGCACCGTGAGCCGTCGCACGGAACTGCCCCTTGCCCGGGTGGTGCTGGCCATCCTGGACCACTGGCACCTGGCGCCGGCGGACCTGAAAACCTATGCCAACGACCTGTTGCATCTGGAGGCCCACGGCCTGGAACGGCACCTGCTGGCCCTCGCCACGGTGGCCGGCCTGGCCCCGCTACTGGGCTTTCTGGGCACGGTCACGGGCATGATCCGCGCCTTCATGGCCGTGCAACGCCAGGGCGGCTCCGTGGACGCCTCGGTGCTCGCCGGCGGTATCTGGGAGGCCCTGGTGACCACCGCCGTGGGCCTTTCCGTGGGGATCGTGGCTTACCTCCTTTACAACTACCTGGTGGGCCGGGCCCAGGACCTCGTGGTCACCTTAGAGCGCCACACGCTGGAAGTCCTGGACCTCTTAAAGGAGGAAACCTGAGCCATGCCCGTGAAACTCCGGAACCGGCCGCTGACCACCTTTTCCCTGATTTCCCTGGCCGACATCGTGCTGCTATTGCTCATCTACTTCCTTTTGACCTCCACCTTCGTGCTGAGCCAGGGGATCCGGGTGAAACTCCCCCGGGCCGAGGCCAAACCGCTGAAACAGCGGAGCCCGGTGGTGCTCACCCTCACCCGCGACGGACGGCTGTACCTGAACCAGGAAGCCGTAACCCTGGAGGATCTGCCCCCGAAACTCCACCAGATCCTGAGCCAGCATCCGCAGAGTCCGGTGGTGCTCATGTCCGACCGTGAGGTGCCCCTGCAGAAGGCCGTGGAGGTGCTGGAGGCCGCCCGAAAGGGCGGCGCCGAGCGGCTGGTGATCGCCACCCACGAGGGAGAGGGATGAGCGACCGCGGCATCGCCTGGGCCGTGTCCCTGGGGCTTCATCTGCTGCTCTTGCTCGCCTTTGCCGTGTGGCAGGTTCGGGTGCCCCAGGGGCCGGAACCCTGGATCGCGGTCACCTTTGCGCCGGCACCGGC